>JACUTZ010000155.1 GCA_014859545.1 Gammaproteobacteria bacterium
TCTCGCCTACAATCACCGCTTGTCCCACAACAATCCGCATCATCGGAGTCCGTCATGCGATTTTCTGCATTGTTCATGCTTTGCCTTGCACTCCCTCTTGCCATGCCAGCACAGGCCAGCGACCCGCGCCAAAAGGTTGAGATGCCCGAGATAATGCGCCAGCACATGCTGGCAAACATGCGCGATCACCTGCTTGCCCTGGAAGGCATCACCCGCCTGCTTTCCGAGCAAAAATTCCAGCAGGCGGCCGATCTGGCAGAGCAGCGCCTGGGGATGAGCTCCCTCAACAGCCACGGTGCGGCACACATGGCCCAGGTGATGCCCGAGGGCATGCGTCAGGCCGGTACCGCCATGCACCAGGCTGCCAGCCAGTTTGCGGTGGTCGCCAGGGACGCCGAGGTGGAGGGTGGCATGGCTTCGGCCTTCGGCGCGCTGTCGCGGGTGATGCGCCAATGTGTCGCCTGCCATGACGGCTACCGGGTGCACTAGGTCATGCCCGCCTGGCACCGCCCCAAACACTTCGATCGCAACCTGATCGTAATCGGCGCCGGTGCCGCCGGGCTGGTGTCCGCCTATCTGGGCAGCGCGCTGCGCGCCAGGGTCACATTGATCGAATCCGGCGAGATGGGCGGCGATTGCCTGAATACTGGTTGTGTGCCGTCCAAGACCCTGATCCACGCTGCCCGGCTGATGGCCGAGCAGGGCCGCGCCGGGGAATACGGCATCCGCAGCGCCCCCGCCGAGCTGGATTTTCCCCGCCTGATGGCGCGGGTGCGCGAAAGTATCGACCACATCGCCCCGCATGATTCGGTGGAACGCTATAGCAAGCTGGGGGTAGAGGTGATCCAGGGCCGCGCCCGGCTTCACTCACCCTGGCAGGTGGCCATTGATACCGCCGGAGGCGAGCAACGGCTAAGTGCCCGCCACATCATCATCGCCACCGGGGCGCGCCCGGTGATCCCGGCCATCCCCGGCATCGACACCGTTGCCCACGTCAGCTCAGAAAGCCTCTGGTCGCTGCAGGCCCTGCCCAGGCGACTGGCGGTGCTGGGCGGCGGGCCGATCGGCTGCGAGCTGGCCCAGGCCTTTGCCCGGCTCGGTAGTGAGGTGACGATCATCCAGCGCGGACCGCGCCTGCTGCCGCGTGAGGATGCGGCGGTCAGTGAACTGTTGGCCGATGCACTGCGCGCCGATGGGGTCCGGATCCGGCTCAACAGCGAGACGCGGCGCTGCGAGCAAGACCCCGCCGGGCAACAACAGCTTTGGCTGGAGCAGGACGGCGAGGCACAGGCCCTGCCCTTTGATCTCCTACTCTGCGCCATCGGACGACGTGCCAATACCGAGGGCCTGGGACTGGAGGCCTTGGGGGTCACGCTGCGCCCGGACGGCACCATCCATACCGATGCCTGGCTGCGCAGCAGTCAGCCCAGCATCCTGGCCTGCGGCGATGTGGCCGGCCCCTATCAATTTACCCATACCGCCAGCCACCAGGCGTGGTATGCCACGGTCAATGCGCTGTTCTCCGGGATTAAACGCTTTGCCGCCGACTACCGGGTGATCCCCTGGGTGACCTATACCGATCCGGAGGTGGCGCGGGTGGGGCTGAATCTCACCGAGGCTGCAGCCCAGGGCATCGCCGTTGAGATCAGCCACTACCCACTTAAGGAGCTGGATCGGGCCATCATCGAGGGGCAGACCCGAGGCTTTGTCCAGGTACTGACCCCGCCCGGCAAGGATCGCATTCTCGGGGTGACCATCGTCGGCAGTCATGCCGGCGAACTGCTGGCCGAGTTCGTGCTGGCGATGAAGCAGGGGATCGGCCTGAACCGCATCCTCGGCACCATCCACAGCTATCCTGGCTGGAGCGAGGCGGTGCGCAATAGCGCCGGGGTATGGCGACGCGCCCACAGCCCCGCATGGGCGCTGCGCCTGCTGGAACGCTTTCATCGCTGGCGAAGAGGGGGATGAGGTATATCCAACCACCTAAAATCATTCACCGCAGAGACGCAGAGGACGCAGAGAAAACCGCATTGATTGCGCGCCTTGTTGGAAAGCGCATACCCGCCAAGTATTGCAAACATCGTCGTGGCGAGCAGTCAAACCGCAATCCGACCAGCATTATCTCTGCGACCTCTGCGTCTCTGCGGTGCGCCGTTTTTTGCCACACCCCGGTGATACCCGCAGGCAACGGTTCAACCCACCTGGTCCAGCACCCGGCGACGAAATTTCAGTCCCATCTCCGTGGCGATCCGCTCACAGGCGGCCACATCCACCCCTTCCAGGCCATCAATGGCGGTGAGGGTCACGTCGATCCCTGCCTGCTGGGCACGGCTGGCAAAGTCCAGCATCGCCGCATAGGCCCCCTCCAGGCGCGGACGGGTATGACGAATATAGACTGCCTCGTTGTGGGCATTCATCGAGATCGACGCCCTGTCGATCACCTCGGCCAACTCGGCACTGACATCCCGCCCTTCACGCAGGCTGGCCAGGCCATCGGTATTGAGGCGCACCCGCCCCCCCGCCTGTTTGATCGCACGGGCAATCGCCAGCACCTCGGGGTAACGCACCGTCGGCTCGCCCAGACCACAGAACACCACCTCCTGGTAGCGGGTCGGATCACCCAGCGCGGCCAGCACCTCGTCCACCGTGGGCTCCCGGTGCAGGCGCAGGTCGTAGCTCTGTATTTCCCAGCTGCGCTTGTATTTGGGGCAAAAGCCACAACGTAGAGTACATTCGCTGGTGATATTGAGATAACAATTCCCATGCAATGGGTAGGCGATAACGGAGTGAAAGTCTGCCGTTGTGGTCTGGGTTAGCGTCATGCTGGTCCTGTTTGGCTGGAGTAATAGGGCGAAGGCACGAGACTGCTAGTATAATCGTACAGATCAATGGCCAAGCATGCGGTATGATACCCCCCTTTTTGCACTTTTACCTTCAGGTGTTCGATGATCGATTCACTCTTTCCTCTACTGAAAATCCGTGACCGTGAACTGCTCCCCATCATTCAGGGTGGCATGGGCGTGGGTGTTTCGGCCCACAGTCTCGCCGGCAACGTAGCCAAGGAAGGGGCGATCGGCACCATCGCCAGCATCGATCTGCGGGTACATCACCCGGATCTGATGGAACGCACCCATCGCACCAAGGATCGCAAGCTGATCGACGACACCAATCTGGAGGCACTGGATCGCGAGATCCGCGCCGCCCGCGAAATCGCCGGTCCCGATGGTTTTATCGCGGTGAACGTGATGCGTGCGGTGGACCGTTATCCCGAGCTGGTCAAGCAGGCCTGCGAAAGTGGTGCCAATGGCATCATCATGGGTGCTGGGCTGCCCTTCGAGCTACCGGAACTGACCAAGAATTATCCCGAGGTGGCCTTGCTGCCAATCCTCTCCGAGGAGCGCGGGGTACGCGCGGTACTCAAGCGTTGGCTGCGCAAGGGCGTATTGCCCGATGCGATCATCCTTGAACACCCCCGCTATGCCGGCGGCCATCTGGGCGCACCCAAGCCGGAAGACATCACCAACCCCCGCTATGATTTCCCGCGCATCCTGGAAGAGATCCCCAAGGTTTTCGAGGCGCTCAAGCTCGATGCAATCCCGCTGATCCCGGCCGGTGGTGTCAACTCCTTCGCCAAGATCAAGGAACTGTTTGGCATGGGTGCCAGTGCGGTGCAGATCGGCACCCCCTTCGCAGTGACTAACGAGGGCGACGCCCATCCCACCTTCAAGAAGGTGTTGCTGGAGGCCAAGCCGGAAGAGATTGTTACCTTCATGAGCACCGCTGGCCTACCGGCCCGTGCGGTGTTGACCCCCTGGCTGAAGAAATACCTGGAACGCGAGGAAAAGGTGCGCTCACGCGCCACCCCGGAAAAGGGCAAGTGCGCGGTCTGGTTTGAATGCCTGACCCACTGCGGCCTGAAGGATGGCGATGCCGCCTCCGGGCAGTTCTGTATCGATACCCAGCTGGAGGCGGCGGTGATGGGCAACCTGGAAAAGGGCCTGTTCTTCCGTGGTTCCGAATCCCTGCCCTTTGGCGATCAAATGCGCTCCGTCCATGACCTGCTGACCCTGCTGCTGACCAACAGGGACCCGGCGCTGGCCT
>JACUTZ010000156.1 GCA_014859545.1 Gammaproteobacteria bacterium
AGGCCGAGGCAGAGGCTAAACGCCAGGCCGAGGCAGAGGCTAAACGCCAGGCCGAAGAGGAGGCCAGACGCAAGGCTGAGGTCGAAGCCCGACGCCAGGCCGAGGCAGAGGCCAAACGTCAGGCCGAAGAGGCCCTGCGCCAGCAAATGGCCGCCGAGCAGCGCCGCCTGGACGCGGAGGCACAGCGCCAGCGCCAGGCCCAGCTGGATCGCCTGCAGAATGAATATGTGTCACAGATCAGTGATAAGGTAAGGCGTAACTGGTTGCGTCCCGATGGCAGTCGCGGCACCCTGTGTACGGTGCTGATCACTCAGCTGCCCGATGGTGAGGTGGTGCGGGTGCAAGCCACCCGCTGTGATGGGGATGCGGCCTTTCAGCGTTCGGTGGAAAATGCGGTGCTAAGATCTTCGCCGCTACCCCTTCCAGCAGACCGGGCGCTGTTTTCACGGGAAATACAGTTTAATTTTCGGCCATAGTCGGCCTGGGCAGTAGTGCGGGTGCCCGCCGCAATCATGAAAAGCTGGGATGGAGATGATGAAACAGACGACTTTTTTGTGGGTGCTACTGGCCGGCCTGTTGATGATCGCACTGCCTGCCCAGGCACGCCTGGTGATCGAGATCAGCGGTGGGGTGGAAGGGGCGATGCCGATCGCCATCGTGCCCTTTGCCTCCGAGCGGGTCTATGATGACCGGATCTCCACCATCATCCATGCCAATCTGGCCCGCAGCGGGCGCTTTGCACCGCTAGCCCAGGATCGCCTGCCCGCCGCCCCGACCCAGGCCGATCAGCTCGACTTTGCCCGCTGGCGTGCGCTCGGCATGGACCATCTGGTGATCGGCCGGATGCAGCCCCAGGCCGGCGGTCAGGTACTGGTCCAATTCCAGCTGTTTGACGTGTTGCGCGGGGTGCAACTGGCGGGTTACAGCCTTGCGGTGCCGCCCAACCGTCTACGCAAACTGGCCCATCAGATCAGCGACATCGTGTATGAAAAGCTCACCGGCGAGAAGGGTGCCTTTGATACCCTGGTCAGCTATGTGGTGGTGGAGCAGGTCAATGATGCGCGGATGTTCCGTCTGGCGGTGGCCGATGCGGATGGGCACAACGAACAGGTGATCCTCAGCTCTCGCGAGCCCCTGATGTCACCCAGCTGGGCCCCGGACGGACGCCGTCTGGCCTATGTTTCCTTCGAGGAAGGGCGCTCGCAGATCTTCATGCAGAATGTGGCCACCGGCCAACGCGAGAAGCTGGCCGGTTTCAGTGGGATCAACAGTGCCCCGGCCTGGTCGCCGGATGGGCGTTCACTGGCGATGACCCTGTCGCGGGATGGCCATCCCGAGATCTACATCATGGACATGGCCAGCCGCCAACTGAGCCGTATCACCAATAGCCGTAGTATCGATACCGAGGCATCCTGGGCACCGGATGGCCAATCACTGGTGTTTACCTCCAACCGTGGTGGCCGCCCGCAACTGTATCAGCAGGCCCTGCAGGGCAATCGTCCGCATGGACCCCCGCGACGCCTGAGCTTCGAGGGCAATTACAATGCGCGTGGGCGTTTTTCCCCGGATGGTCGTCAGTTGGCGATGGTGCACGGCGAGGGCAATCGCTTCCGGATCGCCCTGCTGGATCTGGAAAGTCGCCAGTTGCGCCTGCTGACCGATGCCGGGATGGAAGAATCGCCGAGTTTTGCACCGAATGGCAGCATGATTATCTACGCCTCCGAACGGCACAATCGCGGGGTGTTGGAAGCGGTATCGGCTGATGGACGTGCCCATCAGCGACTGGGGGCCAGCCGGGGTGATGTACGCGAACCGGCCTGGTCGCCATTTATTGGACCTTAACCGAGTAACAAGGGGTTGGTAATGAAACGGAATCTGGTGGTGGTAAGCTTGGCCTCTGTATTGCTGATGGCCTTACAGGGCTGTAGTACCCCGGTGCGTGAAGAACAGCAGGATGTGATTGTTGATGAACGCAGCGTCGGGGTGAGTCCGACGGATGGCAGCCTCGGGGTGGAAACCAGCGTGATCCCGGTCGGCGAAGGCTTTTTTGAGGGGCGACCGATCGAAGAGGCGCTGGCAGACCCTGAGTCCGTTCTGTCCAAGCGGGTCTTTTACTTCGACTTCGACAGTGCCGAGCTGCCAGCGGCCGATCAGGCCGCGCTGGAGGTACATGCGCGCTTTCTGAACGCCAATCCCCGTATCAGCGTGGTACTGGAAGGGCATACCGATGAACGCGGTAGCCGCGAGTACAATCTGGCCCTGGGTGAGCGTCGTGCCCAGACCATTGAGCGTCTGCTGAGTCTGCAAGGGGTTGCCGGCGCACAGATGCAGGTGATTAGTTTTGGTGAGGAGCGCCCGGTTGCGCTGGGGCATCATGAGGATGCCTGGGCCTTGAACCGCCGCGTCGAGTTACTTTATTCAGGATATTGATGATGATGAAACAAAGCCTGATGATGGGCTTGGCCCTGTTGTTGACAGGGCTCAGCCAGGGTCTGCATGCAGAGCAAAATGTCGAACAACGCCTGCAGCAGCTGGAACGTCTGCTCAACAGTAATAGTTTGATGGAGATGGCACAGCGCCTGGATATCCAGGAGCGGGAGATCCAGCAACTGCGCGGACGTGTCGAGGAGCAGGAAAATACTATCGAGGGCCTGCGCAACCGTCAGCGTGAACTCTACCTGGACACCGACCGCCGCCTCTCACGTATCGAGCGGGAAGGGACAGGTGCCATGCTTGCACCCTCCACGCCAGCGACTGCTGGCGACAGTTCTGGTGCTGCCGCAAACAGTCCGGCACCGCTTGCGGCACCTGCCGGCCCGGCTGCACCAGTGATGGACGAGGCACGTATGCAGCAGGAGCGGGATGCCTACCAGAAGGCCTTTGATCTACTGCGCGAGCTGCGTTACGAACAGGCCACCACCGCCTTTCGTGATTTTCTCAAGGAATATCCGGATGGGCGTTATGCCCACATCGCCCAATACTGGCTGGGCGAGGCAAGCTATGCCCAACGCAAATTTGACGAGGCGATCCAGGATTATCAGGACCTGATCGATAAATTCCCAGGCAGCCCCAAGCGTGCCGAGGCCATGCTCAAGATCGGCTATAGCTGGAATGCGCTGAAACAACCGGCCAAGGCCCGTCCGGTGTTGCAGGGCCTGGTCGACGAATTCCCCAATTCCACCGAGGCCGGACAGGCCCGCAATCTGCTCCAGCAGTTGCCCTAGTCCGTTGTTTCCAGGATGACGACAGAAAACAAAGCGGCCGAGCGCCTGCGGATCAGCGAGATCTTCCTCTCCCTGCAGGGGGAGGCCGACAGTGTTGGATGGCCAACGGTATTTGTGCGTCTCACCGGTTGCCCATTGCGCTGCCATTATTGCGATACCAGCTATGCCTTTAGTGGCGGTAAATGGTGGTCACTGAAGGCGATCCTGGCGGAGGTGGCCAGCCTCGGAGCGCGGCATGTCTGCGTCACCGGCGGCGAGCCACTGGCCCAGCGGGATGTGTTGGTGCTGTTGCAACAGCTCTGTGATGCGGGTTATCTGGTTTCGCTGGAAACCAGTGGCGCGCTGGATATCTCCCAGGTAGACCCCAGAGTGAGTCGGGTGATGGACATCAAGACCCCACTCTCCGGTGAGGCCGGGCGCAATCGCTATGAAAACATCGGTTTCTTACAGCCACATGACCAGGTCAAGTTTGTGATTGGTGATCGCAATGATTACGAATGGGCGGTGGCGATAGCCAATAAATACGAGTTGAGTACACGCTGCGCGGTGTTGTTTTCCCCCAGTCACGGGCAGATTGCGGCCCGCGAGCTGGCCGAATGGATCCTCGACGATCGGCTGCCGGTGCGCTTCCAGATGCAGTTGCACAAGCTGCTGTGGGGAGATGAGCCGGGGCGGTAAGGGGCAAGGGGCTAGGGGCTAGGGGCTAGGGGCTAGGGGCTAGGGGCTAGGGGCTAGGGGCTAGGAAGGGCCAAGCGAACAGGACACTTTGCGATCTTCGCGTCCTTTGCGGTTAATGCTTTTGGGCTTGGGGCTTGGGGCTTGGGGCTAGGGGTTAGCCCCTTGCCCCTGTTTCTCAAACCTGATCGGCAATCCCAT
>JACUTZ010000157.1 GCA_014859545.1 Gammaproteobacteria bacterium
CGCTGGATCTTGCTGGCATAGGCAGGGTCGGTGGCATAACCGGCCTGCTGTAGCCTCTCGCTGAATAATGCAATATCCGGGCCAGACTCCAGGGCTTGCTGATAGCGGCCGTTCTGCTGCAGGAAGCGCACATAGTCCTCGAAGCTGTCGGCATAGGAGTCGTAGGCGCGGAACCGGGCTTGTTCCATGACCGCCACACCATCGCGGTATTCCAAGGTCTGCTTGCTGACCCGCTCCCCATCCCAGCGGTGATCGGCCTTGATATTGAACAGGTTATGACTGCTGCTGCCGTCTGGATGCTGGATCACTGCCCTGCCCCAACCGGTTTCCAGGGCAGCCTGGGCCAACACCGCGCGGGGATCGACGCCGAGCCTGTCGGCGGCCTGCTGGGCATGCGGCCACATGGCGGCAACAAATTGCTCGGGCGAATCAAACTGCGGCAAATTCTGGCCAGCTTCGGGTGCTTTGTCGCTGGCCATGGCAGCGGCTTCGTTCTGTGCATCGAGAGGATCCCGCTGGAAGCTGTGCAGACCGCGTGACGGTACCGCAAAGCCCGCCGACACGGCTTGCGCAGCATCGGGCTGGGCGGATTCAGGCTGGGGATCAGGCATCGCTGCCTGGATTTGCTGGATCATCATCTTGGCCAGCCCGATGCCGTTCTCGGCACGGCTGAGGCTGAGACTCAGCTCCTTATCGAACATATCCTGATACAGGCGAGTCTGGTCATTATCCAACAGCCCCTCACCGCCACCGGCATCGCGCATGGACTTGAGCATCATCTGCAGGAACAAGGCCTCGAACTGCTGCGCGGCTTTTTCCAGCGCCTGGCTGCTGTTCTTATCCGTAGTCGCCTGCAGGCGCAGGGATGAGAGGTCGGAAAAATCGGTGTAGGACATATATTTGGGCCTAGGGGCTAGGGGCTAGGGGCTAGGGGCTAGGGGCTAGGGGATTGTGAAGCCAGCTTCTTAAGTAGGCCTCTTAACATCCGTCCGAGTTCATCACACTTTACTAAAAGCTCTGTTGATTGCTCCTTGGACAAATATTCCAAACTCTCACTCAGCAAGATATGCGTCTCAAGTTCTGCAAGTGAACCCATGGAAATATTAGTAAATCGGTGATACTCACGTCTTGTACCTCTGGCATGCCCTTCAGCGATACTTGCCGGAACAGACACTGCAGCGCGGCGAATTTGGCTCTGTAATCCAAATTTTTCTTCTGATGGGTAATTGGATGTTTGCCGATAAACATCAACAACCAACTGCATTCCATCTTGCCAAACACTTAAATCACGATAACTCTTAATCATGGCAGTCCCTAGCCCCTAGCCCCTAGCCACTAGCCCCTTTAAATAACAATCAACTCCGCCCGCAACGCCCCCGCCTCTTTCAGCGCTTCGAGGATGGCCATCAAATCACCCGGCGCTGCCCCAACCTGATTGACCGCACGGACGATCTCTTCCAGCTCAACACCGGGATTGAACACGAACATCCGCGCGTCTGGTTGTTCGATCTCGATGTCTGCACGCGGCACCACGGCGGTTTGGCCCGCTGCCATTGGGGCTGGTTGCGCAACCAATGGATCCTGGGTGATCGTCACCGTCATGCTGCCATGGGAGACCGCCGCTGGCATCACTCGTACATTGCTACCGATCACTACGGTGCCGGTGCGTGAGTTGACGATTACCTTGGCCGGTGCCTCACCGGGTTGCACGGTCAGGTTCTCCAACATCGCGAGATAGGAAACGCGCTGGGATTGATCCAATGGGGCACTCACCTGCACCGAGGTAGCATCGATCGGTCGGGCAGTACCCGGACCAATGGTTTCATTGATCACCTCGGCCATGCGGTAGGCGGTGGTGAAATCCGAGGTGTGCAGATTGAGCGTTAGACTATTGCCGGCACCAAAGCCGGTACCCACCTCGCGCTCCACCGTGGCGCCGTTCGGGATGCGCCCCACGCTCGGGACATTGACGGTAATCCGTGAACCATCACCACCGGCAGCGCCAAAACCGCCGACCACCATGTTGCCCTGGGCCAGCGCATAGACCTGACCATCGACCGCCTTGAGCGGGGTCATCAACAAGGTGCCACCGCGCAGGCTCTTGGCATTACCCAGGGAAGAAACGGTGACGTCGATGGTTTGGCCTGGCTTGGCAAAGGCGGGCAGGGTGGCGGTCACGGTGACCGCCGCCACGTTTTTAACCTGCAGGTTCATTCCCTCTGGCATGGTTACACCCAGCTGTTCGAGCATGCTGCGCAGGCTTTGGGTGGTAAACGGGGTTTGGTTGGTCTGATCGCCACTGCCATCCAGACCGACCACCAGGCCATAACCCAGCAACTGGTTGCTGCGGACCCCGGCCACGCTGGCCAGATCCTTGATCCGTTGCGCCTCGGCGACACTGCTGAGCATGAGCAAGGCAAGGACGATGAGGAATTTCGCTTTCATAGATGTCTCCCGACCCTGATTCAGAAGGGCCACAAGGGACCATTAAAGAAACGCGCCAACCAGCCCATGCGATTGGCATCGGCCATGGCCCCCTCGCCGTGATAAAGAATCTCGGCATTGGCGACCCGTGTTGACGGAACGGTATTGTTTGGCGAGATATCACTGGGACGAACAATGCCCGAGAAGCGCACATACTCGCTGCCCTGATTGAGGGTCAATTGCTTCTCACCACGTACCACCAAATTCCCATTGGGAAGTACCTGGGAGACAAACACGGTGACATTGCCACGCAGGCTATTGCTTTGAGTGGTACTACCGGCGCCGGAAAATTCATTCCCCTGATTCACATTGGCACTGAGGATATCCCTGCCGTTGTACTGCACTGGCCCACCGAACAGATTGGGCGCACCCATGGAAATGGATTGGTCCTTGCTGGTCGAGGTGCTGGCCTGCTTCTGTGCATTGGTATTTTCCTGCAACACCACGGTCAGCAGATCCCCCACCCGGTAGGCCTTGCCGTCTTGAAACAGGTTCATGCTGTTATTGACCTGATACAGACCGCCATTTTTTGGTGCCTCGGGCTCTGCGGCAATCGGATAGGTCGGGGCAAAGGCCGCCGGCTCATGCTTGGGCGCAACGGTGGCGCAGCCACTTATCGAAGCCACAATGCCTGCGACTAAGAGTAATCTGAGCAGTGATAGGCGCTTCATGGTTGCGTTCCTAATTAAACATTATTGTTCAGATACTGCAGCATCTGATCCGCAGTGGAGATGGCCTTGGAATTGATCTCATAGGCACGCTGGGTCTCGATCATGTTGACCATTTCTTCCACCACATTCACATTGGAAGATTCCACCGCACCCTGGTAGACCGTGCCCACACCATTGAGGCCGGGATCACTCAACTGCGGTGCACCACTGGCCACGGTTTCGGTGAAAATATTTTGCCCCATCGGCTGTAGACCCGCAGGATTCACAAAATCTGCCAACTGGATATTGCCAACCTGGGTTGGCGCTGCGTTGCCCGGCTCCATCACGGAAATGGTCCCATCCTGGCCGATGGTAATACTCAGTGAATTGGCTGGAATGGTGATCCCCGGCTGCAGCAGAAACCCATTGGAGGTGACGATCTGCCCCTGACCATCCAGCTGGAAGCTGCCATCACGGCTGTAACCTAGCGTACCGTCCGGGCGCAGGATTTGAAAAAAACCACGCCCTTCAATCGCCACATCCAGCGAATTACCGGTTTGGGTGATACCGCCCTGGGTATGCAGCTTTTCGGTTGACACCACGCGCACCCCGCTACCACGCATCAGCCCAGATGGCAGGATCGTGTCTTCGCTGCTTTGCGCGCCAGGCTGACGAACCGTTTGGTAAAAAAGATCTTCGAAGTTGGCGCGATCCCGTTTAAAACCCGTGGTACTCACATTGGCGAGGTTGTTGGACACCACGCTCATGCGGGTTTGCTGTGCTTCAAGCCCTGTTTTGGCTATCCAAAGTGCGGGATTCATGGTCTACCTCCGATTACTGCAATGTTTTTTTGACGGTTGTCGTCTTACGCAGAACAATGCAATCGGTGTGCCAGAAAGGCAGCAGAGGTTTGGGACTAGGGACTAGGG
>JACUTZ010000158.1 GCA_014859545.1 Gammaproteobacteria bacterium
TCCTCACCGCTGTCGGCGATGCGTTCCAGGCCGATAAGCTTCTCGTTTTTGGTGAGGTTGATCAGCTTGACCCCCTGGGTGTTGCGTCCAACGATGGAGATCTCGTCGACACGGGTGCGCACCAGGGTGCCGGCATCGGTGATCAGCATGATCTCGTCCTGATCATCAACCAGCACTGCACCGACCACGCCGCCGTTACGCTCGCTGGTCTGGATCGCGATCACCCCCTGACCACCACGGCCACGCAGCGGGTAGGCGTCCATCGAGGTACGCTTGCCAAAGCCCTTTTCGGTGGCGGTCAGCACATTTCCGCTGCCATCGGCAACGATCAGCGAGATCACCTTCTGCCCGGCCTCCATCCGAATTCCGCGCACCCCACGGGAGACACGGCCCATCGAGCGCACATTCTGCTCGTTGAAACGGATCACCTTGCCGCCGCTGGAGAACAGCATCACATCGCGCTGCCCATCGGTGATCGCCACACCGACCAGCTGATCATCCTCGACCAGGTCGATGGCGATAATGCCGGTGGAACGCGGACGGGAGAAGTCCATTAGCGGGGTTTTTTTCACCGTGCCGCTGGCGGTGGCCATGAAGATGTAGCGTTCGGCCTCAAATTCGCGGATCGGCAGGATCGCATTGATCCGTTCGCCCTCTTCCAGCGGCAACAGATTGACGATCGGCTTGCCGCGCGCGGCGCGACCGGCCTGCGGCAGCTCATAGACCTTGAGCCAGTAGACCCGGCCACGGCTGGAGAAGCAGAGAATGGTGTCGTGGGTATTGGCCACGAACATTTTGTCGACAAAATCCTCGTCCTTGGTGGCGGTGGCGGACTTGCCGCGCCCACCGCGCTTTTGTGCCCGGTAGTCTTCCAGCGGCTGGGCCTTGGCATAGCCATCATGGGACAGGGTCACCACCACATCCTCTTCGCTGATCAGATCTTCCAGGGTCAGATCCAGGCGGGTGCCGAGGATCTCGGTGCGGCGGGCATCACCGTATTGATCGCGGATTGCCACCAGTTCGTCACGGATCACCTGCATCAGACGTTCGTGGCTGGCCAGGATTTCCAACAGGTCTTCGATGACGGTCAGCAGTTCACGGTATTCATCCAGGATCTTGTCCTGCTCCAGCCCGGTCAGGCGATGCAGACGCAATTCCAGGATGGCCTGGGCCTGGGCCTCGGAGAGATGGTATTCCCCCCCGACCAGACCAAATTCCTTGGCCAGACCATCGGGACGCGAGGCCTCGGCGCCGGCGCGGGCCAGCATCTCACTGACCACGCCCGGTGCCCAACCCCGGGCCAGCAGACCCGCCTTTGCCTCGGCCGGATTGGGCGCGGCCTTGATCAGGGCGATGATCGGGTCGATATTGGCCAGCGCCACCGCCAGGCCTTCCAGCACATGGGCGCGTTCACGGGCCTTGCGCAGTTCAAAGATGGTACGACGGGTCACCACCTCGCGGCGGTGGCGGATAAAGGCCTCCAGCATCTGCTTGAGGTTGAGCAGCTTGGGCTGGCCATCCAGCAGCGCCACCATATTGATGCCGAACACGCTCTGCATCTGGGTCTGCTTGTAGAGATTATTCAGCAGGACCTCGGCCATTTCGCCGCGCTTGAGCTCGATCACCATGCGCATGCCGTCCTTGTCGGACTCATCACGCAGCTCGGCGATCCCCTCGATCTTCTTTTCCTTGACCAGCTCGGCGATCTTCTCCATCAGGCGCGCCTTGTTGACCTGATAGGGCAATTCCTTGACCACGATGCGCTGACGCCCGGAATCCATCTCCTCGATCTCGATGCGGGCCCGGATATAAATGCGGCCACGGCCGGTGTGATAGGCCTCGTGGATACCGGCGGCACCGTTGATGATCCCGGCGGTGGGGAAATCCGGGCCGGGGATATACTGCATCAGGCCGGGGATATCCAGCTCGGGATCGTCGATCAGCGCCAGACAGGCATTGCTGACCTCGGTCAGGTTGTGCGGCGGGATATTGGTAGCCATCCCCACCGCGATCCCGGCGGAGCCGTTGATCAGCAGATTGGGCAGGCGCGCCGGCAACACATCCGGTTCGGACTCGGATTCATCATAGTTAGGGATGAAGTCGACGGTTTCCTTGTCGATGTCGGCCAGCAGCTCATGGGCAATCTTGGCCATGCGCACCTCGGTGTAACGCATCGCCGCCGGGGAGTCGCCGTCGACGGAACCGAAGTTACCCTGCCCGTCCACCAGCATGTAGCGCAGCGAAAAGGGTTGGGCCATACGCACAATGGTGTCGTAAACGGCGGTATCGCCGTGGGGGTGGTATTTACCGATGACATCACCGACCACGCGGGCCGATTTCTTGTAGGGTTTGTTGTAGTCATTGCCCAGTTCCCGCATCGCGAACAGTACGCGGCGGTGTACCGGTTTCAGACCATCACGTACGTCTGGGAGGGCTCGGCCCACGATTACGCTCATCGCGTAATCCAGGTAGGATTGTTTCATCTCCTCTTCGATATTGATCGAGAGGACCTCTTTGGCAAAATCCGTCATCGGTATGCGTTATCCTTGGTCTTGTGTCTTAGAACGCCAAAACAGCGTGGGATTGTAGCATAGGAGAGTGAAAAAAAGGCTTTACCGCAGAGGCGCAGACGACTACATGGATGTAGTCGGTTGGCGATGTCTGGAACGTATCGCCCAAGCGCAGAGGAAAAAAAGCATGGCCAATGATGGTGAGTGGCCTGGTGGGATAAATCCAGACGCCAAAGAAAATGGCATAAAAACTTAATAATCAATGTGTTGCAAGTCAACACAGACCATACCAAACCCTGACAACACAACGCCAATTTTTTCTCTGCGCCTCTGCGCCTCTGCGGTGAATTATTTTTAATTTACTGATTATTCATCATTTCTCGCATCTTCTCGGTGGTTGGATTGCGCACCACCCCCCGCTCGGTGACGATTGCATCCACCAGCTCAGCCGGGGTCACGTCAAAGGCCGGATTCCAGGCCTCGGCCCCCTCGGCAGCGACCCGCTGGCCGCCCAGCGACAGGATCTCCACGGGGCTGCGCTGCTCGATGGGGATCAGTCCCCCATCGGCCAGGGACATGTCCACGGTGGAGGTCGGTGCCACCACCATCACCTTGACCCCATGGTATTTGGCGGCGATGGCGGCATGATAGGTGCCGATCTTGTTGGCCACATCGCCATTGGCGGTAATCCGGTCGGAACCGACGATCAGCCACTTGACCTGGCCCTGCTGCATCAGCGCCGCCCCTGCCCCGTCGGCCAGCAAGGTCACCGGGATCTGGTCCTTGACCAGCTCCCAGGCAGTCAGACGCGCGCCCTGTAACCATGGTCGGGTCTCGTCCGCAAACACCCGGCTGATCCGCCCCTCGGCATAGGCCGAACGGATCACCCCTAACGCGGTGCCATAGCCGCCAGTGGCCAGCGAACCGGTATTGCAATGGGTCAGCACCGCACAGCCGCTTTCGCTGATCAATGCGGCACCCAGCTCGCCCATGCGGCGATTGGCGGCAATGTCCTCATCATGAATCGCCCTGGCCTCGGCCAGCATCAGGCCCAGTGGGTCGGCCTCGTCCGGGGACAGGGACTGTAGCCTATTACCCATGCGCTCAAGCGCCCATAGCAGATTGACCGCAGTAGGACGTGCCTCCCCAAGAATCTTTAGGTCCGGCTGCAGGCGCGCATACCAGTCGCCGCGCCCCTGTTGCAGTTGCTGGCGTAGTGCCAGCACCACCCCATAGGCCGCAGTGATGCCGATCGCCGGGGCACCACGTACCACCATCTGGTGGATCGCCTCAGCCACGGCCTTGCTGTCGGTGTATTCCAGCCAGACCTCCTGCTGGGGCAGCAGACGCTGGTCGAGCAACAAGAGTTTGTCGTCCTGCCACAGAACGGCGCGAATGGAATCGTGGGAATTACTCATGATGGGTTCCGTCGAGTGATGGATGTCAGGGCTGCGAGTCTACCCCAAAGCCCAAGCGACCCTCAATTGACGCGGCAGCCCTTGCCCCTTGCCCCTTGCCCCTTGCCCCTTGCCCCTTGCCCCTTGCCCCTTGC
>JACUTZ010000159.1 GCA_014859545.1 Gammaproteobacteria bacterium
TCCCTTGCCCCTTTTTTAGTTTTTCCTCTCTCTGCGCCTTTGCGCCACTGCGCGAGATCATTTGTTTACTGATGGCAAGGAACGGCAAAGGTCAAAACCTGGCTCGTGCTGAAATGGAGAGAAAAACTTCTTGGGTTTTCCTTGTCCCCTTGCACCCTTGTAACTTGCCCCTGCCTTTCCCCCCTTGCTCCCTTGCTCCCTTGCCCCTTGCCCCTGACATTATTTTTTTGATCGATAATGAGAAATCAGCGCATGAAGCATTTTCGATATTTCTTGTACCTCGGCTATCCACTGCCGACCAAGTTCTTTGTCGAGGTAGCCGATCTCCAGCGCGATATAGAGTTGGCTGCGCAACTCACCAGCGGAGCCTTTTGCATAATTGAGAAAGTTTGACAATTCCTTGTTACCGCCACGCTCATAGCCTTCGGCAATATTTGACGATATTGACAACCCCGCACGGGTAATTTGATCACGAAAGCCAAAATCCGTGAGCGAAGAAAACGCTTTATAAATTTCTGCACTCAATCGTGCCGAGCGCTTCCATACCTCCAAGTCCTCAAATCGAGCCATAGATCCTCCCTTGCTCCCTTGCTCCCTTGCTCCCTTGCTCCCTTGCTCCCTTGCTCCCTTTCCCCTTACAGGTAATTAAAAAGCGACAGATTCTGCACCCGGGTGAAGGTTTGCTGCGCGGCCTGCATACCGACCAACTGCATATTCATGTTGCTGATGGTGGAGGCGTAGTCGAGGTCTTCCAGTTCGGATTTGATCTCGGTCATGCGAAACACCAGTTCGCTATTGACTTCGCGCTGGCGATCGACGCTGTTCATGCGTGCGCCGATGGTGGATTGATATTGAATGATATGGCCCAGGGCGGCATCCAGTTCTTCGATGCGCCCGCCGCTCATGGTATCGCTCTCCAGAGCGACGGCCAGCTTGTCGATGGCATCGAATACGGTGGCCAGGCTGCTGGCTTGATGGAAACCGGCGGCGCTGGCATTGTCCACCAGTTCGGTATCGAGCGGGTCAGTGGAGAAGCGCACGTTCACGGGACCGGCACCCGGGGCGGTGTTGCGGATATGCAGGAAGCCGCGTTCGGTGGTGATTTCGTAACGATTTTCCTGGATGGCTGGATCGTTGGGAAAGTTGAGCTGGGTCTGGATGGCGCTAGCCAATTCACTGATATTGGCATAGTTGGCATCGAGCAAGACCGGGATGCCATCGATGTTAAAACCGGCGTTGTTATTTTCCAGCACGATGCTGGGATCGACATCATCCAGCACGCTTTCAAAATTGAACTGGCTGATAGGCCCTATCTCGATCTGCTCCAGGCGAACCTTGCCGAAGACTTCGAAGCCGGAATCGCTATCGGCCACGGTGCGCTGTGGGCCGATCTGCAAACGTCGCTGACCTTGATCGCCGTTATAGACGAAACTGGAAAATTCCCCTTCACCGGGGAAGTTTTGGTCAAAGGGCTTGGTATTGCTCAGGGTGCCGGCGAACAGAAAATTATTGTTGCCATCGGTGCTATTGGCCAGGGTCAGTGCTTCGTCGAGGATCTGGCGCACTTCGGCGGCGATGTTTTTACGCTGCTCGGCGCTATAGGTGTCGTTATTCCCCTGTACCGCCAGTTCGCGGGCACGCTGCAAGGCACCACCGACAGATTTGAGGATGGACTCTTCCTGGGACAGACGCATCTCGGCCTGATCCGCATTGCGATTGAACTGCTCGTACAGGGCCATGGACTGGTTGATATCCACCAGGGTGGCTGAGGCAATCGGGTCATCGGCCGGGGTCAGGATACGCTTGCCGGTGGCCAGCTGTTGCTGGGTTTTACCCATCTCGACCTGTTGCCGGAGGATGGCATCCAGTGAGGCTTGTTGAAACATTGCTGTCGATACACGCATGGGAGACTCCTTAGAACGCCTGCAGCAGTGTCTGGAATAACTGATTGGCTATCGAGACCACCTGGGCATTGGCCTGGTAGGCCTGCTGGAAGCGGATGATATTGGCCGCCTCTTCATCAAGGTTGACCCCCGAAACCGATTGCACTGCCGTTTCTGCCTGCACGCGCAGGGTATGGGTGGCTTCTTTATTGATCGAGGCCTGATGGGCCTGGGTGCCTACCCGCGAAACCATCTGACCATAGGTGGTTTGGTAGGTGGCGGTGCCATTCATCATGCCCTTTTGGGTTTGCAAGGCGGCCAGCGCCAGGGCATTGCGGTTGTCGCCGACCGCATTGGTGTTATTGGCGATCTCGAATACATCGCCCTGCTGTGGCTTGCCACTGATATTGAAGCTGACATCGACCTGCTGGCCATCAACAATAAGATTCAGGGTTTGTGTATTACCCGGTACATAACTAAAGCTGTCCACCTCTGCGCCATCGACGATCACCCGGAAGAAGGGAGAAATCGGTGGCAGGGCGGTGGCGTCGCCACCGTCATATTCCAGTTCGATATTGTGCGCGATCGGGCCGCTGAGTTGTGAAAGCAGGGTAACGCTATTGATCTGGCCGGTGCCGGCATTGACCGCCATATTGGTCAGCGGGTCCATGCGCTCGCGGCCCTGCAGGCCACCGGCAGCGGCGATCTGGTTCGGGTCAGTGATGTTCACATCAAAGGCGCGCGCCGCTTCGCTAGCGGGGCGGATCAAAAAGCGATCGCCAAGCTGGGGAGTGCCACCGATGGTCGAGGTATCGATGCGCAGCCCGTCGATTACCGCCGGACTGTTGAAGGGGATGCGCTGGCCTGTTTTGTAATCACTGAGGGTCCAGTTGGTGCCGTTGTATTCGAGTAAATAATCCTTGGTGGTGAGGCGAGAGACGTCGGCATACTCCACCGTGGGCATACCGCTGATGCCACTGCCTGCCACAAAAGAGCGAAATATCGCCGGCTTGAGGTCACGGAAGAAGTCCATGCCCAGATCGCCATTCAGGTCGATGCCCAGCCTGTGCAAGTCGTTGAACTGTTCGGAGATCCCCACCGCAATGCGTCCCAGGGCGTTACGACTTTCATCCAGGATGCTTTCTGAAAATTCCAGGGTGCCACCAAGTTTGCCGCCGGTCAGCAGGCGGGACACATCCACCCCTTCGCTACCATCCAGCAGCACAACCCGGGTCTTGCCTTCGACCAGTGAGTCAAAACGTGTACCGAGCTGTACCGTGTCGAGGCCGACCACCAGGCCCTGGCCGGTACCGATGAAGACATTGATCATCCCGTCTGACTGTTCAACGGTTTGCAGATCCACCAGTTTGGAAAGCTTGGTGAGCAGGAGATCGCGGCTATCCAGCAGGTCGTTGGGGTCGGCACCCGCAGCCGCACCACGGGCACGGGCGATCTCTTCATTAAGCTGGGCGATCCCGCTTGCCAGGGTGTTCACTTCGTATACCGCAGCGTCGAGTTGCTGATTAACACGGCTATTCAGGTCACGTAACTGCCCATCCAGGTAGTGAAAACGATCTGCCAGGGATTCGGCACTGCTGAGCATGACCTGACGAGCAGGAATGGAATTGGGATTGTCGGCGACACCCTGGGTTGCGGCAAAGAAGGTGTCCATCATCGGGCCGAGACCGGCATTCTGATCGGCCAGCATATTATCGATTTGATTGGCCAGTGCGGAGAAGGCGCTATAGCGCTCATTATTGGCGGTTTGCACACGCAGTTGATCGGTCAGGAAGGCATCGTAATTACGTGAAACATCGCTGACCTTCACCCCGCTACCGGCATAACCCACCCCGATATATTCAGGGATGCGGGTCGCCAGACCGGTGCGTTGACGGCTAAAGCCTTCTGTATTGACGTTGGAAATATTGTGGCTGGTGGTGGTTAGCGCACGCTGATAGGCCAGCAGCCCCGATGTTCCAATTCCCAGTATGTCGGCCATGCTCGGATTACCTTATGTGATGGCGGCCTTGGCAGCCATGCGTCTTAGCTTAGCGTCTCACCGCGCGGGTTCTTTAATCCGCTCAGGCCGGCATTCAGGTGCTCACCCTCGGCGATCCGCTGGATCTTGCTGGCATAGGCAGGGTCGGTGGCATAACCGGCCTGCTGTAGCC
>JACUTZ010000160.1 GCA_014859545.1 Gammaproteobacteria bacterium
AAGAGATGAAATGCAGTGACAGCTAAGGGCTTGCTAATCAGAAAATCTTCGCAACAACGCTTAATCCGAGATTGTGGGTTCGCTCAATGATTGAGCGAATGGTGAAGAAGGCAGCCCGGCGATCCCTGTCGCCTGAGCAGCCAATTACAGCTCGAAATTCGCGTCGTAGGGCTTGTCGCCGGTTACTATCGGCAAGGAAAAGGTATTGCCCAGATCCTTGAAGCGCTGCACCTGACGCGCAGCAGGGATGTGGCCAACGGTGTAATAGCAGTGGGCGTAATAACGCACCTCCAAGACCACCAGCCTCGGAACGTCGATGTTATCCTCGCCCATGTGGATCTTTTACACGTAGTCCTCGACCCAGCGATCGGCACGAAAGCGCTCCATGATCATTCCGCCCGCGTAAGCGAACGCCATTCCGGCCAGTACATACAGGACGGCGACCTGCCAGACGAGCAAGGTGATTAATAACATTACAGCGATATCGTTGATCACCGGGCTGACTATCAGGAGAGAATAGGTGATGCCAAAGGGCGCGGAGGGAGCAATGTATAGAACATACCTTAAAATATATTCGCTAAAACAATTATAACTAGGGTGTTGAGTGGGAGGCGTTAGCCGAGGCGTTTGGCCGGAGCGTCGAGTTCCAGCTTGATGACGTCGTTTAATATCGACCAGGAGGTCGACACTCAGGATCCGGTCCCGGTAGACGCAGGGTCAGGGCCGCTGCGATCAGGATGAACAGGGCAGACATTAGCAGGCAGCCGAACAGTCCGTATAGTTGGTAGGTAGCACCGGAGAGGATGGTGCCGATGAGTCGACCGCCGGCATTGGCCATGTAGTAGAAGCCCACATTAAGCGCCAGCTTGTCGTGGTCGGCGTAGGCGAGGATCAGGTAGGAGTGGATCGCCGAGTTGAGTGCAAAGAGCAAGCCGAATATCAGCAGGCCGATTACCACCAGCTGCGTTGGCGACCACTCCAGATAGAGCCCCAGGGCGATCAGCAAAGGGCTTATCGCAAGGATCAAGGCCCACAGCAGTGCATCCCGGCCCGTCGGCCCGGCACCGTGGTGGCGCTGGCGGATGAGTTTCGGCGCAGAGGCCTGCACCGCACCGTAGCCGATCACCCATAGCGCAAGAAAGCCACCCACCGCGCTGTGCTGCCATCCCAGTACCGAGGCTAGGTAGACCGGCAGGGCTACCACGAACCACACATCGCGTGCGCCGAACAAAAAGAAGCGCGCCGCCGAGAGCCAGTTGATCGCCGGGGTATTGGCGAAGACCTGGGTGAACTTGGGTTTGGCCTTGGCCTTGCCCATCTGGCCGGGCAGCAACAGCCAGGTGATGAGCAACACCAGCGCCAGCATCCCGGCCAGCAGCCACAGCGCACCACGAAAGCCGATCAACTCCAACAGCAAGGCACCGATAAAAAAGCCCGCACCCTTGAGGGCGTTTTTGGAGCCGGTAAGCACGGCTACCCATTTAAATAATTTGAACTCGCCACCGTCCTTGATCAGGGTTTTGACCGAAGCCTTGGCCGACATCTTGTTCAGATCCTTGGCGATCCCGGAGAGCGCCTGGGCGCCCATCACATAGGCCACCCCGAGCCAGGGATCAGGCGCGGTGAGCATCAATAGCGCAATGACCTGTAGCGCCATGCCCAGGTGCATGGTTACATTCAGCCCCAGGCGCGCCGCCAGATAACCGCCGACCAGGTTGGTCACCACCCCGAACAGCTCGTAAAACACAAACAGCATCGCCACCTCGAAGGGCGAATAGCCCAACAGGTGGAAATACAGCACCACCAGCATGCGGATGGCCCCATCGGTGATGGTAAAGGCCCAGTAGCCACCAGTGACGGTCAGGTAGTTACGTAGTGATGATTGCATAAAAGATTGAACCGCAAAGGACGCGAAGGGCGCAAAGGGTTTAAGGCTTCAAATGATCACACTTATTCACCACGTTGCAGTGATGATTATAGTGCGGGGATTCATATTCAAGCATAGGGTTTTCTTCGTGAGCTTTGCGTCCTTTGCGGTTTACGCTCTTCACAGACTTTCAGCCACTTTGTTGGCTAGTTCCATCATGCGATTCACATAGCCCCATTCGTTGTCGTACCAGGCGTAGATCTTCACCTGTGTACCGTCGATAACCATGGTGGAGGGGGCATCGATAGTGGAGGATCGCGGATCGTCCTTGTAATCGATGGAGACCAGCGGGCGCTCTTCGTAGCCTAAAATGCCTTGTAACTCGCCCTCGGCGGCCTCACGAAAATAGCCGTTAATCTCTTCGGCGCTAACCGGCCTTGCGGCCTCAAATACGAAGTCGGTGAGGGAGGCGTTGAGCAGTGGCACGCGCACCGCGTGGCCGTTCAGCTTGCCTTGCAGTTCCGGGAAGATCTGGGTGATCGCCTTGGCCGAACCGGTAGAGGTGGGGATCAGTGACTGGCCGCAGGCGCGCGCACGGCGCAGGTCCTTGTGGCCCTTGTCGACGATGGTTTGGGTGTTGGTAATATCATGAATGGTGGTCATGCAACCGTGTTTAATGCCGACCTTTTCGTGCATGATTTTTACCACCGGCGCCAGGCAATTGGTGGTGCAGGAAGCGGCCGTGAGCAGATGGTGCTGGCTTGGATCATAGAGGTGATCGTTGACGCCGTAGACCACATTGAGTGCGCCATCGACCGGCGCGGCGACAATCACCTTCTTCACTCCCTGATCAAAGTAGGCCTGCAATTGTTCGACCTTGCGAAACTTGCCACTGGCCTCGATCACGATATCGCAGCCGGACCAGTCGGTATCGCCGATGGCTTGATTGCTGGTGTGGGCGATATCCTTACCATCGATACGCAGGGTATGGGCATCGCCGTCACAGTCGTGCGGCCAGATGCCATGCACCGAGTCGAATTTGAGCAGATGGGCCGAGGCGGCACCGTCACAGGCGATCTCGTTGATCTGCATCAGTTCCAGTGGAAACCGGCCCCAGGCGGCGCGCAGCGCCAGCCTCCCCATGCGGCCAAAGCCGTTGATGCCGTAGCGTGTCATAGAGAGTATCCTTGATATTCAAACAGTGTGGGATTATAAGCCTGAGTTATTGTATATATATGAAGATTCATATATATGTAGAATGATATACGTCAGAAGGGGAGACAGCAAGATGAAGAATCGAAACAAGCTGGTATGGGTCCTGGGCCTGTTCATGTTGATGTTACTGTTGCCAGGCAGCCACGCGGCAGAGCAGGAAACCCTGCTGAAAGCCCTGGCAGAGGGCGGCAAGGTGATCATGATGCGCCATGCGAGTACTGAGGCTGCCGAGCCGGTGGTGTCGATGAACCTGAGTGGTAATTGCAGTGAGGAGCAAAACCTCAGTGCCGAGGGCAAGGCCGAGGCCAGGGCGATCGCCGAGGCCTTCAAGAAACATGGGATTCAGATCGACAAGGTCTATAGCAGTGAGTTTTGTCGTGCCCGTGATACCGCGCAGATTGCCTTTGGTGGCGCTGAGTCCTGGGCTGCACTGAATCTGGCGGAATCCATGGACGCCGGCGACTCGGCCTTTCTGATGCTGGATGTGCAGGAAAAGCTGGGTGATTTTTCCGGCAAGGGGAATCTGGTAATGGTCACCCACCGCAGCAACATCAATACCATCGTTTTCCAGCAAATCGACGCGGGGGATATGGTTGTGATCAACCCGAATGGTACCGAGGTCTTGGGCGTACTCAAGGCAGAACAACTGCGCAGATAATGTCAAAGCAGGCGTGGAACGGCCACCGTATCAACTTGCTGCTTATGCGGCATCTCTCACTAGAGGGGGGGCTGCATTTTTCTGTATGGGCGCTGCAAGTGATTAAGGCATCTTTTTTGGTAGCTACTCGCCCCTTGAAAAAGATCTCACCGCAGAGGCGCAGAGGATTAACGGTAAAACCGTATACACATGTCTATCTACTTAAGACGAGTTCGCCCCTGTTTCGGTAGCGTAAGCGTATCTACTCGCACCTTTTGAAAATAATTTCACCGCAAAGGCGCAAAG
>JACUTZ010000161.1 GCA_014859545.1 Gammaproteobacteria bacterium
CCGTTGGCGACCCGGCCAGCCAGCACTAAGCCAACGCCCCGCATCGCGGGGCGTTTTTTTATAAATGCTTTTACCGCAGAGGCGCAGAGGCGCAGAGAATGCTGCGGTGAAGTTAATTTGACTTCAGTTCGTCGCAGTTGGGTATGCCAATTTGATAAAGAACGATGTGTGCGTCTTGAGTCCAATCTTGGGTGATATACATGTCTCTCGTGCTGTTCTCTGTGTCTCTGCGCCTCTGCGGTGAAATCTTTTATTTAGGTAGTTAGCCATGTTGCTGGATTGTGGTGGCAAGCCGCTGGATCTGTCTGAGCCCCGTATCATGGGGATCCTTAATCTGACCCCGGATTCATTTTCCGATGGGGGGCGCTTCAATGCCCCGGATCGGGCTATCGCCCAGGCCTTGCAGATGCAGGCAGATGGGGCGGCGATCATCGATATCGGTGGTGAGTCGACCCGACCCGGTGCCGAGGCGGTCTCGATCGAGGAAGAACTGGCGCGGGTGATCCCGGTGATCGAAGCGCTGGCACCAGTGCTGGATGTGCCGATCTCCATCGATACCAGCAAGCCGGAGGTGATGCAGGCGGCGGTCGCTGCCGGGGCCGGGATGATCAACGATGTCTATGCCCTGTGTCGTCCCGGTGCGCTGGAGGCAGCGGCCGGGTTGAGCGTGCCGATCTGTCTGATGCACATGCAGGGTGAACCGCGCAGCATGCAGCAGCAGCCCCAGTACCAGGATGTGCTGGCCGAGGTGGCCGAATTTCTGCGCGCACAGGTGGCGCGCTGCACCGCTGCGGGGATCGCAGGCCATCGGCTGCTGCTTGATCCGGGTTTTGGTTTTGGCAAGTCCCTGGTGCATAACCTGCACCTGCTCAAGCATCTGGATGTATTGGTGCGGGATGGACTGCCCGTGTTGGTGGGTCTGTCACGCAAGTCGATGATCGGCACAGTGCTGGATCGCCCGCTTGAGCAACGTCTGTCCGGCAGTCTGGCGCTGGCAGCGCTGGCAGCCTGGCAGGGAGCCAGGATTATTCGGGTGCACGATGTGCGCGAGAGTGTGGATGCAATCAAGATGATTCAGGCCGTGTGTGCGGTAGAATAGTCCGCACAGGGAAATAACAAAGGCAGCATACAGAATATGACACGACAATTTTTTGGTACCGATGGGATCCGCGGCAAAGTGGGGGAATACCCGATCACCCCGGAATTTATCCTCAAACTGGGTTGGGCGGCCGGGCGCGTATTGAGCGGTGGCAAGGGCGGCAAGGTGGTGATCGGCAAGGATACCCGCATCTCCGGCTATATGTTCGAATCCGCGCTGGAAGCGGGTCTGTCGGCTGCCGGGGTGGATATCCTGTTGCTGGGGCCGATGCCCACACCGGCGATCGCCTATCTGACCCGTACCCTGCATGCGGATGCGGGGATCGTGATCAGCGCCTCCCATAACCCCTACCAGGACAATGGCATCAAGTTCTTTTCCGCCCAGGGTACCAAGCTGCCCGATGAGGTCGAGCTGGCCATCGAGGCCAGCTTGCAGCAGCCCATGGACATGGCCGAACCGCATGCCCTGGGCAAGGCGCACCGAGTCAAGGACGCGGCGGGACGCTACATTGAATTTTGCAAGAGCAGTTTTCCCAATCAGCTGGATCTCAACGGTCTGCACATCGTATTGGACTGCGCCAATGGTGCGACCTACCACGTGGCCCCGGATGTGTTTCGCGAGTTGGGTGCCAGGGTGACGACTCTGGCGGTTGAACCGGACGGTCTGAATATCAATGTCGATTGTGGTTCCACCCATCCCAAACGCCTGCAGGAGACGGTACTGGAACTGAAAGCGGATGTGGGGATCGCCCTGGATGGGGATGGGGACCGGGTGTTGATGGTCGATCACCGTGGCGAATTGGTGGATGGGGATGAACTGCTTTACATCATCGCCAGCGCGCGTCATCAGCGCGAGCCATTGCTTGGTGTGGTGGGTACCCAGATGAGTAACCTGGGCATGGAAGTCGCGCTGCGCGCTGCCGGGATCGCGTTCAGCCGGGCCAAGGTTGGTGATCGTTATGTGATGGAAAGCCTGTGTCAGGAAGGTTGGATCCTGGGTGGTGAATCCTCCGGACATTTGATCTGCCTGGATTGCACCAGTACCGGCGATGGGATCATCTCGGCCCTGCAGGTGCTGCGGGCCATCGCAGAACAGGAAAAGAGCCTGTCTGAACTCAAATCCGGGATGCGAAAATATCCCCAGACCCTGATCAATGTGCGCCTGAATCAGCGTCTGGACCTCAGTGCCGAGCCGAGCATTGGCGAGGCAGTCAAACAGGCCGAGCAGGCACTGGGCGAGCGGGGACGCGTGCTGTTACGCCCCTCAGGCACCGAGCCGCTGATTCGGGTGATGGTGGAAGGGGAGGATGCCGTCCAGGTGCAGGCCCTGGCCGAGCAGATCGCCGCGGCGGTGCAGCAGCGCTGCCAGGTTGCGTAATCCGGCTTATCCCGGTATCCTTCGCGGCTGAGCTGAATCCGATGATAGAAGAATAGCTGGGGTGAGGAATGCGACAGAAGTTGGTAGCCGGTAACTGGAAAATGAATGGCTCCAGGGCCAGTATCAAGGCCCTGCTGGATGGTATCAAACAAGGTATCGCCACCGTTGAAAGTGCTGAGGTTGCCGTCTGTCCCCCCTATGTCTATCTGGCCGATGTGGAAGCACAACTGCAGGGCACCCCGGTAGTCTGGGGCGCGCAGAATCTCAGCACCGAGGCCAGTGGTGCCTTTACTGGCGAGATCGCCAGTTCGATGTTGCAGGACTTCCACTGCAAGTATGTGATCGTGGGCCACTCCGAGCGTCGCAGCCTGTATGGCGAGGACGACGCGATGGTGGCCAGCAAGTTTGCGGTGGCGCGCGCCGCCGGGCTCAAGCCGATCCTGTGCGTGGGCGAGAGCCTGGATGAGCGCGAGGGCGGTGTCACCGAGGCGGTGGTAGCCCGTCAGCTGGATGCGGTGATTGCCCTGGAAGGGGTTGCCGCCCTGGCCGATGGGGTGATTGCCTATGAACCGGTCTGGGCGATTGGTACCGGCAAGACAGCCAGCCCGGAGCAGGCCCAGGAAGTACATCAATTTATCCGCCAGCGCATCGCCGAACAGGATGCTGCGGTGGCAGAGAAAGTGCAGATCCTCTACGGTGGCAGCATGAATGCAGCCAACGCGGCGGAACTGCTGACTCAAGCCGATATCGATGGGGGCCTGATTGGTGGCGCCTCACTCAAGTCGGAAGATTTTCTAACCATTTGCCGCGCAGCGGGCTAATCAGGAACCATTCCGAATCCTATGGAAACCGTTATTCTTGTCATTCATGTCCTTATTGCCATTGCCCTGGTATCCCTGATCTTGATGCAGCAGGGTAAGGGTGCCGAGATGGGTGCTGCCTTTGGTAGTGGCGCTTCTTCCACGGTATTTGGTAGCCAGGGTTCGGCCTCATTTATGACCCGTGGCACGGCGGCACTGGCGACCGCGTTCTTTCTCACCAGCCTGGCCCTGGCCTATTTCTCCATCCAGGCGCGCAGTGTGGAAAAAGGCACGGGATCAGTGCTGGAACGTGTTGACACTGGTGCGCCGGTTGTTCAGGATATGCCGTCGATACCGATGGGTGCCCCTGCTTCCTCGGATGTCCCCGCTCCAAACTAATCGATTCAAGCCGAAGTGGTGAAATTGGTAGACACGCTATCTTGAGGGGGTAGTGGCGCAAGCCGTGCCGGTTCGAGTCCGGCCTTCGGCACCATCTTTAGAAAAAAGCCTGTGCTAAGCGATTAGTACAGGCTTTTTTATGCGGGATCCTTGCCGGACTCTCACCTGGTGGATGCCGCACATCCGTGTGCGGCACCCTGCGGGCGCGCTAAAGCGCGTCCCAACCCGCTACTGCGGACATCCTGTCCTTCGTGCTTCGCACCCGCCTTCGGCGGTTACGTTTTGCTCCCGGCAAAACGTTCCTGGCGGGTTGGTCGAGTCCGGCCTTCGGCACCATCTT
>JACUTZ010000162.1 GCA_014859545.1 Gammaproteobacteria bacterium
TGACGGATGCCATCCATGGCATCCGCCCTGCGGGCGCACTGAAGTGCGTCCCATTTTGCTACAGGCAACATGATGACTGATTAAAGCAGATCGTAGCGATCCGCGTTCATCACCTTGCTCCAGGCGGCAACAAAGTCGTGCACAAATTTCTCTTTGTTGTCGTCCTGGGCATAGACCTCGGCGTAGGCGCGCAGGATCGCGTTGGAGCCGAACACCAGGTCGATGCGGGTAGCGGTCCATTTGACCTTGCCGCTATCTCGCTCACAAATCTCGTACAGGTTGTTGCCAGCGGGCTTCCAGTTGTAACGCATGTCGGTGAGCTTGACGAAAAAATCATTGCTCAGGACGCCGACCCGATCGGTAAATACACCGTGCTGACTGCCAGCATGGTTGGTGCCCAGCACGCGCATACCGCCGATCAACACGGTCATTTCATGGGCGCTGAGGCCCATTAACTGACTGCGATCGAGCAGCAGCTCCTCCGGGCTGACGGCGTAGTCCTGCTTGAGCCAGTTGCGATAGCCGTCGTGGATGGGTTCAAGCACTTCGAAAGACTCGATATCGGTCTGCTCCTGGCTGGCATCGCCACGACCTGGATTGAAGGGTACGCTGATATCGAATCCACCCGCCTTGGCCGCCTGTTCAATCCCCAGGTTGCCCGCCAGGACGATCACATCCGCGACACTGGCACCGCTTTCGGCGGCTATCCCTTCCAGTACCTTCAGTACCTTGGCCAGGCGCGCCGGTTCGTTGCCTTGCCAGTCATTTTGCGGGGCAAGGCGAATCCGTGCGCCATTGGCGCCGCCGCGCTTATCCGAATCACGGTAGCTGCGGGCACTGTCCCAGGCGGTACTGACCATCTCGCTGATGCTGAGTCCACTGGCGGCAATCTTGGCCTTCACTGCTGCGACATCGTAATCGCTGCGACCCGCCGGGATCGGGTCCTGCCAGATCAGGTCCTCCTGGGGTACCTCGGGGCCGAGGTAGCGGGCCTTTGGCCCCATGTCGCGATGCAGCAGCTTGAACCAGGCGCGGGCAAAGGTCTCGGAGAAGTATGCCGGATCCTGCTGGAAGCGCGCGGAGATCTTCCGATATGCCGGGTCCATCTTCATTGCCATGTCGGCGTCGGTCATCATCGGATTAAGACGGATCGAGGGGTCTTCCACATCGACCGGTTTGTCTTCCTCCCTGATGTTGACCGGTTCCCACTGCCAGGCCCCGGCGGGACTCTTTTTCAGCTCCCAGTCGTAGTTGAGCAGGAGCTGGAAGTAGCCGTTGTCCCACTGGGTCGGGTGGGTGGTCCAGGCCCCTTCCAGGCCGCTGCTGACAGTATCGCGACCGACTCCACGGCTGGTCTTGTTGTTCCAGCCCAGGCCCTGTTCTTCGATCTCGGCCCCTTCCGGATTGGCCCCAAGCTTGCTGGCGTCGCCATTGCCATGGGCCTTGCCCACGGTATGACCACCGGCGGTTAGCGCCACGGTCTCCTCGTCGTTCATCCCCATGCGCGCAAAGGTGACCCGCACATCCTGGGCGGTTCTGAGCGGATCGGGCTGGCCGTTCACCCCTTCGGGGTTGACGTAGATCAGGCCCATTTGCACCGCAGCCAGGGGATTTTCCAGCGAATCGCGACTGTCACCATCATAGCGGGTAGAGTCCAGCCACGCCTTTTCGGAACCCCAGTAGGTGTCCTTTTCCGGATGCCAGATGTCCTCGCGCCCGAAGCCAAAACCAAAGGTCTTCAGGCCCATCGACTCATAGGCCACATTGCCGGCCAGCACGATAAGATCCGCCCAGCTGATGCGATTGCCGTATTTTTGCTTGATCGGCCAGAGCAGTCGTCGCGCCTTGTCGAGATTGACATTATCGGGCCAGGAATTCAGCGGGGCAAAACGCTGATTGCCACTGCCGGCTCCGCCACGTCCATCGGCAATACGATAGGTACCGGCTGCGTGCCAGGCCATGCGGATCATCAGGCCACCATAGTGCCCCCAGTCGGCCGGCCACCAGGGCTGGCTATCGGTCATCAAGGCTTGTAGATCTTTTTTAAGCGCCGCCACATCGAGTTTCGCAACCGCTTCCCGGTAGTTGAAATCCCTCCCCATCGGATTGGTCTTGTGATCGTGCTGATGCAGGATGTCGAGGTTGAGTGCCTTGGGCCACCACTCCGTGTTGGATACACTGGATGAAGTGGCCCCGCCATGCATAAGCGGACACTTACCGCCTGACTTGCCACCATGCTCGTTCATATCGATTCTCCGTTAGTGATTGCTTAACTGTCCACACCCCAAGGGTAGTTCATCAATCACCTGATCACCGTTGTATTTTTCTATCGTGCTGATAGCCCGAAACCTGCCCGCGCTTGTGGCGGTGGGCGTCGCGGTATTATGATGACCGCCCGGGTTAAACAAGGTGAGTCCCGCCATGCACGTCCTCTACCCCGATATCCAGCCCTACGTGAGCCATACCCTGGCAGTGGAGCCACCGCATCAGTTGCATGTGGAGGAATGTGGTAATCCGAACGGGATCCCGGTGCTGTTTGTACATGGTGGCCCGGGGGCCGGCTGCGAGCCCTATCACCGGCGTTTTTTCAACCCCGAACACTATCGCATCATCCTGTTTGATCAGCGCGGTTGTGGGCGCTCTGCGCCGCATGCCTCGCTGGAAGGCAATACCACCCAGGCGCTGGTGGCGGATATGGAAACCATCCGCGAGCACCTTGGGGTCGAGCGCTGGCTGCTGTTCGGTGGCTCCTGGGGATCCACCCTCAGCCTGGTCTATGCCGAGACCCATCCACAGCGGGTACTGGGGCTGATCCTGCGCGGGATCTTCCTGTGCCGCCCCCATGAGATCGACTGGTTTTATCAGCAGGGTGCCAGCCGACTGTTTCCCGATCTGTGGCAGGATTACCTGGCACCAATCCCGCAAGCGGAACGCGGGCAGATGGTCGCGGCCTACTACCAGCGCCTTAACAGCGATAACGAGGTGGTGCGCATGGCGGCGGCCAAGGCCTGGTCACTGTGGGAGGGGAGCACCGCCACCCTCAAGCCCAACCAGGCGGTGATCGATCACTTTGGCAATCCCTATACCGCCCTGTCGCTGGCGCGCATCGAATGCCACTATTTCATGCACGATACCTTCCTGGAGCCAAATCAAATCCTGCGCGACGCCTCCCGGCTGACGGGGATCCCCGGGGTGATCGTACATGGGCGTTATGATGTAGTCTGCCCGGTGGAAAATGCCTGGGAACTGCACCAGGCCTGGCCGGAGTCGCAGCTGAAGATTATTGCCGATGCGGGCCATTCCGCCTCGGAGCCGGGCACCATCAATGCGCTGGTACAGGCCAGCGACGATTTTGCCGAACAACTGGGCGCATGATCGGGCTGTTGCAACGGGTCAGCAGCGCCTCGGTGACGGTGGATGGACAGACCACCGGGCAGATCGGGCGCGGCCTGCTAGTGCTGGTCGGGGTGGAGCGCGAAGATGGCGAGCCCCAGGCGGAGCGCCTGCTGCAGCGCATCCTCAGCTACCGGGTATTTCCCGATGCCGAGGGCAAGATGAACCTCAGCCTGCGCGACATCCAGGGCGGACTGTTGCTGGTGCCGCAATTCACCCTGCCCGCCGACACCCGCAAGGGTACCCGTCCCAGCTTCACCCCGGCCGCCCCGCCTGCGCAGGGCGAAGCCCTATTCAATCACCTGCTCGAACGCGCCCAAAACGACCATGACATCGTCGCCAGCGGGGTGTTCGGCGCCGACATGCAGGTGGCCCTGGTCAACGATGGCCCGGTGACCTTCTGGCTAGAGAGCTAAGCACCAAGACCCAAAAGCAAAAGCACTCACCGCAAAGGACGCTAAGTATCGTGTTGGCTTGCCCCTCCCCCCAAAAAGCATTAACCGCAAAGGACGCGAAGATCGCAAAGTGTCGTGTTCACTTGCCCCTCGCCCCTCGCCCCTCGCCCCTCGCCCCTCGCCCCTTGCCCCTAGCCCCTTGCCCCTAGCCCCTAGCCCCT
>JACUTZ010000163.1 GCA_014859545.1 Gammaproteobacteria bacterium
GTCTTGCGATGCCCGCCCGGTCGCCAGGCCGGGGCGATCACGTTGTTCATCCCGCCGCGATTAAGCAGTCGCGCCGGGGTGAGGGTGTATTCGCCGAAGCGTTCGTTCACCGCATCCATCACCGCATTGCCCTTGCCAGCCGGTTCACTGTCGGCGGCAAACAATTCCAGCTGTCCGGCCTGTGGGCGCGGGTCGCTGGCGGTGATCTGCACCTGGTGCACCGGCTCGCCGCGCCAGTTGCGCTCCAGCATCAGCCGACACAGACGAAAGATCTGTCCGCCGTCATTGCCGGGCAGGCTGAGCATGTAGTGTCCACCCAGCCAGCCGGTATCGGCGCGCAGGCCGATGGCAAATTCCCGCGCCACCAGCTGGTGACGACGCAGGCGCGCGCCGACCTTGAAACTCATGTAGTCCAGGTAGTTGAGGATCAACTCGCGATCGCGGGTGCCCGGTGGCATCACCTTGCCATGGCCGATGCTCTTGGGCGCGGCGATACGGGTCTCCACCGGGGAGGGGTCCTTGCCCTGGGCCATCAGCCAGATGCGCCGCCCCAGGTTGCCAAAGCGACGGCTCAGCTCGCCCACCGGCAGGCTTGCCATCTGCCCGCAGCGATGGATGCCACGCTCGGCCAGAAAACTGCCGATGCCCTTGGCGATCCCGCACAGCTCGGTGAGCGGCACCTCGCGCAGGCGCTCGGCCGCCTGCCAGGGCGGCACCACCGTCAGCCCGTCCGGCTTTTGCTGCTTGGCGGCCCACTTGGCGGTGGTCTTGTCGCCGGCAACCCCCACCGAGCAGTACAGCCCCGATGTCTCGTATACGGTCTGCTTGACCAGACTGCCGATCTGCGCCGGCGGGCCCAGCAGGCGCTGACAACGGCTGACGTCGAGAAAGGCCTCGTCGATGGAAAACACCTCCACATCGGGGGTGATGCTGTGCAGGGCCTGCATAATCGCGGTGGAGATCGCCACATAACGATGGGGATTGGAGGGAACCACAATAAATTCGGGGCAGCGCTGGCGCGCCTCGCGCAGGCGCATCCCGGTACGAATACCGAAGGCGCGCGCCTCATAGGAGCAGGTAATGATACAGGTGCCCTCGGCACCGTTGGTAATACCGATCGGCTTACCACGCAGCTCGGGATGGTCCAGCTGCTCCACCGAGGCAAAGAAGGCATTCATGTCCACCAGAATGATGGCACGTTCCCAGGGCTGTTCCATCGCGGCGACTCAAGGGTAGCTGCGCAGCTGGGCGACCACCACGCCCTGGATCAGCACCCGCTCGGCCGGATAGATCTGGGTGGGGATGTCGGGGTTCTCGGCCAGCAGCGCGACCATCCCATCCTTGCGCCGTTGCAGGCGTTTGAGGGTGGCGCTCTCACCATCGATCAGGGCCACCACGATCTCGCCGTCGCGGGCGGTATCGGCCTGTCGCACCACCACCGTATCGCCGTCCAGGATCCCCGCACCGATCATCGAGTCGCCCTGCACCCGCAGCGCATAGCGACCGGGACCGAGCAGGAATTCGCTCAGGTTGATTTGCTCCTCGCCGGGGATTGCCTCGATCGGGCGCCCGGCGGCAATCCGCCCCAGCAGCGGCAAGACAAGCGCGTCGCGCTCCTCGGCCAGGGCCAGACCGCGCCAACCCGAGCTGGTACGCGCCAGATAGCCCTTGTCGATCAAGGCCTGCACCAGGCGATGCACCGCACCGCGCGAACGTACCCCCACCAGTAGGCCGATCTCCTCCAGGGTCGGGGCATGGCCATGCTCGGCGAGGTGCTCGCGAATGACCTGTAGCACACGATTTTGTTGGGCGGTAAGCATAAAAAAGTTCCTGAAACGTTTCCAAGTAGCATAGGGAACATTTCGGAAACATTCAAGCCACCACCTCAGCCCGAGCAAGGCATGAGTGCTGCCGTGCCACCCACGGCTTTCTTTGCGCCCTTTGCGCCTTTGCGGTGACCCCTTTTATCCGGCCAATAGTGGCGCGATCACCAGACTGACTATGGCCAGCAGCTTGACCAGGATATTCATCGACGGACCGGAGGTGTCCTTGAAGGGGTCACCCACGGTATCGCCCACCACGCAGGCAGCATGGGCGGGGGAACCCTTGCCGCCCAGATGACCCTTCTCGATGTATTTCTTGGCATTGTCCCAGGCACCACCGGCATTGGACATCATCAGCGCCAGCAACACCCCGGTGATCAAGGCCCCGCCCAGCATCCCGCCCAGGGCCTGCGGACCGAGGGTAAAGCCGACCAGTGGCGGCGCCAGTATCGCCAGCGAGCCGGGCAATAGCATCTTGCGCAGTGCCGCGGTGGTGGCGATATCGACGCAACGGGCCGTATCCGGCTTGGCGGTGCCCTGCAACAGGCCGGCGATCTCGCGAAACTGGCGGCGGATCTCCTGGATCATCGCCTGCGCCGCCACCCCCACTGCGGTCATGGTCAGCGAGGCCACCACAAAGGGAAACATCCCGCCCAGGAACAACCCGACCAACACCACCGGTTCGCTCAGATGCAGGCTGAAGCCGGGATTGTTGGCACTGACCGTCTCGACAAAGGCCGAGATCAACGCCAAGGCGGTCAGTGCTGCCGCGCCAATAGCAAAGCCCTTGCCGATGGCGGCGGTGGTATTGCCCAGCTCATCCAACGAATCGGTAATGCGGCGGGTCTCCTCACCCATGCCCGCCATCTCGGCGATACCGCCGGCATTGTCGGCCACCGGGCCATAGGCGTCGATGGCCATGGTGATCCCCGCAGTGGCCAGCATGCCCACCGCCGCGATCCCCACCCCGTACAGGCCGGCCAGCGAAGTGGCGAGATAGATCACCGTCGCGATCACCAGGATCGGGATCGCCACCGACATCAGCCCTACTGCAAAGCCGTTGATCAACACCGTGGCGGCACCGGTCTCGCTGGATTCGGCAATACGCCGTACCGGCGGGCCATCGGTGTAGTACTCGGTCACCAGGCCGATGAGGATCCCGCCCACTGCCCCAGCGATGATCGCCCCCCACACTGCAATACTGACCCCGGCGGTAATAATCAGGAACCAGGCCATCGCGATGAAGATCAGCGCCGCCCCGGCGGTGCCGGTGCGCAAGGCGGTGGCCGGGGCATGGGTGGCAAAGGCCTTGACCAGGCCGATCCCGGCCAGCGAGGCGATCAGCCCCGCCGAGGCCAGCGCCAGCGGCAGGAACATCAGCGCGCTGCGATCCCCCAGGGTCGCCAGCAGACTCGCGCCCATCACCGATGCCATGATGATGGTGGCGATCAAGGCCCCCACATAGGATTCGAAGATGTCCGCACCCATCCCGGCCACATCGCCCACATTGTCGCCGACATTATCGGCGATCACTCCCGGGTTGCGTGGGTCGTCCTCGGGGATGCCGGCCTCGACCTTGCCCACCAGGTCTGCGCCCACATCGGCACTCTTGGTATAGATCCCGCCACCGACACGGGCGAACAGGGCCACCATCGAGGCCCCCATACCAAAGCTGTTGAGCACCTGAATGGTCTGCGGGTCATGGGCAAACAACAGATACAGCAGGCCAATCCCGAACAGCCCCATCGCCGCCACCGTCAGACCCATCACCGAGCCGCCGAAGAAGGCCACCGTCAGCGCCGCTGTCACCCCGCTATCGCGCGCCGCCACCGCGGTACGCACATTGGCGCGGGTGGCGGCGGTCATACCGATAAAACCGGCCAGCGCCGAACACAGGGCTCCGAACACAAATGAGGCCGCACTTTGCCAGCTCAGAAACAGCAGCATCAACACCGCCACCACCATCACAAAAGCCGATAGCCAGGAATATTCCCGACGCAGAAACACCATCGCCCCCAGGCGGATCTGCGCGGCGATCTCCGCCACCTTCGGCTCACCAGCTGGGAAGTTGCGCACCAGCACATGGATCAGCCAGGCCATCAACAGGCCCAGCACCCCCAATATCAGCGGTATCCAGGTGATCTCCATCGTTGCTCC
>JACUTZ010000164.1 GCA_014859545.1 Gammaproteobacteria bacterium
TGGATTTATACTGCTTGCCCCAGCCCCCAGCCCCCAGCCCCTAGCCCCTAGCCCCTAGCCCCTAGCCCCTAGCCCCTAGCCCCTAATCCGTCAGCCGCCCATGGTTGTAGTCATCGATGGCCTGTTTGATCTCATCCATGGTATTCATTACGAAGGGGCCATAGTGGGCCACTGGCTCGCCCAGCGGGCGGGCCGCCAGCAGCAGCGCCCGTCCGCCCTGCTCACCACCCGCCAGCTGTACCTGATCGCCCTTGCCTAGCCGTGCCAGATGCCCCTTGGTCAGCGACCTGCCGGTCACCTGTAGCGCCCCGTCAAAGACATACAGTAACACCGTGTGACCAGGCTCTACCGGCACCACCAGTTCGGCCTGCGGCTGCAGATCGATATCGAGATATAACGGCTGGGTGCTGACCGCCCGCACCGCCCCCTCGACCACCGTTTCACCCTGCACGAAACGCCCGGCGACGACCTTGACCTGGGCCTGTGCATTTGCGAACACCGGGATCGCCTCGGGCGGGATATCCCGGTAGGCGGCCGGTTTCATCTTCTCGGCTGCCGGCAGGTTGAGCCAGAGCTGGAAGCCGCGCATCCGCCCTTCTTCCTGCTGGGGCATTTCCGAATGGATGATGCCGCGCCCGGCGGTCATCCACTGTACCGCACCGCTGACCAACAGGCCCTGATTGCCCAGGTGGTCCTCGTGCAACATCCGCCCGTCCAGCATATAGGTGACGGTCTCAAAGCCCCGGTGGGGATGGGAGGGAAAGCCGGCGATATAGTCATCGGCCTGGTCGCTGTTGAACTCATCCAGCATCAAAAAGGGATCCAGCTCGCGCTGGAAGCTGATCACCCGGTTCAGGCGTACCCCGGCACCGTCCGAGGCCGGTTGGCCCTGGATGGTGGCGATAATTTCACGTGCTTGCATTCTGCACCTCCTGGTAAATGATGGGCCCTATGCGGCCAGCTGGCTAAGTTGTTTCCTGGCCTGGGCCAGGCCCTCGGCGCGTGCCTGCTCGCCCAGATTCAGCCCTTCGGCATAGATGAATTCCACCTCATCCATGCCCAGAAACCCCAGTATAGTGCGTAGCCAGGGGGTGACACCATCGCTGGCCTGTCCCTGGTGCAAGCCGCCCCGACTGGTAAAGACATAGACCTTTTTGCCGCTGAGCAGGCCTTGTGCGCCCTGCTCGGTGTAGCGGAAGGTCACCCCTGCACGCGCCACCCGATCAAACCAGCTCTTGAGCTGGCTGGGTACGCTGAAGTTGTACATCGGTGCGCCGATCACCACGACCTCGGCCTGCTGCAATTCATTGATCAAGGTATCGGCCTCATCGACCAGAGCCTGTTGCGCGGGGCTACGCTGATCCGGGCTGCTCATCAATGCACCAAGGGTATCGCCATCCATGTGCAGCAGCGGCTGGGTGATCAGGTCGCGCTTGATCAGGCGTCCCTGGGGATGGCTGGTCTGCCAGTTGCGGACGAAAGCATCGGCCAGCTGAGTGGAAACACCGTTTTCGCCAAACAGACTGCTATTGAGCTGAAGGAGTGTGGACATGATCAAAACCCTCTTGATTAGCATGTGCGACGTGCACTGAAGTCAGCTTATATCGAGAATGATGATGTTTGTTTCGGATATACTGCTTAAATACATCGAGGAATTAGAACAATGTCCGTGCCACGTACCACCCTGGAGCAATGGCGGGTCTTGCAGACGGTGATCGAGCGGGGTGGTTTTGCCCAGGCCGCCGAGGCACTGCATCGCAGTCAGTCCTCGATCAGCTATACCGTGGCGCGCCTGCAGGCGCAGTTGCCGGTGGCGCTGCTGGATCAAAGCGGGCGCAAGGCAGTGCTGACCGAGGCCGGCGAGGTCTTGCTGCGCCGCTCGAAGATCCTGACCGATGAGGCGCTCAGGCTGGAGCGCCTGGCCGCCAGTCTGGCCCAGGGCTGGGAGGCCGAACTGCAACTGGCGGTGGAGGTGGTGTTTCCCAGCCAAATCCTGTTTGCCGCCCTGCGCGAATTTACCGAGGCCTGTGGCGAGCAGGCCAGTGAGGTGCGCCTGCAGCTGATCGAATCGGTGCTGTCTGGCACCGACGAGGCCCTGTTCAGCGGTCGGGCCGACCTGGTGATCAGCGGGCGCATTCCGCCCGGTTTTCTCGGGGAGCCGCTGTTGCTGGTGGAGTTTGTTGCGGTGGCCCACCGGGAGCATCCGCTACACCACCTGGATCGACCGATCAGTGCCGATGACCTGCGTGCGGCGCGCCAGCTGGTGGTACGGGATTCGGGCCTGAGTCGCAGCCAGGATATCGGTTGGCTGGGGGCCGAACAGCGTTGGACCGTCTCCCATATCAAGACCTCGATCGAGGCGATCAGGCAGGGTCTGGGCTTTGCCTGGCTACCGGAGGCACAGATCAGCGCCGAACTGACCAGTGGCGAGCTCAGGCCGCTGCCGCTTCGTGAAGGGGGCAGGCATCGTGGCCAGCTGTACTTGATCTACGCGGATCGGGACAGCGCCGGCCCGGCCACCCGTGAGCTGGCGGCGATCCTGCAGCGCCATTGCGTGGCCCATTCGGGCAGTTAGCGGCTCAGGGTGGGATTGCGGGCAGGACCACCCTCTTCACCCAGTGTCAGCAGCGGCTGGCGCAGTGCCTCGAAACGCTCTGGCAGAACATACTGAAACACATTGCCGCCCTTGGCTGGCAGGGCGATGCCCAGGCCCAGCTCGGGATAGAGCCAGTGCCGCGTGCCATCCTCGCCCTCAGTGAGCTGTTCGGCAGCCTTGCCAAAGCGCTGTTCGACCAGCTCCTCGCTCAGGCGTGAGCGGGGCAGGTAGGTGATGCTGGCGATCGGTGCGGCGCGCACCAGTGCCATGTCTTCGCTGGACAGGGTCACCTTGCGGGTGCCGCTGCCCAGGGTGGCAATACGCACCCCGCGTTGATACAGGCCATCCAGGGTGGCGGGGTCAAACTCCAACACCACCACCATCTTGGCGCGCAGGCCGCCCAGCGCCACGTTGTCGAAAAATGCCTCGACCACCCGTTCGCCACTGTCACGGGCAAACAGGCTGATCACCACCGGCTCCCTAATCAGTTGTTCCAGCTCTGACAGCGGGCTCTTGCCCAGGGTGACGCCGAATACCCGGGTATGGCCATCCTCGTCCAGGGTGATCTGCCAGGGCAGGTGTTGCCCGACATGCCCACTGTCGCCAGCGGGGATTAGCATCGCCAGTGCCAGGCTGAGCAGGGTGAAACCGATCACCCCGGCAAAGATGTGTCGTTCCTTGATCTTCATTCGTTGTACTGAACCGGTTTGACATCCGCCGGTGGCGGGAATTTGTTGACGATGGACTGTGGCACCTCGCCAGACTTGGCCTTGTGCACCGCATCGGACTCCATCACGATCAGGGTCAGTACCGACAGTAGGGTGGGGATGAAGGCCACCCCGGCCAGGGCATAGTGACCGGGACGCAGCTTGCTGAAATCGCCGCCCACCGTGAAGATCAGCACGGCGACTACCAGCGCCAGCAGCAGGATGATGCCGATGAATAGCTTGCTGCGAAACGCACACAGCTGCCAGTGGCTGAACACATACCAGCTGTCCTTGCGCAGCGACTGCTTGGCGCGCAGGATGAGATAGCTCAGCAGCACCAGTGAGATCGCCGGGGTGATTAGCATCACCCAGGGGTAACTACCGGCCAGGCCCAGTAGACCGACAAAGATCAGGATGTGATTGGTGATCAGGTTGAATAAAAAGATCTCATGGGGCAGTTTGGCCGCGCTGATCTCTTTCTCACTAACCGCATAATGCATGGTGGGGTGTCCTTCGCTGTGCGCTGTGCCGGCGGAGTATATCATGCATGTCAGGGGCTAGGGGCGAGGGGCTAGGGGTTAGGGGTTAGGGGTTAGGGGTTAGGGGTTAGGGGTTAGGGGC
>JACUTZ010000165.1 GCA_014859545.1 Gammaproteobacteria bacterium
GATGAAAAAATGAACAGTTTTAAACGTCGTCTTAGCGACCACTACCGGCACCCGTCTGACCCAGACCACGACGCTCTGGAAGACTTACACGAGTATTTTACTGAGCTTTACGTTTGCGAATACGCAGAGCATGGCACGATGGGAGGCGTTGACATGACCGACCTTGAATTGTCTGATACAGTGATTGGCGCAAGGGCAACCATGATCAGAATGAACGCCTATCACTACCATGAGGGCTCATGCGCAAATTACACACGCGCCCTGATAGGCGAAATCCAGGAAGCGGCATGGTCGCAGGTCGAGGAAGATTGGCAAGACCTGCTTAAAAAACATCAGGCAGAGCTTGAGGAGCAGGAATGATAACAGCATCGGTATTGGCCTGGACTGCCGCGGGCACGCCTAGGCAGAACGAAAAATACAAGAGCAGCGTTTTTTCGGGTATCTGCGCGACCTGTGGAACACCGATTGACGGCGATGCTGTGGCAGTTTCCGAGATTGATAATGCAACTTTCAGCAACCATGCCGATTTTTTCCACTTTGGCAGTAGCCACGTATGTACGGCTTGCGCATGGCTTTACGGCGCTGGCAAGGGTCGCCCGGGTAATTTTATCGCTACTGCCAGCAGTTATGAGCAGACGGTGATCAGCCTTGATTCCGTGGTGGAGGATAAGCGCCCGTGGATTGAGGTGGTGAGAGAGTTGGCGAGGTTGCCTGCAGATACGCCGGTCACTGGGGTATTAACCACCGATGTTAAACCGCGTCTGTGGCCGCGTGCCAGAGTGGCCACTGTAGGCAGCTTCGGACTTTTTGTACATTGCCAAGACTACGACACCAGTCAGCATGTTGATTTTGATTTGCATGATCTGATCCGGCTGATAGATTTGATGCGTCATCCGATGCAGGCAGGATTCAGCAAACAAAGCATTTATTTTGGCTTGATGCGGGATTTTAAGCGTTTTCAGAAAGACCCCGCTCAGGTGTTGATGTGGGAAACAGAGTTGCAGGGTTGGCGCGATAACCCTGCATTTTTGCCAGCAGTGCTAATTGCTGGGATTTCAAAAGAGGAAAAAAAGCATGACAACGACAGCAAAACAAAGCCCGACAGAGCAGTTATTGTCGAGCCTGACACTACCGCAGCAGCAGGCCATTCGGCTGATCAAACTCAGTTTGGACTGTTTTAACAATTACGGTCTGATGGAGGGTACAGACCGTTACAACGTACTGGAGCAGCGCGTGTGCTTGGCTGCCACGCAAAACCGGGATCTGCATGGATTCTGGTCAACACTGCTGAATAAAATGCGTTGGCCGCAGCCGACGAAGGTATCCACGCCTGCAATTATTAAGAGTTTACAGGTGGATGATGCCACCAAAACACTTAGGTCGCTGGCAACGGAGGCCAAGAGTGCAGTGATGATTGCCAGAATGCTGCATGACGAGGACAAAGACACTCGCAAGAAGCTGCAAGCTGAGCTGAATGGATCCGCCGAGTATGACCGTAAGGTTTCTGCCGATCTGGCTGATTTTAACGACGACTTAGGAGCACTGTAATGGGATTTAAACGACACAATTTGGTTTTGCAGGCAGTGACACCGATTGCCCATCAAGACACTGTGACTGGTGTGGATAACAGCAGCAATATCCGCCTGTTTATGCGTCAGCAGATGTTAGTCAACAACATCCCTGCCCGGGTACCCGCCATTTCTGAAAACGCCTTGCGCAGTGTGATTTTCCGTAACCCTTTGCATGACCACCTGTTCCAGTTTCTTGGCATCCAGTCGGGCGAACTCCCCCAGTCAGTGATGAACCTGATGTATTCCGGCGGGAATATGGCAGCTGGCAGTAAAGCCCCCGCTGATGAGATTGCGCTGGGGCATGCAGTCAAGAAACTTTACCCTGCTCTTGATTTGCTGGGAGGCGCTGTGGATGGCTTCATTTTGCCCCGGTCGCGGCTGCGTTTGGCTGCGTGGATTGTGGCTGACGAGTATGCTGACCTGATCCAGCTGATTAACCCAGAGCTGGCGCTCGAAGCCCGCGAGGCTGGCAGCTGCTTTGATCTGGTGCAGGAAGAGACGCGCACCCGTGGCACTGGCGGTGAGAGCGACGGTAATCAGATGCTGTACACCTATGAGACCCTTGCCGCAGGCACCAAGCTGCTGGTGGAGCTGACATTTGATCCGCACACACCTGACGTAACCCTTGGCGCTGCAGCGTTGGCCTTGCAGGAGTGGGACGGCTATCTGGGTGGGCAATCGCGCCAAGGCCGCGGTCGCGTGGGCATCCTGCAAAACGAGCTGCCAGCAGCAGACGCATATATGACCCACCTAGCTGAAAATAAGGACACCATGAAGGCCGGGTTACTGGATGGCACCCTTGGTACAGGTAAGACACTATGCAAATAGATTATTCAAGGCTGCCGAAGGTGTGGCCTTCAAAGATCGAAAAGGGGTTGGGCTACAGGGAGCTGGCTGATCGCTATGCCGCAATGGATAAGCAGCCCTTGATGGTGACGGCGCAACTACTGACACCCGCTTTTGGTGTGGAATTGCACCTCGATGGGGTTTTGTCCGGCGCGGTGCTGGCCTCTCATCCTTGCACCTGCTCCTTCCCAAAGGGAGCCGCCATCATCCCGCTGCCGCTGGATCTGCTGTGGGTTAAGGACGGCTGGCCTTTGTGGGCTGCCGGTGATCTTGCTCCGGTTGGCGATGCAGATAAGGGACGCGAGTATTGGCACAAGCGTTACCCGACCCAGCGGGGGGACCTGGACAAAAAGCAGAACGCCAAAACAACAGCTGGTCGCTGGCGCGAGTACCGACAGCCAGTGTCTACACTGTCTCCCTGCACGCTAAAAGCAGTTTGTGTAGGCAATCAGATAGAGATACAGCGCCTATTGAGCCACGTTAGCCATATCGGCAAAAAACCAGCAGCTGGATATGGTCGTGTGCTCTGGTCGGTGGACACGATTGCTATTGATAATCAACAGGCTGTGGAGCTGGTGGAGCGCAGCAGGTTGCTACCTTGTGATTATGCCGCTGCGCGAAGCTTGACAGGCAGGCCAGTCCCCGCAAGGGGCTGGACACCCCCCTACTGGTACGCCCCCAACTGGTCTGACTGCATTGAGGTGTTGACATGACCCCTATGCAGATAGCCGGGTATTTAGCTCATGCGAGGACGAGGGGCTATAAGCAACGGTTGCAGCGTGCCCTGAGCATGATCGCTGAGCACCCGGATTATTGTGTTTCAATCAGCTGGGGCAAGGATAGTCTCTGCATCCTGCACATGGCGCTGGAGGTTCACGGCCATGCCAAAGCAGTGCATGCGCGCTACTCCGAAAACGAGGAGCTGCCGGATATGCCTGGTGTTCGACAGGCGTTTCTGGATCGATTTGGGGGCGTTGACTACCATGAAGCCCCTGTCTGGGGGGACTGGGAGATTTACCAGCGGGCAGGGAGGTTCTTTCTGGCGCCTGAAACGCCTAAAGAGCGACGAATTGTTGCTGACTGGCATCAAGAGTTTGTTGACTCTATTGATTCGGTAACGCTTTCGACAGGCGCAAAAGGCAAAATACTGGGGCTGGCGGCGCACGAAAGTAGGGGACGTGCCATGAATATCTATAAGCTCGGGGAGCACTACCAAACGCAGGTAGAGGCATTACCTAAGCTGTTGCCGATTGCTCACTGGCATCCTGAGGATGTTTGGGCGTATATGCTGACTCACAACCTACCCAGGCTAAAGATTTACGATTTTGCGGACGATCCTGAGCGAGCCAGGTCAGAGGTGGCTTTTGCGGCTATTGGCGCGGAGGCGGCTGACGCAGTGCGCAGACACGGGGCATGGAGGCTATGGGCTGACTGTTATCCAGAGCTTTGGAAAAAATGGACGGATAAATACCCTGAAATATCAAGCCTTTGCTAAAAAGT
>JACUTZ010000166.1 GCA_014859545.1 Gammaproteobacteria bacterium
CTGACCCCTTAAGCCTACCTTAAGCCATAACAATCACAGGCACGGCGACGGCTACTTCATTGCGGCTTCGCCTCCATTCCGTAACCGCGCGTTCTGTTGGCGTTATAAATTCCTCTAGCCATGATGCCCTGACCGTACTAATATGTATTACATATCACTACACCGGGAGTGGGCATCATGAGTGTTACGAGTATTCGAATTGCTGACGATGTGGAAAAACCCCTGGAGATTCTTTCCAAAAAGCTTGATAGGAGCAAGAACTATCTTATAAATCAGGCGATTAAAGAATTTCTTGCGAGGCAATCCCTGGAGGATTCAAGGTGGCAGGATACCCTCGAAGCGCTTGAATCCATCAAGGCAGGTAAATCAATTGATGAAGAGGATGTGAATGCCTGGCTGAATAGCTGGGGCACCAATAATCGAAAATCGCCACCTAAATCATGAAAATAAGGTACTCGCCGGAGTCGGTCGATGATCTCGACAGAGTGGTGGAATTTGTAGAGGATAAAAATCCGTTCGCAGCCCGTCGAATTTCGATAGATCTACAAGAAGGTATCGATAAGCTGAAGCAATTTCCGAAAATTGGTCTACCCGTTTTGAAAGCATCCGACCCAGAGCTGATACGCGATCTTTATATTAGCAGCTATACAGTACGTTACCTTATCGCCGATGACATAATCTATATATTAAGGATCTGGCACAACAAAGAGAATGAAAAGAATTCATAATCGGGGTCAGAGTAAAACAATCCCACCATGCTATATAAACAAAAGCCCCAGTCTCAAGACTGGGGCTTTTTTTATCGATCAGCTGTTATGAATACTTATCCATTCTTCTCCTTGCTGTACCGACGAACCAGGCTTTGCAGGCCGGGGCGGATGCGCAGGAAACCCCGGTAGCTGACTTCCATCAGGGGGCGCACGCCGGGGATGGCGGCAAGGCGTGCCAGCCAGCGCCAGCCGGGGAGGCTGGCCCAGAGGGCGATGAAGGCATTGGCGCCGCTTTGCAGTTGGCCTTGGCTGTCGATGACGTGGAAGCGCTTTAGCAGGGTTTCCTGCGTGACGCCTGCTGGCAGCTTGTCGCTTTCCTTGCTGATGTCCCGCCAGTGGATTGGGGTGTGGCTGTCCAGTCCCCGGTAGATGTTGATCTCCTTGGCGCAGAGCGGGCAGTCGCCATCGTAGAAGACCTGGAGCTTGCTGTCGGTATCCTGCGGACTTTCAGTCTTGCTGTGTTTCATTTATCCGACCTGCATGGCTTGGTTTTGAGGTGTATTCGATCCCCTCTCCCTGGCCCTCTCCCGGAGGGAGAGGGGAGTGGCCGTGCCTAGAACTCGACCGAGAGAGAAGTGCGATAGATCGCCTCGCGCTTGACCACGCCCTCGGGTGGGCGGCTGTTGAAAGTGTAGTCGGCGGTGACGATCAGGGATAGGCGTTCACTCAGGCGGACCTGGGCGGCGGCCTGTTGCAGGGCGCGGTAGTCGCTCCATTCATCGATGGCGGGTTGGTAGTAGGTGGTGCTGGCCAGCACAGTATTGGCGGTGGCCTGGTATTTGAGGATCAGGTAGCTGCTGGCGCGCCATGCGTTTTCGGTACCGGCGTCGGGAAAGCCATCGCTGATCTTCAGCTGGCTGTAGTAGGCACCCAGGCCAAGGTAGATATTGCCCTTGTTGTCTTGCTCGTAGACGCTGAAACGCAGCCCGGCGCCATAGAGGCGACGATAGTCGAGGCGTGCAAATTCGTTGGTTTCCTGCTGGATGTAGCCTTCGGCGGCGGTGTGGGGGAGAAACTGCCGGATGTGTCGTGCATGCAGAAAGGTTTTTTCGGTGTTCTTGACCCCATCGACCTTGCCGTAGGCGCCGCTGGCCAGCAGGTAGTTGGTGGTGGTGTCCTGGTGCCATTGCAGGCGGCTGCCCAGGCTGTAGTCTTCCTTGTCGACGTTGCCGCTGGCATTGCTCATGGACAGGACGACATTGCCGCTAAAGCCCTCCTGGGGGCTGCCGGTGTGCAGGTCTTCCATGCTGGTGATGGCGTGGGCTGAATGGGCACCGGCCAGGCCGAGTATCAGGGTGGGCAGGATGGCGCGTTTGCTATGCATGGTAAGCTCCTATTGGTTCTCGCCACGGGAGACGCGACGCAGGATCCAGTCAAGCGCGCGGCTGCTCAACAGGCGTCGCAGGGTGGCGAACAGGTAGGTGGGGAAGGTCACGTAGTAACGTGCCTTGGGACGGGGTGATTCCAGGGCGTGGATCACCTTGGCCAGGACGGCCTCGGGTGGCAGCGTGAAGGGCGCTGCCGGACCTTCCTTGGTGAGTCGTTTTTCCATGCGTTGATAGGTGTCGTGAAAGGCACTGCCTTGCTTGTTGATGTGTTGCTGGTACTTGGCGAAGGCATTGGCGCGAAAGCGGCTGCTGACCGGGCCGGGCTCGATCAGCGAGACGTGGATGCCGCTGCCGTGCAGTTCCAGGCGCAGGGTGTCGCTCAGACCTTCCAGGGCATGCTTGCTGCTGTTATAGGCACCGCGAAAGGGCAGGCTGATCAGACCCAGTACCGAGCTGTTCTGGATGATGCGCCCATGGCCCTGGCGACGCATGACGGGTAGCACGGCGCAGGTCAGCTCATGGGTGCCAAACAGATTGGTTTCGAATTGTTCGCGCAGCACCGCACGGCTGAGGTCTTCCACCGCGCCGGGCTGGCCATAGGCACCGTTGTTGAACAGGGCATCCAGCTTGCCGCCGGTCTGTTGCAGCACGCTTTGCACTGCCTGCTGGATGGAGGCCGAGTCGGCCAGGTCCAGCGGCAGGGCATTCAGCCCCTGGGCCTGTAGTTGTGCCACGTCATTGGGCTTGCGCGCAGTGGCAAATACCTGATGGCCGCGCGCCTGCAATCCGAGCGCAACGCACAGACCGATGCCACTGGAGCAACCGGTGATCAAGATGCTTTTGCTGGGGGATGTGGTCGAGGACATGCAAGGGCTGACTGACAGATGAACGAGATCTAGGGTAACATCGCAGGCCGAGCAAAAAAACCATTGGCTGTGCGTGGCCGATGTTTGTGCAATCAAAAAAGCGAGAATGTCATGCCCCGGATAACTGCGATGCCTGTTCTGATGCCGGCCCTAATGTTGGCCCTGATGCTGATGGTGCAGACGTCGGTGCAGGCAAATGATATGGAGTTGGAGCGCTGGTATCTGGGCGCAGGTTTCGGTGCCGCCAAGGTGGAATCCGAGGCAGAGATGAAAACCAGCATCCAGGGCTTGCTGGGTTATACACTGGAACAGGAGGTGCTGGCCGGATGGTCCGGCAGCAGCCTTGCGATGGAAGTGGGTTTGCAAAGTGTCAGCGAAGTGGGACGCGCCGGGGTCTGGTTCACCCCGCTGATGAATCTGCCACTCAGCCGCGAGATCGATATGTTTGGCCGTGTCGGGGTGGAACTGGGGCAGGAGAGTACCCTGGTGGCCGGGATTGGCGTGGCGCACAAGATCGAACGCAATATGGCGGTGCGACTGGAATACGTGTTGCGACAGGGAATGGGGGCCTTGCAGTTTAATCTGATAGTCCATCCATGGAGTCGGCCTTATTGAAGCCGCTGGTAAGTGTTCATCTGTTCATCGCTTGATTCCTGGGCTGATGCGTCGGAACGTTTAAGGAAAGATCCCCTCTCCCACCGGGAGAGGGGATCTTTCATTTGGCGGGACCAATTCAGATTGGGATGATTGTGTCGCTAGCGCGACGTGGATTGAATGCGGGGAATTCGCCCCCGCGGACTGTTCCTCTGTGTTACTCAGCTGAAATCGACGGGCATAACCCTTCGATAGACTGTATCGGAGCGGGTCAATCCCGTGGGATGACGCCGAGCATCGCAGGCATTTCAGGGTTAAGTGAGGGGTGTTTGAGCGAGGCG
>JACUTZ010000167.1 GCA_014859545.1 Gammaproteobacteria bacterium
GTGCCCGAGGGTCTGGAGGGCAATGCCTATGTGAACGTGGCCTTTGTGCGCGCCGCCGATTCGCCGGAGATCTTCGTCAGCCCGCTGAGCTATGCGGTGGCACCCTTCACCATCGACCGCAGCCAACGCCAGCTCAAGCTGGATATTGAAACCCCGGAACGGGCCCGCCCCGGCGAGGAGCTGGCGATCCGCTATCGCAGCGAGACCCCGGCCAAACTGCTGATCATCGCGGTGGACGAGGGCATCCTGCAGGTGGCCGATCACGCCACCCCCGCGCCACTCAACCACTTCCTGCGCAAGCGCGCGCTACAGGTGCGCACCCAGCAGATGCTGGATCTGATCCTGCCCGAATACCGCCTGTTGCTGGAGCGCAGTGCCAGTGGCGGCGACATGCTGGCGCGTAGCGCGATGATGGAGGCGGCGCTGGGCAGCAACCTCAATCCCTTTGCCCGGGCGGTGGAAAAACCGGTGGCCTTCTGGTCGGGCCTGCTGGATGCCGATCCCCAGGCTCGGGAATACCGCGTCACCTTGCCGGAACACTTCAACGGCCAGCTGCGCATCATGGCGGTGGCCGTCTCCGCGCAGGCGATGGCCAGTGTCGAACAACACACCCTGGTGCGTGCGCCCTTTGTGCTCAGCCCCAATGCCCCGCTGATGGTGGCACCGGGGGATGAATTTACCCTCAGCGTCGGGGTGGCCAATATGCTGGAAGGTGGCGGCGAGGGCCTGCCGATACGGGTCGCCCTCAGCAGCGATGAGGGGCTGACAATCCTGGGTGATAGTGAGCACTTGCTTGGCCTGGATACGGGCAGTGAAGGGCGGGTTGAGTTTCGCCTGCGTGCCGGCGAGGTCCCCGGTGGCCAGACCCTGCACCTGCGCGCCAGCCACGACGAGACCGTCTCCCGGCGCAGCACCAGCCTCAGTATCCGCCCCGCCCTGCCCTATCAGACCAGCCTGCTGGGCGGGCGCAGTGAAAGCGGCAAGGCCGAGCTGTCCCTGCCACGCCAGCTGCTGCCGCAACTGGCCGAGCAACAGCTGTCCGCCTCCGCCAGTCCGCTGGTGCTCAGCACGGGCCTGCTGCGCTACCTGGAACACTTCCCGCACGGCTGTACCGAACAGCTGGTCAGCCAGGTATTCCCGCTGATCGGCCTGGGCCAGCATGCGGGCTACGCCCCGCAACGTGCGGAGTTTGAACAGCGCATCGCAGCCATGCTGCAAAGCCTGCGCAGTCGCCAGCAGGCCGACGGTGGCTTCGTACTCTGGCCGGGACAGCGCGCCAGCGACCCCGAGCTCAGCCTGTATGTGGCTCACTTCCTGCTGGCCGCCCGCCAGCAGGGCCATGCGGTGCCCAGCGACATGCTCAACCCGCTGCTGGGCCAGCTGCGCCGACTTGCCCAGCAGCCGCAGCAGGATCTGGAGCAGGCCCGCCAGCGTGCCAGCGCGATCTATCTGTTGATCCGCAACGGCGAGGTAATGAACAATCAGTTGGTCCACCTGCATGAGGGCCTGCAGCGCGAGCATGCCGAAGATTGGCAGACCACGCTGCTGGCCAGTTATCTTGCCGCCAGCTACCAGCTGCTGCGCAAACAGAGCGAGGCCGAGGCCCTGATCGGGCGCTATCGCCCGCAGCCCGATGGGGCTGCGCGCCACCTATTCCAGGACCGGCTCAGCCAGGATGCCCAGCACCTCTACCTGCTGGCCCAGCACTTCCCGCAGCGACTGGCGGGCCTGCCGACGCAGCGCCTGGATGCCCTGCTCGATCCCATCCTGGCCGGTGAGATCAACACCCACTCCGCCGCCTGGTCGATCCTCGCCCTCGGAGCCTGGGGCAAGGCGGTGCTGGGTAGCAGCGGGGTTGAAGCGATCACCATGGAACAGCGCCTGGCCGACAGCTGGCAAGCACTGGAGACCCTGCCGCAGCCCTTCGTCCATGCCAGCCCCTCGGTCGAGGCCCAGGCCCTGCGCCTGCAAGGCCAGGGGCCGCTGTTCTACCAGCTGGTCCAGGCGGGTTTCGAGCGTGAGCTGCCCGAGCAGGCGCTGCGGCAGGGTCTGGAGATCCAGCGCGAGTATCTGGATAACGAGGGCAATATTATCGACACCGCCCTCCTTCCGGCCCTCTCCCAGAGGGAGAGGGGGTCTGATGTGTCGCTTCGCGATGGCACTATCCGTGTGGGGCAGGAACTGACCGTGCGCCTGCGTCTGCGCAGCACCGACCAGCGGCAGCACCAGCAGGTCGCGGTGATCGACCTGCTGCCCGGCGGCTTCGCGGTCGAGCGTGACTCGCTGCCACGCGAACCCCAGTTTGGCATCCTGCCGATGCCCCGTCCCGCGCCAGAGACGGCCATCTACCCACCTCCGGGTGGCTGGCAACCGGACTACGTGGACATCCGCGAGGATCGGGTGGTGCTCTACGGCAGCTTTGGCCCCGAGCTGAGCACCATCGAGTACAAGGTACGCGCCACCGCCGCCGGCCAGTTCATCGTCCCGCCCGCCTACGCCGAGGCCATGTACGATCACCGGGTGCGTGCCCACGACAAACCGGGGAAGATACGGGTGAAGCAGGACTGACGACGGCCACCGGTAGGCTTGACACAATCATCCCTAATCACCATGATTAAACCTGGGTATTCCATTAGATAGCACGCCCTCGCTAATAGAATATCCGGGTTGAAACGATTCGCTTGTGGTAAGCGCATTAAGTATCAGGATCAACCGGATAGGCCGGCCATCCCGCACTTGTAGGAACCCCAGCCATGGCAAAAGCAGAAACCCGTGTACTGACCGCACATGTCTCGAAACATCTGGCTGAAAAGGTAGATCAGGCTGCTACGCGCCTGGAGAGATCCCGTGGCTGGGTAGTGAAACAGGCCCTGTCCGCCTGGCTTGCTCAGGAAGAGGAACGAGACAGGCTTACCAAGGAAGCGCTAGCCGATGTAGACACAAATCACACCATCGACCATCAGTCCGTTCTTGCATGGGCAGACAGTCTGAGTACAGATGATCCACAACCGGTACCCCATCCATGGAGCTAAGATGGACCAGCAAGGCGCTATCTGATCTGGCCAGACTCTATGATTTCCTCGCACCATCCAACCAGCCCGCCGCTGCAAAGGCCGTGCAGGCTTTGGTTCAAGCACCGACCATCCTGATAAATAGCCCACGCATCGGTGAACAGCTATTTCAGTATGAGCCAAGAGAGGTGCGGCGTTTCCTGATTGGAAGGTACGAGGTGCGTTACGAGGTCACTGATCATATCATCTACGTGTTACGTCTATGGCATACCAAAGAAGACCGATGAACCGGACCGACAACATCCTGGTTAACCCCAACATCGGCATGTTGTTCATCGACTTTCAAGGCCGCTCCCGGCTACGAGTGAACGGTTCTGCGGATATTATAGAAGATCGGCACGCATATGAAGACATCTGGCCCATGGCTCAGCGCTACGTGCAGGTTACGGTGAAACAGGCCTACCCCAACTGCAAGGCGCGCATCCCGAAAATGACTTTTGCTCCCCTTACTGACGCCTTTTTCGACGAATGACGGACGTGCTCAGGCTCCTGGCTGCCGCCACCATGTTGCGCAGCGCCGGAACCACCTCGGCCCACTGGCGGGTCTTGAGGCCGCAGTCCGGGTTGACCCACAACCGCTCTGCCGGGATCCGCTGGGCGGCCTTGCGCATCAACGCGACCATGTATTGCTCTGTCGGGATGTTGGGCGAATGGATGTCGTATACACCCGGACCGATCTCGTTCGGGTATTCAAACTCGTCGAAGACATCCAGCAATTCCATGTCGGAACGTGAGGTCTCGATGGTGATCACGTCGGCATCCAT
>JACUTZ010000028.1 GCA_014859545.1 Gammaproteobacteria bacterium
TATGGCGCGCCCGGAAGGATTCGAACCTCCGACCGCCTGGTTCGTAGCCAGGTACTCTATCCAGCTGAGCTACGGGCGCTTGGTTAAGGCGGTGCATTATCTAGAAGCCTTGCTTTTCTGTCAAGGGTGTTCCAGTTTTTCACCTTAAAAAAAACAAAGAGCGAGAAGTTTTCTCGCTCAATTTTCTATCACAGACGGCGAGGGATGTCCCTCGCTTTGCTCCGTTCCCCCGTATGCCATACGGGGGTCGAACCGGCCTATTGGATATCGAGGGTTCGAATTTCAACGATCTCGATTAACTTCTCGGTATCCGCCAGTCTTGTATGGCGGAGAGCGAGGGATTCGAACCCTCGATAGAGTTTCCCCTATACACCCTTAGCAGGGGTGCGCCTTCAGCCACTCGGCCAGCTCTCCTGTACTTCGCGCGCAAGGATACCTTTCTCATCCTTGCAGGTAAAGGGCAAAGGCTTAAATATTGCCCGGATTACCTTCTTTTTCGCGCTGAATGCGCTCATAGATTTCTTCGCGGTGCACGGAGACATCCTTGGGGGCGTTGACGCCGATGCGAACCTGATTACCCTTGATGCCAAGTACGGTTACAGTGACTTCGTCACCGATAACGAGGGTTTCGCCCACACGCCGAGTCAAGATCAACATTGTTTGTTACTCCTAAATAAATCCTTGTTAACTGGCAACAACGCGCCTTCTGCGAGTTATCACGGTATAGCCAGGTGTAGGTATCGTCACATGAACTACAGGGGGTGCTGCCTGTCCTGTGGGTAAAGTTTGGGCCAGATTGGCCTTTTTTCAACTAAGCGTTTGTGGCCGGTGCCTGATCCAGCTCAAAGGCAGTGTGCAGGGCGCGTACACCCAGCTCCAGGTACTTCTCATCCACCACCACGGAGATCTTGATCTCGGAGGTGGAGATCATGCGGATATTGATCCCTTCCTTGGCCAGCGCCTGGAACATGGTGCTGGCGATCCCGGCATGGGAACGCATTCCGACGCCAACAATGGAGATCTTGACGATCTTGTTGTCGCCGGCCACCTCGCGGGCCCCCACATCGGTGGCGGTCTGGCGCAGCAGCTTGAGCGCCTTCTCGTAGTCGTTACGATGCACGGTAAAGGTGAAGTCGGTGGTGCCATCGGCGCCGACGTTTTGCACGATCATGTCGACTTCGATATCGGCTTCACCAATCGGGCCCAGAATGCGGTAGGCCACGCCGGGCTGATCCGGCACGCCCTGAATGGTCAGCTTGGCTTCATCGCGGTTGAACGCAATGCCAGAGATCAGCGCTTCTTCCATCCCATCTTCCTCATAGGTAATCAGTGTGCCCGGCCCTTCCTTACCCTCGAAGGAAGACAGCACGCGCAGCGGGACATTGAACTTGCCGGCAAATTCCACCGAGCGGATCTGCAACACCTTGGAGCCGAGGCTGGCCATCTCCAGCATCTCCTCGAAGGTAATGCGATCGAGACGACGGGCCTCGGCGACCACCCGTGGGTCGGTGGTATAGACCCCGTCCACGTCGGTGTAGATCTGGCACTCATCGGCCTTGAGCGCGGCGGCCAGGGCCACCGCCGTGGTATCGGAGCCGCCACGGCCCAGGGTGGTGATATTGCCGTGTTCGTCGGCACCCTGGAAACCGGCCACCACCACCACACGCCCCTGGGCCAGGTCATCGCGCATCTTGTTCTGGTCGATCTCCAGAATGCGGGCCTTGCTATGGGCGCTGTCGGTCAGGATATGCACCTGCGAGCCGGTATAGGAACGGGCATCGCAGCCGATCGCCTTGAGTGCCATCGCCAGCAGCGCAATGGTGACCTGTTCGCCGGTGGCCAGCAACACATCGGTTTCGCGAGCACAGTGCTCGGGATTGACCCCACGGGCCAGATCCAGCAGGCGATTGGTCTCGCCGCTCATCGCGGAGACCACCACCACCACATCATCACCGCGATCACGGAACAGTTTGACCTTGCGGGCCACATTCTGAATGCGCTCCACACTGCCTACTGAAGTGCCGCCGTATTTTTGAACTATCAGTGCCATAGCTGCTCAGGATCCAAAGGGCGAGAATTAAACACTATTACTAACTAAAATTAAAGGGGTTTCACAGAATTTAACAATTCAACTGTGTATGGGCCCAGTCCTTGACGCTGGCCAGTGCCGCATCCAGGTGCTGAGGCAGATTACCCCCCCCCTGGGCCATATCCGGCCGTCCACCGCCCTTGCCACCGACCTGTTCGGCCACGTGTTTGAGCAGTTCACCGGCCTTGATCCGGTCGGTGGCATCCTTGCTGACCCCGGCCACCAGGCTGATCTTGTCGCCCTCCACGGCGGCGATCAGCACCGCAGCGGTGCCCAGCTTGTTCTTGAGCTGGTCGACGATATCGCGCAGGCCCTTGGGGTCGGCCCCGTCCATGCGCGCCGCCAGCACCTTGATCCCGCCGATCTCCAGCGCCTCGGCGGCCAGGTCGCTGCCCTGGGCACTGGCCAGCTTACCCTTGAGCTGTTCCAGCTCCTTTTCCAGCTTGCGGCTGCGTTCGATCAGTTGTTCGACCTTGTTGGCCACCTCGTCGCGGGCGCAACGCAGGCTGCTGGCGATCTGCCCCAGACGGGCGCCCTGCTCATCGATCCAGGCCAGCGCACGCTGCCCGCAGACCGCCTCGATGCGACGCACCCCGGCGGCGGTGCCGGCCTCGCTGCTGATCTTGCACAGGCCAATATCGCCGGTGCGGCCGACGTGGGTGCCGCCGCACAGTTCGATGGAAAAATCGCCCATGCTCAGTACCCGCACCTCATCGCCATATTTTTCGCCAAACAGCGCCATCGCGCCCCTGGCCTTGGCCGCATCGATGCCCATTAGTTCGGTTTGCACCGGCAGGTTGGCGCGGATCTGGGCATTGACCATCTGTTCGATCTGCTTGAGCTGCTCGGGGCTGACTGCCTCGAAGTGGGCAAAGTCAAAGCGCAGCCGCTCGGCGCTAACCAAGGAACCCTTTTGCTGTACGTGCTCGCCCAGCACCTGACGCAGCGCGGCATGCAGCAGATGGGTGGCGGAATGATGGATGGCGGTGTCGGCACGCAGCTGCGCATCCACCTCGGCCTGCACGCTCTCGCCCACCGCCAGGCTGCCCTGGGCAAGCAGGCCGATGTGCACAAAGGCCTGCCCCTGCTTGCGGGTGTCCTGCACCTCGAACAGGCCCTTGCCCGCCTGCAGACGACCGCAGTCACCCACCTGACCGCCGGATTCGGCGTAGAAGGGAGTGGCATCCAGGACCACCATGCCGCGCTCGCCCTCGTTCAGGCGCTCGACCGGCTGGCCGTCGCGGTAGATCCCAATCACCTGGGCACTGCGGCTGAGGCTGTCGTAGCCATCAAAGCTGGTCAGTCCGGCCACCTCGACCCCCTCGGCCACCCCGGCATCGAACTGGCTGGCGGCGCGGGCGCGCTTGCGCTGGGCATTCATCTCACGCTCGAAGCCGTCCATGTCCACGCCAAGCTCGCGCTCACGGGCCACATCGGCGGTGAGATCCACTGGAAAGCCATAGGTGTCGTAAAGCTTGAATACGGTCTCGCCGGGGATCACCTTGCCGCTAAGGCCGTCGATAGCCTCCTGCAACAGGGCCATGCCCTGCTCCAGGGTTTCGGCAAAGCGATCCTCTTCCTGGCGCAGGATCTTTTCCACCTGGGCCTGGGAGCGGGCCAGCTCAGGATAGGCCTCGCCCATCTCGCTGACCAGCGGGGCCACCAGCTTATGGAAGAAGCTGCCCTTGATGCCGAGCTTGTGGCCATGACGAATGGCACGACGGATGATGCGGCGCAGTACGTAGCCACGTCCCTCGTTGGCGGGGATCACCCCGTCGGTGATCAGGAAGGCGCAGGAGCGGATGTGGTCGGCCAGCACCTTGAGCGAGGCGTTGCCCAGATCGTCGGTGATGGCCAGTTTGGCAGCGGCGCTGATCAGGGTCTGGAACAGGTCGATCTCGTAATTGCTGTGCACCCCCTGCATCACCGCAGCGAGACGCTCCAGGCCCATGCCGGTGTCCACCGAGGGCTTGGGCAGCGGGGTCATGCTGCCGTCCTTGTCGCGGTTGAACTGCATGAACACCAGATTCCAGATCTCGATGTAGCGATCGCCGTCCTCTTCCGGGCTGCCGGGCGGGCCGCCCCAGATCCCCTCGCCGTGGTCGTAGAAGATCTCGGTGCAGGGGCCACAGGGGCCGGTATCGCCCATGCTCCAGAAATTGTCGCTCTCGAATTTCTTGCCACCGGGCTTGTCGCCGATACGGCTAAAGCGCTGCGGGTCGACGCCGACCGCCTTGATCCAGATATCGGCGGCCTCTTGGTCTTCCTCGTAGACCGTGACCCAGAGTTTTTCCGGCGGCAGCTGGCAGACCTCGGTCAGGAAACCCCAGGCAAAACGGATCGCATCGTGCTTGAAATAATCGCCGAAGCTGAAGTTGCCCAGCATCTCGAAGAAGGTGTGATGGCGTGCGGTGTAGCCGACGTTTTCCAGGTCGTTGTGCTTGCCACCGGCACGCACGCAACGCTGCACGCTGGTGGCACGCGTGTAGGGACGCGGGTCGTGGCCGGTGAACACGTCCTTGAACTGCACCATGCCCGCATTGGTAAACAGCAGGGTGGGATCATTGCCGGGCACCAGCGGGCTGCTGGCCACCACTTCGTGGCCGCGTTCGGCAAAATAGTTCAAAAAGGCCTGGCGTAGCTCTGCACTGCTCTTCATCACACTCGTCCAAAATAAAGCGACACCCGAATGGGTGCCATTAAAGATTCGACCACAGGGGGCGCAGTGAACACGAGGAAGCCCATCTCACTCACAAAACAACGACAACATACAAGCATGCCGGTGTGCTGTATCTACCTCGCGTTTACTCACCATCATCTGTGGCAAAACCAATCTGATCGTTACTGAAGCCACGGTATTGCAAAAAACGCATCTGCTTGGCCCGCTCGCGAAAATCCTTGGGCAACAGCTCGCCAAAGCGTTTAATCCGCACCTCGCGTGCCAGCGCAAACCAGTCGCTCTCGGCCTGTTGCAACTCGGCCTGGATCAGGGTGCTGGAAATCCCCTTTTCCTTGAGTTCCATGCGGATGCGCTCCGGGCCATAGCCCCGGTTGGCACGCATCCGCACATAGGCCTCGGCATAGCGCTGGTCGCTGAGCAGGCCCTCGGCCTGCAGTTCGCGCAGCACCGCATCACACAGGGCTGGTGCATGGCCCTTCAGACAGAGCTTGTGATACAGCTCCTGGCACCCATGCTCGCGCCGGGACAACAGGGCGATCGCCGCGTGGCGTATGGCCTTTTGTTCTTCGTTCACATCCAGGCCTCCCGCTAGCTGCGCTGGCCGGGGCAGGGTTTAAGCCGGCCCCGGACAGGGCAACTCAGGCTTCGACCTCTTCCTCCGGCTCGTCCTGGGTGGCAGGGGCACTGCCCGGCTTGGCCAGCAACTCGGCGCGAATACGCCCTTCGATCTCGGCACCCATCGCCGCATGTTCCTTGAGGAAGGCACGCACATTGTCCTTGCCCTGGCCGATGCGCTCACCGTTGTAGCTGTACCAGGCGCCGGACTTGTCGATCATGTTGAGCTTGACGCCCATGTCGATGATTTCACCCTCGCGGGAGATCCCCTCGCCGTAGAGGATGTCGAACTCGGCCTGCTTAAAGGGCGGGGCCACCTTGTTCTTGACCACCTTGACGCGGGTCTCGGAACCGACCACCTCATCGCCCTTCTTGATCGCACCGATGCGGCGGATATCCAGACGAACCGAGGAATAGAATTTGAGCGCATTACCGCCGGTGGTGGTTTCGGGGCTACCGAACATCACCCCGATCTTCATGCGAATCTGGTTGATGAAGATCACCAGGGTATTGGAGCGCTTGATGTTGGCGGTCAGCTTGCGCAGTGCCTGGGACATCAGGCGCGCCTGCAGGCCCACATGGGAATCGCCCATATCGCCCTCGATCTCGGCCTTGGGGGTCAGCGCCGCCACCGAGTCGATCACCACCACGTCAATGGCACCGGAGCGCACCAGCATGTCGGTAATCTCCAGGGCCTGCTCGCCGGTGTCCGGCTGGGAGACCAGCAGGTCGTCCACGTTCACCCCCAGCTTGCCCGCATAGACGGTATCCAGGGCATGCTCGGCATCCACAAAGGCGCAGGTGCCACCTGCCTTCTGGGCCTCGGCGATCACCTGCAGGGTCAGGGTGGTCTTACCGGAAGACTCCGGACCATAAATCTCCACCACACGGCCCTTGGGCAGCCCGCCGATCCCCAGCGCCACATCCAGCCCCAGCGAACCGGTGGAAATGGCCTGAATGTCACGTGCGACGGTCTCGTCGCCCATGCGCATTACCGATCCCTTGCCAAACTGCTTTTCGATCTGACTGAGTGCCGCTGTTAGGGCCTTGCGCTTGTTGTCGTCCATTGTTGCCTCCAGAGGGGTTGCCGCAGCGAGGGCGTCCGGCCATCGCCAAAATTCAAAGGAGCCGATTATCACATAGATGGGGATCGGGGAAAAGGAACAGAACGGCCCGTTCAGCAGCTATCGGCATCCTGCCCCCGCCCTATTCCCAGCGCCGCAATACCCGGTAGCTCACCCCGGCCTCGCCGGCGCGGGACTCGCACAGCACAAAGCCCTGCGCCTGCCAGCTAATCGGTAATTCTGCCGGGGCCTCAGGCAGGACACGCGCCTTGCGCAGCAGGGTGAGATGGGGGGTGTAGCGGCGATGATCCGGCCTCAGGCCACAATCGCGCATGCCCTCGGCAAAGGCCTGAGCCAGGGCATCCAGGGCCTCGGGCCAGCGACTCGGCCCCAACCAGGCCACCCTTGGTCCAGGCCAATAACCCAGGCGATCCAGGCTCAGGGTCAGGGCAACCGGCCCAAGCCGCCCCGCCCATGCTTCCATGCATTGGCGCTGCGCGGGACTGACATTTCCCAGGAAGGCCAGGGTCAGGTGCAGATTATCGGCCGCCACCGCCTGTCCGGTCTGCGCGGCCAGCCCCGGCAACAACGCGGCCAGACGGGCGCGCACCACCGGGTCCGGCCAAAGGGCAAAGAACAGCCGCTGGCTGCTGGTTTTTGCCGCCCTGCTAGAGCTAGGCATCAAGCAGCCCCTGCAGGGCCTGGACCAGCGCCTGACGGCGCACCGCGTCACGATCACCGGCAAACAGGCAGCGCTGCGCCCGTGGCGGCGCATTGCGCTGCCCCCAGGCAAACCAGACCGTGCCCACCGGTTTGTCGGCACTGCCACCGCCCGGCCCGGCGATGCCACTGATCGCCACCGCCCGGTTCGCCCGGCTGCGGGCCAGAGCACCGGCCACCATCTCCAGCACCACCGCCTCGCTGACCGCGCCGTGTGCATCCAGGCTGCTGGCAGCAACCCCCAGCATGCTCTGCTTGGCCTGGTTGCTATAGGTCACGAAACCGGCATCAAACCATGCGGAAGAACCCGCCAGATCGGTACACAGCTTGGCCAACCAGCCGCCGGTGCAGGACTCAGCCGAGGCCAGACACAGACCCTGGGCGGTATAGCGTTCGGCCAAAGCCGTTACCAGCGCCAGCAATTCGGCATCGGACGGACTACCCATGGCCGGTTTTCTCCCTTAAGATTGATGCCCCAGTTGATTGCACGGATTTTCCGGATTCGATGGAAATCATCAATAGCCCTGTCAACCCCTACCTGTTGCCCGCCCCCGAGCGGCGCGACAATGCGGCCTATGGTCAGCGGGATACACGGGCAGAGGAGCGCCAGCAGGAAGGCAGCAGCACAGAACGTGTCGAAGCGCGCGCCCCCACCCGCCCGGTCGAGACCGGCCCGGATATCCAACAGCTGCTGCAACGCTCCCGCCTCGATCAGGCCCGCCAGGACGGCGGAACCAGCTACCGCATGGGCAGCGAGCCGCTACCGGTGCAGCGGGCGCTGGACGCCTATCAGGATCAGATCATCGCAGGGCAGCGCTATCTGGGCGAGGGCGAGCTGATGCCCAGGATCGATGCCTATGTATAGGCGCTTCTGAGAGGCTAATCGAAGATCTCCAGGATCTTCACCCCCACCTCTACGCCACCCGTTTCCTGCTCGGTCGCCCGCACCACCTCGGCACTGGCATGCAGTGGCGGCACAATGGCCTTTTCCGGACTGATCACCACCTCTAGCCGATCGCCCTCGCTGAGGCGTTGCTGGCAGATGAAGGACAGACCGGATGCGCTCAGGTCCCGCACCGTGGCCTGCTGCAGAGCCTCGCCGCTACCCTCCAGGCGATACTGCATCGGACAACCCACTTCCATCCGAAAGAAATCCCGTTTTTCACTAAAGTCACCGCGAAACAGCATCGTCCACCTCCCCATGATCATCTGTCTGACATAGGTAACAAACCTCGAAGATTACCGCAAGCGACTTGGCACACAAAATATCTTCCAGGCCATCGAGTCTGTCTATATACGGCTGCGCGCCTGGGGGCGAATATGTTATGGTTTTGCGCCAGCGATATTGCCCCTTACACCCCGAGTTCAGCCGCCCGTGACCAGCCCACCCACTGCCCACACCCCGATGATGCAGCAATACCTGCGCATCAAGGCGGAATTTCCGCAGATGCTGCTGCTCTACCGGATGGGAGATTTCTACGAGCTGTTTTATGACGATGCCCGTCGTGCCGCCGAGCTGCTGGACATCACCCTGACCGCGCGCGGTGCCTCGGCGGGCGCGCCGATCCCGATGGCGGGGGTGCCCTATCATGCGATCGAGGGCTATCTGGCCCGGCTGGTGCGCCTCGGTGAGTCGGTGGCGATCTGTGAGCAGGTGGGTGACCCGGCCACCAGCAAGGGGCCGGTGGAACGCAAGGTGGTGCGCATCATCACCCCCGGCACGGTGACCGACGAGGCCCTGCTGGAGGAGCGTCGCGACAATCTGATCTGTGCCCTGAGCGCCGAGCAGCAACACTATGGCCTGGCGGTGCTGGACCTGGGCAGTGGCCGTTTTACGGTACAGGAACTGAACGGTGAGGAGGCCTTGCAGGCGGAGTTGGCCCGTTTGGCCCCGACGGAGATCCTGCTGGATGAACGCCTGCCCGATGGCCTGCCGCTGCCGCGTGCCAGCCTGCGGCGCAGCCCGCCCTGGCAGTTTGAACCCGACACCGCCCAGCGCCTGCTATGCCAGCAGTTTGGCACCCGCGATCTGAGCGGCTTTGGTTGCAGCGGACTGCCGCTGGCGATCGGCGCGGCCGGGGCCTTGCTGCAATACGTACAGGACACCCAGCGCAGCGCGCTACCGCACCTGCGCGGGTTGCGGGTCGAGCAATACCACGAGGCGGTGCTGCTGGACGCCGCCACCCGGCGCAACCTGGAGCTGGAACGCAATCTCGGTGGTGATCACCGCCATACCCTGGCCGGGGTGCTGGATCGCTGTGCCACCGCGATGGGCAGCCGTCGCCTGCGCCGCTGGCTGAACCGGCCGCTGCGTGATCACCTGCGCCTGCGCGCCCGCCAGCAGGCCATCGCCACCCTGCTGGAACAGGCCCTGTTTGGACCACTGCGCGAGCAGCTGCGCGGGATCGGTGATATCGAACGCATCCTCAGCCGTATCGCCTTGCGCAGCGCCCGCCCGCGTGACCTGGTGCAATTGCGCACTGCGCTGGGACGGCTGCCGGCGCTGCAGGCACTGCTGCGCGAGCAGGACTCGCCGCTGCTGCAACAGTGTCTGGAGGAGATCGGCGACCACCCGGCCACCTGGCAAACCCTGCAGCACGCCTTGATCGAGGAACCACCGGTGCTGATCCGCGATGGCGGGGTGATCGCCGAGGGCTATGATGCCGAGCTGGACGAGTTGCGCGCGATCCGCGAAAACGCTGCGCAATTCCTGCTGGCGCTGGAGGCCCGCGAACGCGAACGCAGCGGCATCGCTACCCTCAAGGTCAGCTACAACAGGGTGCATGGCTATTACATCGAGGTCAGCCGCGCACACAGCGACAAGGTGCCCGAGGACTACCAGCGCCGCCAGACCCTCAAGGGTGCCGAGCGCTACATCACCCCCGAACTCAAGACCTTCGAAGACAAGGCCCTCTCCGCCGCCGAACGTGCCCTGGCCCGGGAGAAGGCCCTCTACGAGGCGCTGCTGGATACGCTTGGCGAACAGCTCGGTCCCTTACAGCTTTGCGCTGCGGCACTGGCGCGGCTGGACGTGCTCAATACCCTGGCCGAGCGCGCCGACGCCCTTGATCTGCGCCAGCCGGAATTGGTGGACGAACCGGGCCTGCAGATCCTTGCCGGACGTCACCTGGTGGTCGAGCAGGCCATGGACAGTCCCTTTGTGGCCAATGACCTCAATCTGGACGATGGGCAGCGCATGCTAGTGATCACCGGACCGAACATGGGTGGCAAGTCCACCTATATGCGCCAGATCGCCCTGATCGCCCTGCTCGCCCATATCGGCAGTTTCGTCCCGGCCGAAAGTGCGCGCATCGGGCCGCTGGATCGGATCTTCACCCGTATCGGTGCCTCGGACGACCTGGCCACCGGCCGTTCCACCTTCATGGTGGAGATGACCGAAACCGCCAACATCCTGCACCATGCCAGCCCACAAAGTCTGGTGCTGATGGATGAGATCGGGCGCGGCACCTCGACCTTCGACGGGCTCTCGCTGGCCTGGGCCTGCGCCTGGCAACTGGCCACGGTACAGCGCGCCTTCACCCTGTTTGCCACCCATTATTTCGAGCTGACCGGTCTGCCCGAGCTACTGCCCGGGGTGGTCAATGTGCACCTGGATGCGGTCGAGCACGGCGAACAGATCGTCTTCATGCACCGGGTCAAGGACGGCCCGGCTAGCCAAAGCTACGGCCTGCAGGTCGCGCAGCTGGCCGGGGTGCCGCGTGAGGTGATCCAGCGGGCGCGGGAAAAACTCGCTACACTGGAACAGCACAGCGCCGCCGAGGCCGACGCATCAGGCAGCCCGCAACTCGGCCTGTTCGAGCAAGCCAGCGCGCCGACCATACCCCATCAGCTGGAACAGGCCCTGCAGGAACTCGACCCGGACAACCTCAGCCCGCGCGAGGCCCTGCAACAGCTTTACCGGTTGAAGGCCTTGTTATAGAGCGCAGCACAGAGGACAAGGAGATCACGGAGCAAGAACACCCACATATCTGCGCCTCTGCGGTGAAATCATTCTTTACATCAAGGAGATCCCATGCCCACTTCGGCACTAAAACCCGCCGCACATCAACGCCGCACCAAGATCGTTGCCACCCTGGGACCCGCCAGCAACAGCCCCGAGATGGTGGAAAAACTGCTCAAGGCCGGCGTCGATGTGGTACGCCTGAATCTCTCCCACGGCGACCACGCCCAGCACCGCGAAATGTTCACGCTGGTGCGCAGCACCGCCGCCACGCTAGGGCGTCATGTGGCGATCCTGATGGACCTGTGCGGACCGAAGATCCGCACCGGGCGTTTTCCCGATGGCGAGATCACCCTCAAGACCCGCCAGAAAGTGGTGGTCACCACCCGCGATGTACTGGGCCAAGATGGTCTGATCCCCTCCCAATACCGCAACCTGCACAAGGATGTGAACCCCGGCGAGCGCATCCTGCTCGACGACGGCAACCTGGAGCTGGCCATCGACAGTATCGAGGAACGCGAGATCCACTGCCGGGTGATCACCGGCGGGGTGTTGCGCAATCACAAGGGCATGAATCTGCCGGGCAGTACCCTCTCGGTCGCCGCCTTCAGCCCCAAGGACCGGGAGGATGCCACCCTCGCCGCCGAACTGGGCGCGGATTTTCTGGCGCTGAGTTTCGTGCGCAATGCCGGGGATATCCAGACCCTGCGTCGTCACCTGGACAAACTGGGCAGCACCATCCCGATTATCGCCAAGATCGAAAAGCCCGAGGCAGTAACCAACATCGATGAGATCTTCGCTCAGGTCTACGGCATCATGATCGCCCGTGGCGACCTGGGCATCGAACTGCCCGCCGAGCAGGTACCATTGATCCAGCGCGACCTGATCCAGCACGCCCGCCTGTACAGCAAGCCGGTGATCGTCGCCACCCAGATGCTGGAGTCGATGACCAACAACCCCAGCCCCACCCGCGCCGAGGTCAGTGACGTGGCCACCGCCGCGCTGGCCGGCACCGATGCGGTGATGCTCTCGGGCGAGACCGCCAGTGGCAAATACCCATTGCGCGCGGTCAACACCATGGACAAGATCCTGCGTGAGATGGAAAGTTACCAGTTGAAACAGGATCGCTTTGGCGAACTCGCCCCCAGCCACGACGCCAGCCTCGATCCGCAACGCCGTGCCATCGCCCGGGCGGTACTCGGGATGACCGGCCAGCTGGATATCCAGGCCATCGTCATCCCCACCCACAGCGGCCTGACCGCCGGCATCATCGCTGCGGCGCGGCCCACCAGTCCCTGCGTCGGGGTCAGCGACAGCAGTGAGGTCAGCCGTCGCCTGGCCCTGCACTGGGGGGTCATCCCGGTGTTCATGAGCATGGAGGAACAGAGCAAGAACTGGCATGTGCTGAGTGAAAACATCGCCAATCATCATGGCCTGATCCGCACCGGCAATACCCTCTTGCTGGTCTCCGGGTTTAACGATAATCCCGTGCTCAGTGAACCGGTGATCAAGATCATCAATCTGGCGCCGAGAAAATGAAGCAGTTGTTGCTGGTGCGCCACGCTATCGCCCTGGATCGGGACGAGGCGGCGGCGCGTGGCATCAGCGACACCAATCGACCACTGACCGGCAAGGGCGAGGCAAGGATGCAGCGCATCGCCCAGGTCTTGCAACGGCAGCTACCTGGGGTCGGCCAGTTACTGTGCAGTCCCTCTCTGCGCACCCGCCAGAGCGCCGCAATCCTTGCCGAAGCCTGGCAGTGCCAGCCCAGCCCCTGCGAGGCACTGCAACCCGGCGGTGACCCGCAGCTGCTGCTGGCACAGCTCGCATCCAACACCAGTGACCCCATCGTACTGGTCGGCCACGAACCGGACCTGAGTGAACTATTGGGACTGCTACTCTGCGGCCAGCCCCGTTCCTTTGTGCGGCTAAAAAAGGGCGGTGCCGCGCTGCTGCGGCTGGATGACCAGCCCCGCCCTGGCAGCGCGGAATTGCAATGGCAAATGAATCCCAAACAACTGCTCGGCCTGGACTGAGCGCCCAGCCCGTCGACACCGGCCTGCAGACCTTATTGCGGCAGGGCTGGACACGAGTGCGACGGGCCGCCAAACACTTTCAAACCCACCCGGAAGATCCCGAGGCGCTGCACCAGCTGCGGGTGGCGATGCGCCGACAGCACAGCCTCCTCCCGGCCTTTGCACCAGTGCTAAGGAGGCAGGTCAAAATAATATTTACATTCGGCCGCAGCTGGGCCCGCGATCACGAGGTCAGCCTGAGCCTGCTGTAGTGTCCTCCCCACAAGCCCACAAGCCCACAAGCCCACAAGCCCACAAGCCGCGCCAGGATATAGCCACTCTTTTTCTTGGGCAATACTGTTTACCTGCTGTAGCAAGCGTTCCAGCCGTGACCAAGCCAGGCGGCCCAGTAGCATCAGCGCCAGCAGCACCAAACGGTGCAAGCAGCGAAAACAGGTCGAGCCTGCCCTGGTGCCAGAGATGCAAGAGTTCCAGTCCGCCAAAGCAAGCCAGATAATAGCCATAACGGCGACGGCGGGTGGCATCCATGCGCATCATGTTTTGCTCTGGCTCACGAGTGGCCCTGTGCTAGAGGAAGGGGAAAATGGCGTTTCACATGCCTGTCATTATTGGTATGGCCATGGCCTGGCGATATGTGTACCCACAATAATACGACATCCTTATTCATCACATGGAAAAAGCCCGGCTTGTCCCGCCCCTGCCGCCCCTGTATCTTCAGCAGATGTCCGAGTCCCTGCACTTTATTCCCTACACCGACGATCCGCTGGCCTATCTGGCCAGACGCCTGATCACTGAGCAGGCCCAAGCCTTGCCCCGGCTGGAACAGGTACAGGTGTTGCTGCCGGATCCACAGGCCGCGCCACGGCTGCGTCGCCTGTTGCTGGCAGAGGCCGCCACACAGGGTTATCAGGCCCTGCTTGGCCCGCAGATCCTTGGCTGGCAGCAGTGGCTGGATGGGATGGATAGTGGCCCGTTGGCGGTGGTCAGTGCGCAGCGCCGGGAGTTGATCCTGGTCGAGGCGCTGCGCCAGCATCCAGACCTGTTTGGCGAAGGCAATCTCTGGGCCCTGGCCGACAGCCTGCTGAGCCTCTTCGATGAACTCAGCCAGCACCAGATCCGCCTGCCCGAGGACCCGCAGGCCTTCCTGCAACAACTGGAACGCGGCTATGGCCTGAGCGCGCACCGCCCGCACCCGGCCCTGGAACGCGAGGCCCATCTGGTGCATACCCTGTGGCAGGCCTGGCATAGCGAACTGCAACAGCGCGGGCTGATCGATCGCCATAGCCGTCGGCTGTTGCAACTGGCCAACAGCCAGGACCAGCCCCTGGACTCACCCTGCTATCTGCTCGCCCCGGCCTGCCTGCCCGCAGCCGAGCGACAGTGGTTGGCAGCGATGCGGCAACAGCCTGGGCTGCGGGTGATCATCCAGGCCCAGCGCAGCAGTCATTCACCGCCCAGTCGTGATTACCACCCGGAATACCCGCTGCAGCAACTGGCCGAGACTCTGCACTGTGCCATCCCGCCGACGCCCGAGCAGGATGGCTACAGCCAGCTGCTCGATGCGATCTACAGCCCGGACGCCCGCCACGATACCCCACTGCTGGAACGGGCCCGAGCCTTTGCCAACCGCTATCCGGATAGTCCCTGCCGAGGGCGCCTCAGGCTGTTTGCCGCCGCCGGCAACGAGGAAGAGGCCCAGGCCCTGGCCCTGCAGGTACGCCGCTGGTTGCTGGAGGGTAGGGAGCAGATCGGCATCGTCACCGAAAATCGCAAACTGGCCCGTCGCCTGCGCGCCCTATTGGAACGCGCCGGGATCCCACTGCAAGATGCCGCCGGCTGGGCCCTGTCCACCACCAGTGCCGCCGCGGTACTGGAGCGCTGGCTGCAATGCGTGGAGGAGGATTTCCCCCATGTGGCCCTGCTGGACCTGCTCAAGTCCCCGTTCGCGGTGCCGACCGAACAGCGCGATGCCCACCTGACCACGGTCTACCGCCTGCAACACGACCTGATCGAACACGAACAGATCGGCAGCGGCATGACCCGCTACCAGCAACAACGGCAGCGTCGTGCCCAGCGCCTTGCCAATGAGCTCAGCGAGGACCTGGCTGCACGGCTGGCCGGGGTGGCCGAACTGCTGCAGGGTCTGGCCGATGCCGCCGCCCCCCTGCAGGCCCTGGCCCAGGGTGGCCCGCAGGCCGCCACACAGCTACTCGATGCCCTGCTGGTCAGCCTGGAACAACTGGGCCTGCGCACACAGCTGGAACAGGATGCCGCCGGACAGCGCCTGCTGGATGAGATGCAGCAAATGCGCCAGGCCGCTGCCGCCGAGGGCCTGAGCCTGGACTGGCTGAGTTTTCGCGGCTGGCTGGGGCGTACCTGGGAGCGTTTTCATTTTCAGCCACCAAGCAATGGCCTGAGCGTGGCCCTGATGGGCTTGGGGCAAACCCCCTTCCAGCACTTCGATGCGCTGGCCATTGGCGGGCTGGAACGGGAATTTCTGCCCGGCGCGCTGCCCAACACCCCCTTCTTCAACGATGCGGTGCGTCAATCCCTGCAACTGCCCGGAGCCGATGCCCGCCTGGCCGAACGTTTCCAGCATTTTCGTCGCCTGCTGGAGGCCGCCCCGCAGCTGCTGCTCAGCTATCGCCACCAGGAGGGCGATGAGGCGATCCGCCCCAGTCCCTGGCTGGAAGCGCTGCAGGTCTTCCATCAACTGGCCTGGGGCGACAGCTGCGCGGATCAGGCGCTACGCGCCCTGCTGCAACACCCGGCCAGCCAGGTGACCGCCGAAACCCCATTGCCAGCGCCGATGCAGATGCCCAGCCCTAGCCTGCCCGCCAATCTGTTGCCGCAGCGTTATTCCGCCTCGGCCTATCAGCAGCTGCTCAATTGTCCCTACCAGTTTTTTGCCGCGCGCGGCCTGCAACTGGCCCCGCCCGAGGCGATCAAGGAGGCGCTGGAAAAATCCGATTATGGCGAGCGGGTGCATCGCGCCCTGCAGGCCTTTCATCGTCCGCTGGCCGGACTGCCCGGTCCGTTCAGTGGCCAGTTGCACAACACACGCCGCGAGGAGGCCATCGCCCTGCTGGATCGGATCAGCGTGGCGGTGTTTGCCGAAGACCTGGAAGATAACTTCCTGCACCGGGCCTGGTTGCAGCGCTGGCAGGCCCAGATCCCCGCCTACATCGACTGGCAGATCGAACGGGAACAAGACTGGCAGGTGGCCGGAGTCGAACAACAGCGGGAATACTCGCCCAATGGTCGGTTGCACCTGCATGGCCGCCTGGACCGCATCGACAGCAATGGTGCGCAACTGGCGATCATCGACTACAAGACCGGTGCCATGCCCAGTGAAGAAGAGGTATTACGTGGCGAGGCGGTGCAGCTGCCCTTCTATGCCCTGCTCAGTCAGAACGATCCCCAGCCGGTCGGCGAGGTCGCCTACCTGGCACTGGACGAAGACAAGGGGGTCAGGCAAAAACTCCGCCTCGATGACGACGCGCTATACACCCTCAGCCAGGCCATCGCCCGACGTCTGGAAAATCTGGATGAGGCGATGCAACACGGCGCCCGCCTGCCCGCCTGGGGGGATGAAAACACCTGCGAATACTGCCAGATGGGTGGGCTGTGCCGACGGCAGATCTGGCAGCATCATAGCGACAAAAAATAAAAAAACCGCCCGCGATGCGGGCCGTTTTCATCGATGAAGATAGGCTATTTCACCCCGGCCAGGGCCAGCGCCTTGGCGTATTGCACCGCGTTCAGTTGCTGTTGCCAGTGGGCAATGCCATTGCTGCGGATCAGCACCAGTTCGGCCTCCAGCTCACCCACTTTTTTGGCCAACTTGATACGCTCGACCTCGGGCGCGCCATCGATGCTGGCCTGACGCAGTGCGGATCGGGCAGCGACTGCGGCATCTTCTACCGCGTTGCGCCTGGCCGGGGCAGTGGCCAGCTAACCCTTGCGCACCTGACGCTGTGCCGCGCTCAGTGCCAGCGCATCGGCATCTCGCTGCCGGGATGACGCACCGGGGCGCTGATCTGCTGGCGCGAGCCATCATCAAAGATCAGCGTGATCGCCACCTGCTGGCCTTCCTGAAGCGGCTGGTGCAGGCCGATCAACATCACGTGCAGACCACCAGGCTTGAGTTCGGTGCGTTGCCCGGCGGGGATCGCGATACGGGGGATCTCGCGCATCTGCATCATTCCATCGACCACGGTGTGGGTATGCAGTTCAACCACACGGGCGACATCGCTTTCGACCTTGACCAGGGCGATATCCCTGGCAGTGGTATTTTCCAGCACCATGAAGGCCCCAGTGTTGGGCTGGCTGGGGGGCAGCAGGCGTACAAAGGGGGCATGCACCGTGATCGGCTGCGTATCATGTCCTGCGTGCATGCCGTGATTGGCCCCATGGGCAAGGCCGGCAAGGACCATCGTGGCCAGGACAAACAGTATCTTCTTCATCATTTCTTCCTCGTTAGGGCTGGGCTTGCAAAAGCGGTATCACGACATCCAGGATGGCCTGGGCACTACTGCCATGGGGCAGAATCTCGACCAGCACACCACGCTGGTCGAGCACATAGGTATTGGAGCTGTGGTCCACCGCATAGCCCATCGCCGAGTCACTTTCGACCCGACGCCAGGCAGCGCCATATAAAACGGCCGCCTCACGCAGCTGCGCCTCGCTGCCACTGATGCCACGGATCTGCGGATGAAAGAAGGCGGTGTACTCGGCCAGGTGCTGTGGCGTGTCACGCTCGGGATCGACACTGATAAACAGTCCTTGCACCTGGGCCAGCTGTGCCGCGTCCAGTTGCCGCAAGGCCTGACGCATCAGCGCCAGCGAGGTAGGACAGACATCGGGACAAAAGGTGTAGCCAAAGTACAGCAACACCACTTTGCCGCGATATTCATCCAGGGAAAAGGACTCCCCCTGACGCGATAACACAAAATCGCCACCAGTGGGTGCCGCCGCCAGCGGCAATTGCTGGTGGGCCTTCCGTTGCTCTGATTCGGATGCCGGCCAGAACAACAACACCGAGACGATCGCAAACAACAACACGGCGATGCCTACCCACAACAACCCTTCCCGAAACCCTTGCTGGTTCATTGATCCCCCCTGCGGCTGGTTTCAAACTGGAAGCTGACCACCCCCAGCCCATCGGCCTGATACAACAATACCCGCGCCTGCCAGCTCATGCGTTCATCAACGCACATCGGCAGTATCCCGGTGGCCTCATAAGCGCCATCGGCCATGCGCCTGAGCGACGGACGGTTATACCCCATATCCATCTCCACGCCGCTGAAATCCACCGTCACACGATCTACCGGCAATCCACCCAGGCCTACCCGGATCAGAAAGGGACTGAGCATCCGTACCGGGCGTGGTTCCAGTGATAATTCCAGCCAGCCCCCGCCGGGCAGATCGACCCGACAGGCCTGTCGATGCAGGTCACAGTCCTCGGCCGCTGCGTATTGCCACAGCGGCGCAGACTCAGCGTCCACCAGCCGCTCGGCCAGGCGGGGGATCAGCAGCCACAGCAATACCGCCAGCAGCAACAGGCTCAGAACGGTCAGAAAATGAATACGCGTCATCGAAATCCCCGATTAATATCAAAACAGGAGCAGGATATGTGCCAACAGAAACAAGCCAGTCCAATCAATTACTTGGCCAAAATAGGCTGGTGACAGGAGAGGGAAACTGCGGCATATCCCACAGTCAGCCAGTGATATCACCTGCTTCCATGCAAGGAAACGTCCAGGCCGGGTGTGAGCTTGCATTCCACTTTTCGCCTTTGCGCCTTTGCGGTGAGCGCTTTTAGCCGCGCACCGCACTACACCACCGGGATCGCCTCATTGCGCACGATCCCACGCAGCAATCGCCCCAGGATATCCGAGCCGGTCAGGACCCGCTTGTGCTCGTCCCACAGCAGAATGATGTCCTGGTCGATCACATCATCACCCGCACGCTGCGGGTGTACCTTCAGGCGGGGCAATAGCTGCCCCAGGGTGATCTCTCCATCACGCACGATCAGAGGGCGGTGACAGTGCCGGTGCGGATTGAGCTGATCCGGATTGAAAAAGGTATCGCGCAGGAAGGTATCGGCGTTGAGGGTCATGCGCGGCTCGCCCTGTTCGTCCACCAGGATGATCCATTTGCGCCGCGAGCGGTGGATGCGTCGCACAAAGGGATCTTCGCTGTCGGGCAGCACCACCGGAAAATCCGGCAACCCGTCGATAAACGGCAAGGTGACGATACTCAGGGGATCGACCGGCTCGCCCTCTTCGGCCACCGGCAGATCATCCAGACTCAGAAAATTGATCGCCCCGCGCCCTTCGATCTTGCTGATATCGGTCTCGCCCGAATGGGCGTGCATGCGGATAATTTCCTCCAGATCCCGTTCACTGTAGTAATTGATTGCCTCATGGCCCAGCCAGCGATCCAGCAGCAGTGCGGTGGGCTTGGCCACCGGATAAAGCAGGATTTGATAGGCCCGCAACAGCGGTGCCAGGAATGCCGCCATGCGCAGCGCATTACGGGAAAAATAGGCCTGCGGCAGGATCTCGCCGACGATGGTGATCACCACCGTGGAAAACAGGAAGGCCAGCACCCCGGTTAGCACCGAATTGGACAGCAGCGCCAGCAAGACATTGACCGCCACATTGCCCCACAGGATGGTCACCAGCAGGAAATTGCTGTCCTGGCGCATCGCCAGCACCTTGGCCGCCCTGGCATCGCCATTGGCCACCTCCAACGCCAGACGCATCTTGCTGATGGTAAAAAAGGCCAGATTGGAGCCGGAAAACATCGCCGACTGGCTGATACACAAGGCGATCCCCAACCAAATCCACCATGACATGACATTCTCCTCGCGGTTCTCTATACACCGGGCCAATAATAACTGCTGCTATAGTTGCCCCATGATACACGCCACACGCCTATCGCTGTTGTTGCTCCTGCTCTGGCTGGGTGGCTGCGCCAGCCTGGACCAGCCACCCAGCACTCTCAGCCCAAGCCAGCAGGGCTGCTGGCAGGCCTTTGTCCAGCTTGATGCGAAACTGGACGCCGGTACTGGCCACGATGCGGGCGATTATCGCATCCCCGGCTTTCCCTATCTGCGCAGCAATCGCCTGCTGGCCAGCTTTGCCGCAGAGATCGACCAGCCCGCCCAACTCGATAGCTGGCTGGCGCAGCTGGCCGCCCTGGACAGTCAGGCCCGCCACCTGGAACTCAAACGCCACCACCCCGATCCGCGCCAGGCCGAACAACAGGCCGAAATCCTGGATCACTGCCGCAGCCAACTACTGGCCGCCGATCGCCTGCAGCCCGAGCGCCTCGCCCAACTCAAACAGGCCAGCCAGACCCCCGATGACTACCTGATGCATCTGCGCGTACTCGGCGTCTATCCGCTCACGGCGCTGGGGATCCGCTGGGGGATAAGCGGCTGGCACCGCGAGACGCGCGAGACCTATGCCACCCCGCTGGCGACGCTGCCGGTGGCCGGCCAGCTACAACGCTGGGCCAGCCCGGCCCAGGCCGAACCGGACCGCAGCACCATCGCCCAGTGGCTGGCCGCATCGCAGGATCCCTTGGGCATCCCCCATCCGAACAGCACACAGCAACAGATGCTGTTGGCGCGCTTCGCACCCGTGTGGGAAGTGGATGTGGTGGACGACAACGATCGCATCGGCGGTTTTTACTGGGATGGGGGCGCGCAGCTGGATCTCGCCTCGCCAACAGAATACCGACACATCAGCCATACCCGCTTTGCCGGACAGACCCTGCTGCAACTCAATTACCTGATCTGGTTTCCCGCCCGCCCCGGCAATGACATCTATGCCGGCTGGCTGGATGGCATCCACTGGCGTGTCACCCTCGGGGCCGATGGCCAGCCCCTGATCTACGACAGCATCCACCCCTGCGGCTGTTACCACCTGTTCTTTCCCAGCACTGCCCTGCAATGGCGCCCAGGCCAACCCGGCCAGGGCCTGAAGGAACCCCCCTTGTCGCCACAGGTCGCACCCGCTGCCGAACGCCTGGTGATCCGCATCGGCCATGGCCGCCACTATATCGAACGCATCTATCCCGATGCACACACAGACACAGCCATCCCGCTGCAAGCACAGCCCTACGATCGACTGCGCGCCCTGCCCGGCAAGGACGGCCATTACAGCCTGTTCGGACCGCATGGCCAAGTGGCGGGCAGCGAACGACCAGAGCGCGTGCTGTTCTGGCCGATGGGAATACGCTCGGCCGGGGCGATGCGCCAGTGGGGGCGCCATGCCACCGCCTTTGTCGGGCGACGCCACTTTGACGATGCCTACCTATTCGAACCCCTGTTTGGGACAAAGCCCCGATGAAATACGTCTTACTCGCCCTGCTGCTCCCTTCCCTGGCCCTGACCGAGACTCGCATCCCAATCGGCGAATTTTCCGCCAAGCTTATGCAAGGCTGGCAGGAACGCAGCTTTGTCGGCCACACCCAATACCAACTGGTCGACAAGGATGGCCGCCGGGTCTTGCAGGCCAGCAGCCAGGCCAGCGCCTCGGGGCTGTATCGTGAGCTGGAAGTGGACCTGGAAAAGACGCCCTATCTGCACTGGTCATGGCGCACCGATCACCTGTTCGAGGGCAATGATGAACAACGCCGCGACGGTGATGATTATCCGCTGCGGGTCTATGTGGTGTTCTCCGGAGGACTACGCTTCTGGCGAACCCGCGCGATTAATTATGTCTGGTCCAGCCAGCAGTCCCTGGGCAGCGAATGGCCGAACGCCTTCACCGGCAACGCCCAGATGATCGCCGTCGATGCCGGCAGCGATCAGCTCGGCCAGTGGCGTGCGCATCGGCGCAATGTGCGGGAAGATTATCGTCGCCTGTTCGGCCAGGAACCGGGCAAGGTCAATGCGGTGGCCATCATGACCGACAGCGACAACACCGACCAATCCGCCGAAGCCTGGTATGGAGATATCTGGTTTTCCGGGCCTTAGCGATCAGCAGCAGGAAAGCGCACCGCAGAGACGCAGAGTACGCAGAGAAAAAACGGGGATGATCATCTACACCCCGAGACACTGTGCCCATATGCACTCAGCACTGTTCCCAGCGCCCTCTGCGTCCCTGCGCGAGCCCGGTTTTGATTTGCGCCTTTCCTTGCGCCCT
>JACUTZ010000168.1 GCA_014859545.1 Gammaproteobacteria bacterium
ACTAATCGCTTAGCACAGGCTTTTTTCTAAAGATGGTGCCGAAGGCCGGACTCGAACCGGCACGGCTTGCGCCACTACCCCCTCAAGATAGCGTGTCTACCAATTTCACCACTTCGGCTTGAATCGATTAGTTTGGAGCGGGGACATCCGAGGAAGCAGGGGCACCCATCGGTATCGACGGCATATCCTGAACAACCGGCGCACCAGTGTCAACACGTTCCAGCACTGATCCCGTGCCTTTTTCCACACTGCGCGCCTGGATGGAGAAATAGGCCAGGGCCAGGCTGGTGAGAAAGAACGCGGTCGCCAGTGCCGCCGTGCCACGGGTCATAAATGAGGCCGAACCCTGGCTACCAAATACCGTGGAAGAAGCGCCACTACCAAAGGCAGCACCCATCTCGGCACCCTTACCCTGCTGCATCAAGATCAGGGATACCAGGGCAATGGCAATAAGGACATGAATGACAAGAATAACGGTTTCCATAGGATTCGGAATGGTTCCTGATTAGCCCGCTGCGCGGCAAATGGTTAGAAAATCTTCCGACTTGAGTGAGGCGCCACCAATCAGGCCCCCATCGATATCGGCTTGAGTCAGCAGTTCCGCCGCGTTGGCTGCATTCATGCTGCCACCGTAGAGGATCTGCACTTTCTCTGCCACCGCAGCATCCTGTTCGGCGATGCGCTGGCGGATAAATTGATGTACTTCCTGGGCCTGCTCCGGGCTGGCTGTCTTGCCGGTACCAATCGCCCAGACCGGTTCATAGGCAATCACCCCATCGGCCAGGGCGGCAACCCCTTCCAGGGCAATCACCGCATCCAGCTGACGGGCTACCACCGCCTCGGTGACACCGCCCTCGCGCTCATCCAGGCTCTCGCCCACGCACAGGATCGGCTTGAGCCCGGCGGCGCGCGCCACCGCAAACTTGCTGGCCACCATCGCGTCGTCCTCGCCATACAGGCTGCGACGCTCGGAGTGGCCCACGATCACATACTTGCAGTGGAAGTCCTGCAACATCGAACTGGCGATCTCGCCAGTAAAGGCACCACTGGCCTCGGTGCTGAGATTCTGCGCGCCCCAGACTACCGGGGTGCCCTGCAGTTGTGCTTCCACATCGGCCAGATAGACATAGGGGGGACAGACGGCAACCTCAGCACTTTCAACGGTGGCGATACCTTGTTTGATACCATCCAGCAGGGCCTTGATACTGGCCCTGGAGCCATTCATTTTCCAGTTACCGGCTACCAACTTCTGTCGCATTCCTCACCCCAGCTATTCTTCTATCATCGGATTCAGCTCAGCCGCGAAGGATACCGGGATAAGCCGGATTACGCAACCTGGCAGCGCTGCTGCACCGCCGCGGCGATCTGCTCGGCCAGGGCCTGCACCTGGACGGCATCCTCCCCTTCCACCATCACCCGAATCAGCGGCTCGGTGCCTGAGGGGCGTAACAGCACGCGTCCCCGCTCGCCCAGTGCCTGCTCGGCCTGTTTGACTGCCTCGCCAATGCTCGGCTCGGCACTGAGGTCCAGACGCTGATTCAGGCGCACATTGATCAGGGTCTGGGGATATTTTCGCATCCCGGATTTGAGTTCAGACAGGCTCTTTTCCTGTTCTGCGATGGCCCGCAGCACCTGCAGGGCCGAGATGATCCCATCGCCGGTACTGGTGCAATCCAGGCAGATCAAATGTCCGGAGGATTCACCACCCAGGATCCAACCTTCCTGACACAGGCTTTCCATCACATAACGATCACCAACCTTGGCCCGGCTGAACGCGATCCCGGCAGCGCGCAGCGCGACTTCCATGCCCAGGTTACTCATCTGGGTACCCACCACACCAAGCAATGGCTCGCGCTGATGACGCGCGCTGGCGATGATGTAAAGCAGTTCATCCCCATCCACCAATTCGCCACGGTGATCGACCATCAACACCCGGTCCCCATCCCCATCCAGGGCGATCCCCACATCCGCTTTCAGTTCCAGTACCGTCTCCTGCAGGCGTTTGGGATGGGTGGAACCACAATCGACATTGATATTCAGACCGTCCGGTTCAACCGCCAGAGTCGTCACCCTGGCACCCAACTCGCGAAACACATCCGGGGCCACGTGGTAGGTCGCACCATTGGCGCAGTCCAATACGATGTGCAGACCGTTGAGATCCAGCTGATTGGGAAAACTGCTCTTGCAAAATTCAATGTAGCGTCCCGCCGCGTCCTTGACTCGGTGCGCCTTGCCCAGGGCATGCGGTTCGGCCATGTCCATGGGCTGCTGCAAGCTGGCCTCGATGGCCAGCTCGACCTCATCGGGCAGCTTGGTACCCTGGGCGGAAAAGAACTTGATGCCATTGTCCTGGTAGGGGTTATGGGAGGCGCTGATCACGATCCCCGCATCCGCATGCAGGGTACGGGTCAGATAGGCGATCGCCGGTGTGGGCATCGGCCCCAGCAACAGGATATCCACCCCGGCAGCCGACAGACCCGCTTCCAGCGCGGATTCGAACATATAGCCGGAGATGCGGGTATCCTTGCCGATCACCACCTTGCCGCCCTTGCCACCGCTCAATACGCGCCCGGCCGCCCAACCCAGTTTGAGGATAAATTCCGGGGTGATCGGGTATTCCCCCACTTTGCCGCGGATCCCATCGGTACCAAAAAATTGTCGTGTCATATTCTGTATGCTGCCTTTGTTATTTCCCTGTGCGGACTATTCTACCGCACACACGGCCTGAATCATCTTGATTGCATCCACACTCTCGCGCACATCGTGCACCCGAATAATCCTGGCTCCCTGCCAGGCTGCCAGCGCTGCCAGCGCCAGACTGCCGGACAGACGTTGCTCAAGCGGGCGATCCAGCACTGTGCCGATCATCGACTTGCGTGACAGACCCACCAACACGGGCAGTCCATCCCGCACCAATACATCCAGATGCTTGAGCAGGTGCAGGTTATGCACCAGGGACTTGCCAAAACCAAAACCCGGATCAAGCAGCAGCCGATGGCCTGCGATCCCCGCAGCGGTGCAGCGCGCCACCTGTGCGCGCAGAAATTCGGCCACCTCGGCCAGCACATCCTGGTACTGGGGCTGCTGCTGCATGCTGCGCGGTTCACCCTGCATGTGCATCAGACAGATCGGCACGCTCAACCCGGCCGCTGCCTCCAGCGCACCGGGACGACACAGGGCATAGACATCGTTGATCATCCCGGCCCCGGCAGCGACCGCCGCCTGCATCACCTCCGGCTTGCTGGTATCGATGGAGATCGGCACATCCAGCACTGGTGCCAGCGCTTCGATCACCGGGATCACCCGCGCCAGTTCTTCCTCGATCGAGACCGCCTCGGCACCGGGTCGGGTCGACTCACCACCGATATCGATGATCGCCGCCCCATCTGCCTGCATCTGCAAGGCCTGGGCGATAGCCCGATCCGGGGCATTGAAGCGCCCCCCATCGGAAAATGAATCCGGGGTCAGATTAAGGATCCCCATGATACGGGGCTCAGACAGATCCAGCGGCTTGCCACCACAATCCAACAACATAGGCGTGTTCCACGAAAAAGAACAATTTTACCGCAAAGACGCAAAGAGCGCAGAGGAACACAAAGGGGAGCAGGAGAAGATGTAACACAAGGCGTAACACGAAAGGATAACACCTCTGCAACATGAGGCATGAACTCAGCACAATCTGAAACCAGATATCCCTTTGCGTCCTTGGCGTCTTTGCGGTTACGAAATAAGAACGCCCCGCGATGCGGGGCGTTGGCTTAGTGCTGGCTGGCCGGGTCGCCAACGG
>JACUTZ010000169.1 GCA_014859545.1 Gammaproteobacteria bacterium
ATGCGTTGCAGGCTAGTCATTATCGAGCTCCTTTTTCCATGTGTTAATACGGTTATGCAAAACATCTAGCAATTGCTGTGCCGAAACCTGGGATTTCAGCAATACATGTTCTACCTGCCGGGTTTGCTCCCGGCTTAGCTCCATCCCGGAGAGGATGATGATCCTGGATTTGGGCTGGCGTGCGCGGATCTCGGACAGCAGTGCCCAGCCGGAGCCGTCCGGCAGGCCGATATCCAGGATTACCACATCAAAGCGCGCCATGCTGATCAGGGCGATGGCCTCTTCAAGCGTGGTGGCCAGATCAAACTCAAAGCGTCCGCCGACCATGCGGCGCACCACCTGATGCAGATCCTCGTCGTCCTCCACATGCAGGATGCGGGGGCTGGCCAACTGGGCATGCGCGATCCCCCGTTCCAACACCGAGAGCAGGTGCTGATCATTGATGGGTTTGGCCAGCCATTCGATATCGGAAAAGTCGCCACTGATCGCCAGGCGGCCCTCTTCCATCTTGGCCGATACCACAATGATCGGCAGATGCAGGGTCTCGGCCCGCTGACGCAGACGGCGAATGATCTCCAGTCCGCTGATATCCGGTAGCATCAGGTCCAGGGTGATCGCCGCATAGCGGTGTTGTTGCAGCGCAGTGAGTGCCTGCGCGCCGCTTTCTGCCACATCGACCCGGTAGCCGGCTCGCCCCAGCAGCATACGCAGGATGTTGGCCACGTCATACTCGTCTTCCACCACCAGCACCCGCGGCCTGCCCAGGAGCTCCGGTGCTGCCTGGTCTGACATCGGTTCATTATCCAGCACCGGCAGTTCAAGCCAAAAGCTGGCGCCCTCGCCTTCCACCGAGTCAAAACCGATGGCCCCACCCATGCGCTCCATCAATTCACGGCTAATTGCCAAGCCCAGTCCGGTGCCGCCCTTGGCACGGGTATCGGAGCCGTCTGCCTGGGAAAATTTCTGGAAGATCCGACTGTGAAACGCCGGTGGGATACCTGGTCCATGATCACGGACGGTGATCCGTACAATGCCGTTTGACTGCTTCAGTCCCAGCACCACCGTCTCACCATTGGGCGAGAACTTGATCGCATTGGAGAGCAGATTGGCCAATACCTGCATCAGGCGCTGGCCGTCCAGCCACACCGCGATCTCTGCCCTGCTTCCCTCAAACACCAGTGACACCTGGTGCTCCTGGGCGTAGGGTTGATTGGCCTCCAGGGCTTGATCCAGCAGTGGCAACAGGGACTGACGCTGCATCTCGAAGCGCAGCTTGCCGGCGGTAATCTTCTCCATATCCAGCAGGTCGTTGATCAGGTGGGTGAGCCGTTGGCTGTTTTTGTAGGCGATGCCGATCATCTGCCGGACCTGCGCCGGCAGCTCACCAATCGCTCCGCCGACCACCAGACCCAGCGCCCCGGAGATCGAGGTCAGCGGGGTACGCAACTCGTGACTAACGGTGGAGACAAATTCACTCTTCATCCGCTCCATCCGCTTGCGCTCGCTGATGTCGCGCACCATACCCACGTACAGGGGTTGGCCATGCTGGGTGATCGCCGATAGTGCCAATTCCATCGGGAACAGGCTGCCATCCTTGCGCAGGCCTTCCACCTCGCGGCCAATGCCGACGATACGTGCCACCCCGGTGGCCTGGTAGTTGCGCAGGTAGCTGTCGTGATTCTCGCGGTGGGGGCTGGGCATCAGCATCTTGACGTTTTTTCCCAGTACCTCCTCTGTCGTATAGGCAAAGATGCGGCTTGCGGTCGGATTGCATGACTGGATGATGCCGTCCTGGTCGATGGTGATAATCCCGTCCACCATATTGTCGAGGATGGTTTGGGTATGTTCGGCCTGCTCCTTGAGAGCCATCTCAATCTGTTTGAGATGGCTCTGGTCGAACATATAGCCACGGATGGTTACCACCCGGTCACTTTCATCGCGAATCAGCTTGGTGAAATCGTAAAACCAATGGTATTGACCATCCTTCATGCGCAGTCGGTAGGACTGTTCATAGGCATCGATATGCTGGCGGATGTTGTATTGCACCTCGTTGGCGATACGCTCCCGATCATCCGGGTGGATCAGCTCGGCATAGCGAAACTCTGAGGCACACAACTCACTCGGACTATAGCCCAGGATCTCACCAATATTTTTCGACACATACAGCACCGGCCAGTGCTCGCTTGCCCCCCAGATAATGGTGAATACCGGCCCACTGGAAAACAGATCCCGCTCCTCCTGGAGGGCGCGCAGCATGGCCCTGCGTTCGGTAATGTCTTCAGCGATCCCCAGGTAACCGGTGACTGTTCCAGCTGCGTCGTACATGGTGGTTACCACCAGTGATACCGGGACAATCCTGCCGTCCTTGCGGCGATAGTGCCATTCCTGATGCGCAGCGTTTTCCGTGGCGACCCTAACGGTAAATATATCGAAGCCTTGGATGGGACGTCCCAGTTCCGCAGCCAACTCGGCAGCGCGCTGCTGCAGCTCATCGGGAAGATGGAACAACAATGGGGACTTCTTGCCGACCACCTCCCCGGCAGCGTAGCCAAGCAACTGCTCGGCACCTGGGTTGAATAGGGAAATAGTGCCATCTGGATCGGTGGCGATAATGGCAAAATCCTGCGTTGCCTCCAGCACGTTGCGCAGCAACTCGGTGGAACGGGACAGTTCCTGGGTGCGCCGGTGAACCTGCTCTTCAAGATTCGCCCGGGCATGGTGCAAGGCATCAAAGCTATCGGCCAGGTGATGTGCCATCTCACGCAGGCTACTGCCCATACTGGCATATTCGTGAACCTGGCTCTGTGGCGGCAGCCGTGGACGCCTGCCATGGGCAATCTGCGCAGCCATGCCATCACTGACCGCCTCCAAGGCCCGCAGTGGGCGGCTGATGGCGAGGCTCAGCCAGGCGGTCAACACAACCGCCAGGGCAACCATGATTGCCGACATGACAAACAGTTCGAGACGCTGCCGTTCCAGGGTGCCCACTAATTCAGCTGCCGGTAACTCAACGCTAACCGACGCCAATCCTGATGCCGTATCCAAGGGCAAAGTGAGCACATATCGTCCACGTTGCCAGCGCTGTACCGCAGACATCTGGCCAAGCGGAAACCAGACAGAAAGGCCATTCGCCAAGGCCTCACGATAGCCAGTGCCGGACAGGGAAAGAAGCTCACCACGGCTGGCGATGGGCGAGCCATCCGCCAGGAGGATGGCCAGGCCCAGATCCTGATGGGGATCCTGATGGGGATCTTGATGGGTTTGGACACGACTGAGATGGTAGTCGTAACGTTGCTGTCCCAGTGGGATGTCCGCTTCAAGCCGCGCGATCAACTGGGCGGCGTGCTCATGCAGGCGTTCCAGCATGAAGGCTTCCTGATTGCTGAGCTGTGTTTTGCTTTCATGAATGATGGGCACCAGGCCGGCCAGCAGGGTCAAGGTCAGAATCGTATGGAACAACAATAGGGCGAGAGTCGGTTTACCCGGCAGGGAAAAGCGCCCACGCACAGACAGTTGCCATGCGATCACCATTATCCCGGCGAGCAGGGTGTTGAACAGTGCATTGATGGACTGCTTGAGGGCGATCATAGTCGCCGGCTCCGCGCCCATCCCAAGCAGACCACGATAGAACAGCAACACCAGCGGGATACCGATCAGCAACCAGTAAAGCAGATCGGCTATCAGCAGATTGCGCAGTCC
>JACUTZ010000170.1 GCA_014859545.1 Gammaproteobacteria bacterium
CCCTTGCTCCCTTGCCCCTTGCCCCCTTGCCCCCTTGCTCGGGCTTGTGGACGTTTGGTAGGAGCGGCTCTGCCGCGAACGCACGGAGCTGGTATAGCCATCGCGGCCTAGCCGCTCCTACAGGGTCCACCCCTAATCCCAAGCCCCAAGCTCCCAGCCCCTTGTTGCCCAAGCTCTTTCAGGTAGAGCGAGCCATGGGATTGTCCGTTATAATGCCGCCTTTCCTCTTCATCTTTCTGGAGCAGCGACTATGCAAGCCCTTGTCGGGATCATCATGGGTTCGGTATCGGACTGGGAGACCATGCAACACGCTACCGAGATGCTGGACAGGCTCGGCGTTCCCTATGAGACCCGCGTGGTCTCGGCCCACCGCACCCCGGACCTGTTGTTCCAGTACGCCAGTGAGGCCGAGGGCCGGGGGCTAGAGGTGATCATCGCCGGGGCCGGCGGGGCCGCCCACCTGCCGGGCATGGTGGCGGCCAAGACCGCGCTGCCGGTGCTGGGGGTGCCGGTGCAGTCCAAGGCCTTGAACGGCATGGACTCGCTGCTTTCCATCGTGCAGATGCCGGCTGGGATCCCGGTCGGTACCCTGGCCATCGGCAAGGCCGGGGCCAGCAATGCGGCACTGCTGGCCGCTAGCATGCTGGGGAATAAATACCCGGCGATCCGACAGACCTACCACGCCTTCCGCCAGCAACAGACCGATACCGTGCTGAGCCGTCCCGACCCCCGCCCGGATGCGGAGACCCCTGCATGAAGATTGGCATCGTCGGTGCCGGGCAGCTGGCCCGGATGATCGCCCTGGCCGGCTACCCGCTGGAGATGCAGTTTCTGTTTCTCGACCCCAGCGCCGATGCCTGTGCCGCCCCGCTGGGCGAGCTGCTGCTGGGCGATTACGACGATCCGGCGCTGCTGCAGCGCCTGGCCGCTGAGGCCGACGTGGTCACCTATGAATTCGAAAACGTGCCGCCCGCCAGCATCGCCTATCTGGAGGGCCACTGTCCGGTCTATCCGAACAGCCGGTCACTGGCCACCGCACGCGACCGCCTCCATGAAAAGACGTTGCTCAACCAACTTGGGATTGTCACTGCCCCCTTCGCGGCGGTAGACAGCCTGGCTGAGCTGCAGCAGGCAGTAAGCGAACTCGGTCTGCCAGCAGTGCTCAAGACCCGCACCCTGGGCTACGACGGCAAGGGCCAGGCGGTATTACGCAAGCCCGACGATATCGAGGCGGCCTGGCAACAACTGGGCGGGGTACCACTGATCTTGGAGGGCTTCGTGAATTTCACCCGCGAGGTGTCGATCATCGCGGTGCGCGGTCGTGACGGCGAATGCCGTTTTTATCCACTGGCAGAGAACACCCATCGCAACGGCATCCTGCACCTGTCGGTGAGCTGCCCGAATGACCCCTTACAGGGCCAGGCCGAGGCCTATGCGGACAAGTTACTGGCGGCGCTGGATTATGTGGGCGTAATGGCGCTGGAGCTGTTCCAGGCCGACGATACCCTGATCGCCAACGAAATGGCCCCGCGGGTACACAACTCCGGACACTGGAGCATCGAGGGGGCCGAGACCAGTCAGTTTGAAAATCATCTGCGCGCCATCGCCGGCCTGCCCTTGGGCAGTACCGCCGCACGCGGTCATGCGGCGATGCTCAACTACATCGGCGAGCTGCCCGATACGCACAAGGTACTGGCCGCCGGTGCCCATCTGCACCGCTATGGCAAGGCCCCGCGCCCCGGGCGCAAGGTGGCCCATGCCACGGTCTGTGCCACCGATGCGCAGGCACTTCAGCGTCGGCTGACACGCCTGCTGGCAGACTGAGCCGCGCCTATTCGGGCAGACCAAAGCACCAGCAGGATCAGCCAGGCCAGCACCGCAACCGAGACGGCCCCGCCACCGCCGCTGCGGACACGGGTATAGCTCACGCTCAGGTTGGTGAGCTGGCCCTCCAGAATGCTGATAGTTTGCGTCGCCGGGGCGCGCCAGCCACTCAGCGGGCTGAATTCGACCTGATATTCATCCCCGACCACCAGCTCCCGCAGGATCACCCCGCTCTCACGCCAGGCCTCATCCCCCTCACCCAGCAGGCGCCAGCGGGCACCCAGCTCACGGACCTCGACTGGCAGGATCTCGACCAGCAGGCCTTCCGTCACCAGCAGTCCATGGGCCGCCAGCAGATCGATGCGTGGCTTTGGCGGCTCACGTGTCGCAATGGACACGCCGCTTTGCTTGAGCATATCCAGCAAGACACCCACCGCCAGCTCGGGATACAGGGATTTGAATGCCGCCCAGGCCCCCGCCACATGAGGTGCCGACGCCGAGGTGCCACTGACCGCGACGTAACCGCTAACCACATTCGAGGTTTGAATCAAGACCCCCGGCGCCAGCAGATCGACCAGCTCGGAATGATTGGAAAAACTCGCCAGCCCATCCTGCTTATTGGTTGCCCCGACCGCGATCACCGAGGAGATACAGGCCGGTGCGCTGATCTCGCCATCCAGTTCCTCATTGCCTGAGCTGGCGATGGTCGCGATACCACGGCTGCGCAGGGCATCCACCGCGGCCTTCATCACCGTGTTGCTACCATCGCAACTTGCGCCATAGGCCCCCTCACCCAAGCTGAGGTTCACCGCGGCGATGTCCTGCCCCTGCTGATCGTGCAGGGTTGTCAGATACCCCAGCGCGGCAATTTGGTCACTACCATAACTGGCAAGACAGGGATTGCTACCATCGCAAAACTCGACGTCCTCGATCCGGGAAAAGACCTGGATCGCAATCAAATCAGCGGCCTTGGCCACCCCATTCCGTGTGGTGCCCTGGCCCACCGCAATCCCCGCCACCTGGGTGCCATGCGCGCAGCCATCGATGCCCGAGCAATGCAGGCCGGCACCCTCTTCAAAGGACTCCTCGGCACCATCCGGACAAAGACTGCTCGCCCCAGCATCCACATCGTCACTGGAAAAACAGGCCTCGGCGATCAGCTTGCCGGTAAAAAATTCATGGGTGTAGTCCACCCCGGTATCCAGCACCGCCACCGCCCAGCCGTCGCCGGTACCGCCCAGTGCCCAGAGATCATCCGCGTTGATCAGGGGAATACTCTGGGCAAGCAGCGGACGGGCGAGCCTATCCTCCTGCAGTGACAGCACCGCCGGGTCATCGCGCAGTGCCTGCAGGGCGGCACTGTCCACCCGCAGCGCCATCCCGGCGATATGCTCGAAGCGCCGCAAGGGGGTCGCCGTAAGACCTTGGCCTGCCAGGCGCTCCAGCAATTGCTGCTGCGCCACCGCGATGCCCTGCCGCTGCGCGGCCCGCCCGGCCTGCACCGACAAGCCACTCAGCAAGGCCGGCTGCTGCAGTTGCACGATGACCCGCACACTGCCCTGTTGCTGACTGCGATCCAGCAGGTGCGACCAGTCATCGGCGAGGGCAATCTGCCCACAGCACAGCAACGCAATAAACCACAACATGGCTCTCATTCAGGGGAGCTCCACAGGTAACGGGGTTTCATGCCTGGCTCTTCAGTCGTTTATGCCCTCTCCCTCCGGGAGAGGATTGGGGAGGGGGGATCCTTCGATAGATTCCTGGCCCATCCGGCTTTAGCATCAAGCTAACGTGGCTTCACAGGTTAGTTCTTAAGCTTGTATTGTCGTTTTCTTTAGCGAAAGGCGCATG
>JACUTZ010000171.1 GCA_014859545.1 Gammaproteobacteria bacterium
AAGGTCACACCCGAGGCGTTGAGCCTGCTGGCACGCAGCGCGATCCGCGAGGTCTCACACCTTTACCGCAGCAGCCATCTGGCACAACTGCGCGCCATCCTCGACGACCCGGAGGCCAGCGAGAACGACCGTTTCGTCGCCCTGCAACTGCTGAAAAACGCCAACATCGCCGCCGGCATGAGCCTGCCCGGCTGCCAGGACACCGGCACCGCGATCGTGATGGCCAAGAAGGGACAACAGGTATGGACCGGAGGCGGCGATGCCGAGGCGCTCTCGCGTGGGATCTTCCAAAGCTATGCGGAGGATAATCTGCGCTACTCCCAGGTCGCGCCGCTCTCCATGTTCGAGGAGGTCAACACCGGCACCAACCTGCCGGCGCAGATCGATATCGAGGCGGTGGATGGCGAGGCCTACAAATTCCTGTTCATCACCAAGGGCGGTGGTTCGGCCAACAAGACCTTCCTGTTCCAGCAGAGCAAGGCCCTGCTGAATCCCGACAGCCTGATGTCCTTCCTGCGCGAGAAGCTGCCGCTGATCGGCACCTCGGCCTGCCCACCCTATCACCTCGCCATCGTCATCGGCGGCAGCTCGGCGGAACAGAATCTGAAGATGGTCAAGCTGGCCTCGGCCCGCTACCTCGATACCCTGCCCGAGCACGGCAACGAATACGGTCAGGCCTTTCGCGATCGCGCGCTGGAAACGCAGGTACTGCAACTGACCCGCGAACTGGGGATCGGTGCCCAGTTCGGCGGCAAATACTTCGCCCACGACGTGCGCATCATCCGCCTGCCCCGCCACGGTGCCTCCTGCCCGGTGGGGATCGGGGTGTCCTGCTCGGCCGATCGCAATATCCTGGGGCGCATCGACCACAAGGGTATCTGGCTGGAACAACTCGAACACGACCCGGCCCGCTTTCTGCCGGAGGCCCAGGCCGAGCAACTCTCCGATCACCAGGTACGTATCGACCTGAATCGTCCGATGGACCAGATCCGCACCGAACTGGCACGCCACCCGATCAAGACCCGCCTGCTGCTCAGCGGCCCGATCATCGTCGCCCGCGACAGCGCCCACGCCAAACTGAAAGAGCGCCTCGATCGCGGCGAGGGTCTGCCCGATTACTTCAAGGATCACATCGTCTACTACGCCGGTCCAGCCAAGACCCCCAAGGGCCACGCCTCCGGCTCCTTCGGCCCCACCACTGCCGGGCGCATGGACAGCTACGTGGCATTGTTCCAGCAGCACGGCGGCTCACTGGTGATGCTGGCCAAGGGCAACCGCAGCCCCCAGGTGGCCCAGTCCTGCAAGCATCATGGTGGTTTTTATCTGGGTTCGATTGGTGGCGCTGCGGCCATCCTGGCCGAGCAAAGCATCAGAAAGGTCGAGGTAATCGACTACCCGGAACTGGGTATGGAGGCGATACATCGTATTGAAGTGGAAGACTTCCCGGCCTTCATCATCACCGATGACAAGGGCCACGACTTCTTCGCCGAACTGGGGATGTAGCACAGATTTAGATCGACAGGACCTCGATCAGCGTCAACAGCTCTGGTTGCAGGCGCTTTTTGTGCTTGATCGCCTGTTCAAACGGGACCCGCACCATCTCGTGATTGATTACGCCGATCATCACATCCCGCTCACCCGCCAACAGGGCCTCGATGGCAGCCACCCCCATCCGGCTGGCCAATACCCGATCCATCGCACTGGGTGCACCGCCACGCTGGATATGCCCGAGGATACTCACCCGCACATCGTATTCCGGATGTTCGCGCGCCACCCACTCGGCCGCCTTCAAGGCCCCGCCACAGTGCTCCCCCTCCGCCACCAGTACGATGCTGGAAGACTTGCCCTTGATCCGGCTACCGCCGAGATAGGCGTCCAGGGCCTGATAATCGCTGTGTACTTCAGGGACCAGGATCGCCTCGGCACCGCAGGCAATGCCACTGTGCAGGGCAAGAAACCCCGCATCCCGCCCCATCACCTCGACAAAGAACAGGCGACGATGGGAACTGGCGGTATCACGGATCTTGTCCACCGCCTCCACCACCGTATTCAGCGCGGTATCATAACCAATGGTGTGGTCCGTACCATCCAAATCGTTATCGATGGTGCCGGGGATCCCCACCACCGGGAAATCGAACTCGCCAGCCAACAGGCTGGCCCCGGTGAATGAGCCGTCACCCCCAATCACCACCAGCGCATCGATACCATGCGCAGACAGATGCTGGTATGCCAGACGACGCCCCTCGACGCGACGGAATGCCTCGCTGCGCGCGGATTCCAGGATGGTGCCACCGCGCTGAATGATATTGCTCACCGACTGCGAGCTCATCTCCTGCAGGCGATTTTCGATCAAGCCTTGAAACCCCCGCTGACAGCCCATCACCGCCAGCCCGTGGTAAAGGGCGCCACGCACCACCGCACGGATCGCCGCGTTCATCCCCGGTGCATCACCACCGGAAGTCAGGATCGCAATTTTACGGATTTTGGACATCAGTTTTGTTCACCGCATGCAGAAAAAAAGACCGGCCTATTCATATTCAAATTCATCCTGATAATCATCCGGATTGATCCCCTCGGCACGCAAGGGCTCGACCAGACGATAGCGGGTCACCTTGGCTGAGGAACTGATATAGCCCCGGATCACATGCTCGCAGGTTACCGGACTTTTCGCCTCACGGGCCAGATATTCCACCACCCGCGTCACCTTGCGCCGGGCCAACATGCGAAACAAGGCTGGCACATGGGACAGCAAGCGTTTCAACAGATCCTCGGCATCCGGATACCACTCCCCCTGCTTGGGTAGATCCGGCACAAAGTCCCATTCATCCTCGGTCAGGGCGCGCCACAATATGATGGAATGTCCATCCAGATCGCTGACGCAGGCCATCTCCTCCAGATCCGGGGTATGCATCGGCGCGTAACGTGAAGCACAGCCCCCATCCAGCAGGTGCTGGTAGGCCTGTGCAACCTTGTAAACGTTAAGCCGCAGCGAGATGCGTGATTCAACCACCGGCACCTTGATCAATCAGATCACCATATTGCCCGAATCCATGTCCACATACTCCTCGCCGCGACGCAGCTCGGCAAAGCCGATCACCTCACGCCAGAGCGTAACGCTGCGATCCAGATCCGTCACCGGTACAACAATGTGGCTGACACCGAAAAACATCTTCGCTTTCCTTGATTCGAATGGAGGAATGATTATGCGTGGAAAACAGAGCCCAATACAAAGATGGACATAATAAAAAAGGCCGTCCATTCGGACGGCCTTTCTAGATTGGCGGAGAGGGTGGGATTCGAACCCACGGAAGGTCACCCTTCAACGGTTTTCAAGACCGCCGCTTTCGACCACTCAGCCACCTCTCCTAAAGTCGAAATCTTATTCCTGTTCGTCATCACACTTACGTGACGACGCGGCGGGAACCGCCGCTAGCTAGTGAACCATTTTCACCAAGGCCTTGTCTCATTGCGAGGGACGGGCTTTGCTGGGAATTTCAGGATGCGAAGCATACCGGATCTGTTCGGGCATTGCCAACTTGAAATTACGCCCTATCCATGTAAGCTATGCCCTAGTGTAGTGTCCTGAATAAATAGTACATGTCAGAGGCTCGCAAATGTTCCAAGACAAGGCGCAGCCCGCCGTTAATG
>JACUTZ010000029.1 GCA_014859545.1 Gammaproteobacteria bacterium
AGGTCATGCCGCATGCAGCGGCTTAATCCGTTCAAGCTCTTTCTTGATCGATTGAGCCGCCACCCATAGGTCCACTGCGCGTTGGGCATTCAGCCAAAATTCCGGGGAGTTGCCAAACAAGCGGGCCAGTCGGAGTGCCATTTCGGGGCTGACGGCACGTCGCTCTCGCAGCAGTTCATTAACCGACTGACGAGAAACACCCAAGGACTCTGCCAGCCCGGCAACCGTCAGGCCGTAGTCCGGGATAAAATCTTCTCTCAGCATCTCGCCAGGATGGGTCGGCTTGCGCTGGATGCCCGTAGTGTTGGGAATAGCCATAATAATCACCTCTCAGTGGTAGTCACACACTTCAACCTCATAGGCATCGCCATCGTCAAAACGAAAGCAAATACGCCACTGATCATTTATCGATATCGCGTGCTGCCCTTGCCTGCTCCCAGAAAGCGCATGGAGGCGATTGCCAGGCGGCACCTTCAAGTCATCCAGCTGCATAGCCAGATTCACATATTCAAGCTTTCTGCTTGCTCTTGGCGCCACGTCCGCAGGGAATTTCTTTGATGTGCCCTTGGAATAAAGCTCGCGGCTCTTGAGTTCGTTTATCTGCAAAGGATTTGATCATGAACCAAAGAGTAGTCTGTCACGTGACACGTGTCAACGTGTTCTGAAAGTGTCCGCTTCTCATCGAAATACACCGCTACGCTATGGGCATCCCAGAACACATCAGCAATCAGACACACCTGCGCGAGGTGATTCCTGCCCGGATTGTGTATATTGCTTTTTTTATCACGTCGGGAATATTTATCTATGAACCACACCCCCCCATGCAACTCTGGACTGATTGGCTAAGCCTCGCTGGGATCTGCCTGCTGGGTGCTATGTCCCCCGGCCCTAGCCTGGCGGTGATCGTGCGGCACAGTGTGCGCGGCGGACGACGAGAAGGGATCATCGCTGCCTGGGCCCATGGCGCGGGGATCGGCCTCTACGCCCTGCTCAGTGTGTTGGGGATTGCTGCGTTGTTGCTGGCCGCGCCGGGACTGTTGTGGGGGCTGCAAACGGGCGGTGCCCTGTTCCTGCTCTACCTGGCCTGGCAGGGCGGGCGTAGCGCCCTTTCCGGTGCGCCTGTTGCCGACAAGCCTGGCATAGGTAGTCGCCAGGCTGGACGGGACGGCTTTCTGATGGCCTTTCTGAATCCGAAGACCGGGCTGTTTTTCATCGCCCTGTTCAGCCAGTTCGTGGTACCCGGACAGGCACTGCCCAGCAAGCTCGGCATGGCCGCGCTGGCGATGGGTATCGATACCCTGTGGTATCTGCTGGTCGCCCTGCTGCTGGGCAGCGGCATCGCCCGCGCGGGCTTTTTGCGCTGGCAGCGCCCACTGGAGGGGCTGTTCGCGCTGCTGTTGGCCGGGCTGGCGCTGCGCATGTTGTGGCTGCTGTCTGGCATCGACTGAACATCCTCCGTTCCTCTCTAGCAGGACAAATTGTTGGCAGGAGCTGATCCATAGTCCTGATGACTGCGTATAATCGGAAATAAACCAAGTCAAACACCCGGGTTTATCCCGATAACCCACCCGACCAAGGAGTCAACGATGATCTTCAACAAGCATCTGCACAGCCAGTTGAGCAGCTTGCAGGAGGCGCTGGCTGCCTCGAATGCGGTCATCGAGGCCATCAAGGCCTCGATGGCCTGTATCGAATTCAGCCCCGATGGTCGCATCACCGAGGTCAATCAGCTGTTTCTGGATGCGGTCGGCTACCCGCGTGACAGGGTGCTTGGTGCGCACCACCGCATGTTTTGCGATCCGCAATACGTGAATTCTCCTGCCTATACGGCATTCTGGAACAGTCTGGCCGAGGGCCGGTTTCACAGCGGCAGCTTTGCACGGCGCAACGCCAGCGGTGAGCGACTGTGGCTGGAGGCGACTTATTTTCCGGTCAGGGATGCACGGGGTCAGGTAGATCGGGTAATCAAGATAGCCGCCAACGTGACTCAAAAACATAGCCAACTGGAGGAACAGACCGCCATATTCAGCGCGCTTGATCGCTCCATGGCGGTGATCAGCTTCACCCCGGATGGCGAGATCCTCGATGCCAACCGCAATTTTCTCGACACCATGGGATACCGCCTTGAGGAGATCCGGGGGCGTCATCATCGGATGTTATGCGACCCAATTTTTTACCAGGAAAACCCGCAGTTCTGGGCGCAACTGGCCAGCGGTCAGTTCATCAGCGACAAATTCCGTCGCCTCGACGCCCGTGGCCAGGAAATCTGGCTGGAGGCCAGTTACAACCCCATCCTCGATGACGAGGGCAAGACCGTCAAGGTGATCAAGTTTGCCACCGACGTCACCCAGAGCGTGCAGACCGCCGAAAAGATCCGTGATGCCTCGGCGGTCGCCTATAGCATGGCCCAACAGACCGCCGAGAATGCCCGTCGTGGCAGCAGCTCCCTGCAGGCATCGGTGCAAACCTCGGCCGAAATCCGTCAGCTGATTGACGAGGCCAAGCAGGTCATCGACAAGCTCAATGCCCAGTCCAAAAACATCGAAACCATCGTTGCAACGATCAGCGGGGTGGCGGATCAAACCAATCTGCTGGCGTTGAATGCCGCCATCGAGGCGGCCCGCGCCGGCGAGCAGGGGCGTGGCTTTGCAGTGGTCGCCGATGAGGTGCGCAGCCTGGCGGCCCGCACCAGTACCGCCACCGCCGAGATTGCCGAGGTGATCCATGGTAATCTGCGCCATACCAGCGACATCGTCGCGCGTATCGAACACGTCAGTGAGGTGGCCGAGACCGGACGTCAGCAGGTGATTTCGGCGGAAAAGCTGGTGGCGGAGATCCACGACGGATCCATCCATGTGGTAGAGCTGGTCTCGTCGATTCCCAGCGAATGACACCGACCCGCAGTACCCTCCTCACCGGGCGGGGCCAGCCTTGCCAGCCCGGCGCGTTCTCCTTAGCATCGTGGCAGGACACTGCTGACTACTGAGGCCATGCCAAACACTCCCCCATACACCCGCCGTGAGATACTCGCTGGTCTGGCCGGCGGCCTGGCCCTGGGGCTGCTGCCGCTGGCAGGCCAAGCGCGTGAACCGGCACAACGCCTGCACCGAAGCATCCCCGCCACCGGCCAGCGCCTGCCGCTGATCGGTATGGGCAGCTGGATCAGCCTTAACGTGGGCAGTGACCCCGCGGCGCGGGCAGCCCGCACCGCACTGCTGCGCGAGTTCTTTGTCCTGGGCGGCGGGATGATCGATTCCTCACCGATGTATGGCTCGGCCGAGGCGGTGATCGGCCATGCCCTGGCCCAACTCGGCCCGCAAGCAACACTGTTCTCGGCCAGCAAGGTCTGGACCGGCTCCACCACCCAGGGCCTGGCGCAGATCGCCGATTCCCATCGGCTGTGGGGGATCGAGCGCTTTGATCTGCTGCAGGTACACAACCTGGTCAACTGGGAGGCCCATCTGAAGACCCTGCTGGCGATGAAGACCGAGGGAGACCTGCGCTATGTGGGGATCACCACCTCCCATGGGCGACGTCACGACGATCTGGAAAAGATTATGCGCAGCCAGCCGATCGACTTTGTGCAGCTCACCTATAACATCGTCGACCGCCAGGTCGAACAACGCATCCTGCCGCTGGCCGCCGAGCGCGGCATCGCCGTGATCGCCAACCGGCCTTACCGGGGCGGTTCCCTGATCACCCGCTTGAAACGCCAGCCCCTGCCCGCCTGGGCCGGGGAGTGTGACTGCCACAACTGGGCACAGTTTCTGCTCAAATTCATCGTGTCCCACCCGGCCGTCAGTTGCGCGATCCCCGCCACCAGCCGCGTCAAACACCTGCGCGAAAACATGGGCGCTGGCTTGGGCGCACTGCCCGATCCCACGCAACGGGCACGCATGCAGGCCTATGTGGCGAGTCTATGAGCCTCCTTGCCGAGTGGTCCAGCTACGCGCTGGGCGATTTTCTGATGTTCTCGCCAGAGGTCTATTTCCATCTGTTCGTCCGTTACAATGCGGCGATCTGGCCCGGACAACTGCTCGCCCTTGCCCTCAGCGCGCTACTGCTGTGGCTGGCAGTCAGGCCCGGACTCGTGCGGGGACGCGGGCTGTGTCTACTGCTGGGGCTGGGCTGGGGATGGGTCGGCTGGGGCTTTCTGCTGAGCTATTACGCCGAGATCAACCTGGCCGCGCGCTGGTTTGCCTGGGGATTTGCACTGCAGGCCCTGCTGCTGCTTGGCCTGGCGCTGTGGGGCAGACCGGAGATTGACTGGCGCCGCGATCGCATCGCCAGGATTGGGCTGCTCACCCTGCTCACGGCAATACTGCTGCTACCCCTGCTCGGCCCGCTGCAGGGCCGCGACTGGACCGGTATCGAGCTATTCCTGCTCAGCCCCGATCCCACTGCGCTGGGCAGCCTGGGGCTGGCGCTGATGCTGGCCGGCCCACGCCGCCTGTTGCTGGCCATCGTCCCGTTGCTGTGGCTGTATTTCAGTGCCCTCAGCCTGCTGGCAATGGACAGCCCGCTCGGCACGCCGCTGCTAGTCCTCACGCTACTCGGCAACCTCGCCCTGCTGCTGCCCTCCCGGCCGAAACCGAAAGACCTTTCACCGCAGAGGCGCAGAGGCGCAGAGGAAGCATGATCGCCTGGACCGACGGTGAAGCGAATGCATGCGCGTCAGCGGACCGCAGGTTCCTGAGCAACACATGGCGAACCCTACCCTGAACGCAGGCCTTGCTCAGTACCTATTCTCCTCTGCGCCTCTGCGTCTCTGCGGTGAGTGTTTTTTTCCTTATATCTCGGTATCCACACCTTATGCAGGGCTTCGCACAATGCGCTTGCCCTGAAACCGCGCTGAATCCCTTTCCCCGCTCTCCGTACTGGCGTAAAATGCGCGGTTCGCTTTTACCCCGGGAAGTTCGATGCGCGCTGTTTATATCAAAACCTTTGGCTGTCAGATGAACGAGTACGACTCCGCCCGCATGGCGGACGCGCTCGCGGTCGGCTGCGGCCTGGAGGTGGTGGATACCGCCGAGCAGGCCGATGTATTGCTGCTCAACACCTGCAGCGTGCGCGAGAAGGCCCAGGAAAAGGTCTTCTCCCAGCTGGGGATGTGGAAACCGCTGAAGGAAAAAAATCCCAACATCATCATCGGTGTCGGCGGTTGCGTGGCCAGCCAGGAAGGCGAGGCGATCCGCACCCGCGCACCGTTTGTTGATGTGGTGTTCGGCCCGCAAACCCTGCACCGCCTGCCGCAGATGCTGGGCGAAGTGGTGGCCCATCGTCGCGGGGTGGTGGATGTTTCCTTCCCGGAGATCGAGAAATTCGACCACCTGCCCGAGCAGAAGATGGATGGTCCCAGTGCCTTTATTTCGATCATGGAGGGCTGCTCCAAGTACTGTACCTTCTGCGTGGTGCCCTATACCCGTGGCGAGGAGGTCAGTCGCCCGTTTGATGATGTGATCGCCGAGGTGGCCGGGCTGGCTGCGCAGGGGGTGCGCGAGGTCAATCTGCTGGGGCAAAACGTCAATGCCTATCGTGGCGTAACCCACGACGGCGAAACCGCCGATCTGGCACTGCTGATCCACTACATCGCCGCCATCGAGGGCATTGATCGTATTCGCTATACCACCTCCCATCCGGTGGAGATGTCCGACAGCCTGATCCGCTGCTATGCCGAGGTGCCCGAGCTGGTCAGCTTCCTGCACCTGCCGGTGCAGGCCGGCTCGGATCGCATCCTGGCACTGATGAAGCGCGGCCATACCGCGCTGGAATACAAATCGATCATCCGCCGCCTGCGCGAGGTACGCCCGAACATCTGCCTGTCCTCCGACTTTATCATCGGCTTTCCCGGCGAAACCGAGGCCGATTTCGAGGCCACCATGGATCTGATCAGGGAAGTCGGTTTCGACCAGAGCTTCAGCTTCATCTACAGCCCACGCCCCGGCACCCCCGCCGCCAGTCTGCCCGATGATGTGCCAATGGAACTGAAAAAGGCCCGCCTGGCCCGTCTGCAGGAGACCATCAACCAGCAGGCCCGTGCCATCAGCGAGGCCATGGTCGGCACGGTACAGACCATCCTGGTGGAAGGCCCCTCGCGCAAGGACCCGAACGAGATCGCCGGGCGCACCGAAAACAACCGCGTGGTCAACCTGCCCGCCGACCTGGCCCTGGTCGGGCAATTCGTACAGGTACGCATCACCCAGGCCCTGCCCAACTCCCTTAGAGGCGAGCTGGTAAAGGCCTAAAAGCATTCACCGCAGAGGCGCAGAGGCGCAGAGAAAAGAAGGTTTGTTGTGTGAATCATCCCCTTGCCCATGCAAGATCATTACGGCAGGGAACTTCATCCCGCAAACCTCTGCGAACTCTGCGCCTCTGCGGTAAATTTCTTTTTTCCGAGGAACACCATTGAACGAAACAGCTGACAGTCTGGACCTTGAACTTGTACCGGCGGACAACATTCGTCTTTCCAATCTGTGTGGGCAGTTGGACGAACACCTGCGCCAAATCGAACGCCGCCTCGGGGTGGAGCTCAACAATCGCGGCAATCGCTTTCGCATCATTGGCGATAGCGAATCGGTCAAGGCCTGCGCGGTGGTGCTCGAAGACCTCTACAGGGTTGCGGCCAAGGAGCCACTGACGCCGGGGCGGGTGCATCTCTACCTGCAGGAATCCGGGGTCGAGGCACTGCTGAAAGAACAGCTCAGCGATGTGCCCGAGGTGGTGATACGCACCAAGCGCGGGGTGGTCAAGGGGCGCGGCCCGAACCAGGTCAAATACCTGCACAACATCACCACCCACGATATCAACTTCGGCATCGGCCCGGCCGGTACCGGCAAGACCTATCTGGCGGTGGCCTGTGCGGTCGAGGCACTGGAGCGGGACGAGGTGCGTCGGGTGATCCTGACGCGTCCGGCGGTCGAGGCCGGCGAAAAGCTGGGCTTTCTGCCCGGCGATCTGGCACAAAAGGTCGATCCCTACCTGCGCCCGCTGTATGACGCCCTGTACGAGATGATGGGCTTCGAGCGGGTCGCCAAACTGATCGAACGCAATGTGATCGAGGTGGCCCCGTTGGCCTATATGCGCGGGCGCACCCTTAACGAGGCCTTCATCATCCTCGACGAGGCGCAGAACACCACCCCGGAACAGATGAAGATGTTCCTGACCCGCATCGGCTTTGGCTCCACGGTGGTGATCACCGGCGATGTGACCCAGATCGACCTGCCGCGCGGTGCCACCTCCGGACTGCGCCAGGTGATCGATGTGCTCAAGGACGTGGAAGGGATCAGCTTTGCCTTCTTCCTCGCCAAGGACGTGGTGCGCCACCCGCTGGTGCAGCGCATCGTCGGCGCGTATGACCAGTTTGATCGAAAAAGCGAATGAAGCCACAGAGGGCACAGAGAACACAGAGTAGCGCGGGATCGTGGCCGCACCGATTCGCATTAAATCCACTGCTGCCATCCAACAATGAAGCATCTGCCTGGTGGGATGCCCTCAGTGAGCTCTGTGTCCTCTGTGGCAAATCTTTTTTCTCAGTGGTGAAATCATGATTTTGGACTTGCAGATTGCCTCGAATGCCCCGAACCTGCCTAGTGAGGCAGAGCTGGAACGCTGGGCGGGCGCGGCGCTGGCAGGCCAGCCGGAAGAGGCTGAATTGACGATACGCATCGTCGACGAGGACGAGAGCCAGCAACTCAACCGCGACTATCGCGGCAAGGACTACGCCACCAATGTCCTCAGCTTTCCCTTCGAGGCCCCGCCCGGTATGGACCTGCCGCTGCTGGGCGATGTGGTGATCTGTGCCGGAGTGGTGGCGCGCGAGGCCGCCGAGCAGGACAAGGCCCTGCACGCCCACTGGGCCCACATGGTGATCCACGGCTGCTTGCATCTGCTCGGCCATGACCATATCGAGGAGGCCGAGGCCGATCAGATGGAAGGACTTGAAATCCACCTGCTGGCTGCCCTAGGCTATCCCAACCCCTACCAATGAGATGATGACGCCATCATGAGCGAAGACCGAAGTAGCGGGAGTGTTCAGGAAGAACGCCCGCGCAACTGGCTGGAACGGATCGCGCAGATCCTCCAGTCCGAACCCAAAGACAAGGATGAACTGCTGCAGTTGCTGCAGGATGCACAGCAACGCAACCTGATCGACCGCGATGCGGTCAACATGATCGAAGGGGTTCTTGAGGTTTCCGAGATCCAGGTGCGGGACATCATGATCCCGCGCTCCCAGATGGAGGTGATCGCCCGAGACGCCAGCCTGGATGAATTCCTGCCGGTCATCATCGAATCGGCCCACTCCCGTTTCCCGGTGATCGGTGAGAACCGTGACGAGGTGATGGGCATCATCCTCGCCAAGGACCTGCTGCCCTTCGTTGCCAAGTCCGACAATCGCGACTTCGACATCCGCGAGATCCTGCGCCCGGCGATGATCATCCCCGAGAGCAAGCGCCTGAATGTGCTGCTGCGTGAGTTTCAGACCAGCCACAACCACATGGCCATCGTGGTCGATGAATACGGTGGTGTGGCCGGGCTGGTGACCATCGAGGATGTGCTGGAACAGATCGTCGGCGAGATCGAGGACGAACACGATGTGGAGGACGAAACCGACATCCTGCCGGCGGCCGCCGAGGGCTGTTACAGCGTGCGCGCACTGACCCCGATCGAGGATTTCAACGAGCATTTCCGCACCGATTACAGTGACGAGGAATTCGACACCATCGGCGGCCTGCTGATGAGCGCCTTTGGCCACATGCCCAAGCGCGGCGAACAGATCGTTCTGGATGGCCTGCGCTTTACCGTGCAGCGCGCCGACAACCGCCGCATCTACCTGCTGGAGGTCTGTCCGGCCCCCGACGAGGATGTGGCGGAAGACGACATTCTCCCCCGGGAAGGATAAATTCATTCACCGCAGAGGCGCTGAGGCGCTGAGAGACAGGGCAGGATGACGGTATCTATCGACGGTTCAGCCTGGTCGGGTTGGAACCTGAACAAATTAAACAGGCGGTTGTTCCTCTGCGTCTCTGCGCCTCTGCGGTGAGTCCATCTTTTTCATGCACATAGCCAACTCAAACAGCAAACCCTGGCAAGCCCATCTGCTGCTGTTGTGCAGTGGTGCGCTGTTGCCGCTGGCCTTTGCCCCGCTGGCGCTGTGGCCACTGGCAATCCTCGCCCTGTTGCCACTGTTTGCGTTGTGGCAGCAGGCCAGTCCCCGGCAGGCCTTTGCTTATGGCCTGGCCTTTGGGCTGGGCCAGTTCGGGGTCGGGGTCTCCTGGGTGTATGTGGCGATCCATGTCTACGGCCAATCACCAGCCATCGTGGCGGTATTGCTGACCCTGCTGTTTGTCGCGGTACTGGCGCTGGTACCGGCCGGATTCGGCTACCTGGCCCGCGCCCTGGCGCTGCGCCTGTCGATACGTCCCAGCCTGCACGCCCTGCTGTGGTTACCGGCCTTCTGGACCCTGGCGGAATGGTTTCGCGGCTGGTTTCTGACCGGCTTTCCCTGGCTCAATCTCGGCTATAGCCAGATCGACAGCCCGCTGGCGGGTTATGCACCGCTGCTTGGGGCCTATGGGCTGTCGTTGCTAGTGGCCCTGAGCGCCGCGCTATTGTTATGGTTCTGGTTCGGATGGCGTTCCAGGCCACGGCGCGCCCTGCTGGCGCTGCCACTGTTACTGCTGCTATGGGGCGGTGGCCAGGCCCTGCAACAACTGGACTGGGGCCAAGCTGCCGGTGAACCGCTGCGGGTCACCCTGATCCAGGGCAATGTGCCGCAGATCACCCGCTGGGATGGAGAGATGATCTGGAAGGGCCTGGACCGCTATGCCCAGCTCAGCTACGAACACATGGACAGCAGCGATCTGATCATCTGGCCGGAAAACGCCGTCACCATGTTCTATCACCGCCTGGCCGATGACTACTTCGATGCCCTGGCCGAGGCGGCACGGGCCAGCGACACCGACATCATCATGGGAGTGCCCCTGCTGGACGAGGATGGGGTGCGCTACTACACCACCATGATGAGCCTGGGCAGCCAGCATGCCTTTTATCGCAAGCGCCACCTGGTGCCCTTTGGCGAGTTCATGCCACTGGAAGATCTGCTGCGTGGCCTGACCGCATTTTTCGATCTGCCCATGTCCAGTTTTTCCCGGGGCGAACGCTGGCAGCCGCTATTACAGGCCGCCGGTCAGCCGATCGCCGCCTCGGTCTGTTACGAGGATGCCTTTGGCGAAGAGCTGATCGATTTCCTGCCCGAGGCCACCCTGCTGGTCAATGGCAGCAATAATGCCTGGTATGGCAATTCCATGGCCCCCCATCAACACCTGCAGATCTCGCGCATGCGTGCGCTGGAGACCGCCCGCCCGATGCTACGCGCCACCACCAATGGGATCTCCGCCTTTATCGACCCGCGCGGCAAGGTCTACGCCCGCAGCGAGCAGTTTGTCATCGCCGCCCTCAGCGATACGGTGCAGCCAATGCAGGGCATCACCCCCTATGTACGGCTGGGCAATTACGCGGTGCTCGGCCTGCTTGCGCTGATGCTGCTGGGCGCACTGCTGCCATGGTCCTGGCCCGCACGCCAGACCCGGCCCTGAGCATTCCTGCCGAAACCATGCGCTATCCCCAGAATGTGCTGCAGGGCGCCCTGCTGATCCTGCTTTCCGAGCTGATGTTCGCCAGCATGGGCGCGACGGTGAAGGCCGCCGCCGGGATGGGGCTGTCCAATGAGATGCTGGTGTTCATGCGCAACCTGCTCGGGCTATTCGTGATCGCCCCGCTATTCCTGCACTACGGCTTGCGTGAACTGAAGACCGAGGTGTATCCGCTGCATCTGCTGCGCGCGGTGCTGGGTCTGGCGGCGATGTACTGCTTTTTCTTCGTGCTGGCCCGTCTTACGCTGGCGGATGGCATGCTGCTGAAAATGACCGCACCGATCTTCCTGCCGCTGATCGCCCTGCTGTGGCTGCGCGAACCGGTGGGGCGACTGGCGGTGATAGCGATCCCGGTCGGCTTCATCGGTGTCGGGCTGGTCCTCAGTCCCGACGGGGAGCTGAACTGGGTGGCCCTGCTCGGCCTGCTCGGTGGCCTGCTGGCGGCGATGGCCAAGGTCACGGTGCGTCGCCTGGGCCGCAGCGAATCGAGCAGTCGTATCGTGTTCTATTTCTCGCTCAATGCCACGCTGATCTCGGCGCTGCCGATGCTCTGGGCATGGCAGACCCCCAGTCTGAGCGAATGGGGACTGCTGGCGCTGATGGGGCTGGTCGGCACCATCGGCCAACTCTTGCTGAGCCGGGGCTATGCGGTGGCCCCGGCGGCACGGGTGAGTCCCTTCACCTATTTTTCGGTGGTGTTCGGTGCGGCCTACGGGTATCTGTTTTGGGGCGAAACCCTGGACTGGCTGTTTGTCGCCGGGGCGCTGCTGATCGCGGTGGCAGGGGTGATGGCGCTGCGTGGCAAATCCGCCGGCCATGCCGCAACCCCCGCCGCAGGGAGGTGAACCAAACGCGGCGCGGCAACGTATCAGATGACATGGAGGTGCCCCATGTCCCGATACGCTAGCCGTTTGTGTCTGTCGCTGTTGCTGCTCAGCCTGTCCGCCGCCGGCCACGCCCGCCCCGACTCTGGGGCACTGAGCCCCGAGCAGATCCTGGCCCTGTATGGCGAGGAGGTCGTGTTTGAGGTCGAGCGCGCCGGACGCCCCATCGGCAGCCACCAGCTGCGGTTTTCCCGCGAGGGTGAACAGCTGCGGGTGGAGGTGGAGATGGCCTTGCAAATCCGCTTTCTGGGGATCTTTTCCTATCACTACCGCTACCGCGCCAGCGAATCGTGGCAGGATGGCCGCTTGCAGAGCTTGCAGGTCACGGTCGATGACAATGGCAAACAACAGCAATTGATGGCCAGGGCAGATGGCGAGGTATTACAGCTGGAGATGGATGGCCAGACACGCGAATTGCCCGCCGGGCTGCTGACCACCAATCATTGGCATCCGGCGATCCTGCAACAGCAACAGGTCCTGAATACCCTGACCGGCGAGGCCAGCCAGATCGCGGTACACGCACTGGGTGAGATCATGGTGCCCAGGGCCGGTGATCTGATCGCCGCGCGTCACTATCGACTGGGCGGCGAGCTGCAGGATACCGAAACCTGGTATGACGACCAGGGACGCTGGCTGGGGATGGAATTCAGTGCCCGCGATAATTCGCGGATCCGCCTGATCAATCGCCAAATCGGAGGCCAACGTGGCTAGGCATGCCGAGCAGGTTTGGATCACCGGCGGCGGCAGCGGCATCGGCCTGGCCACCGCCCAGCTACTGGCGGCCCAGGGCAGCCGGGTAATCATCAGCGGGCGCGATGCCAAAAAGCTGCAACAGGCCTGTGATGAAAGCAATCGCCAGCTCGGAAGCGAGGCGCTGCTGGCGCTGCCCTGTGATCTCACCGACCCCGGCTCACGCCAACAGGCCTTTACCCAATTGCTCGATCAGCACGGCCTACCGGATCTGCTAATCCTCAACGCCGGCAATCATATCCCGGTGCGGCCCGACACCCTTAAACTGGACGACTTCGAGCAACTAATGGCGATCAATTACCTGGCGGTGATCGCCTGTCTGGAGGCCTTGCTACCGGCGATGCTGGCCCGTGGCACGGGGCAGATTGCAGTGGTCGCCTCGGTGGCCGGCTACCGTGGCCTGCCCACCGGCGCCGCCTATGGTGCCAGCAAGGCGGCGCTGATCAATACCTGCGAGGCCCTCTATCCCGAGCTCAAGGCCAAGGGCATCGATCTGAAGCTGATCAATCCCGGTTTTGTCAAAACCCCGCTGACCGACAAGAACCGCTTCGCGATGCCGTTTCTGATCGACAGCCAGCAGGCGGCACGCGCCATCGTGCGTGGCCTGGACAGAACAGGATTCGAGATTGCCTTTCCGCGCGTATTTGTCACACTGCTCAAACTATTGCGGATCCTGCCCTATCGGCTGTTCTTTGCCCTAAGCCGAAAACTCATCCCCAAGGACTGACATGAACCAAGCACGCAATCAGCAGTTTTGCCAGGCCTATTGCCAACTGTTTGCCGAACTCAGCCCGGCGCGACTCAATGAGTTCGACGCCCTGGTCAGCGAGCAGATCCGTTTTCGCGATCCCTTCAATGACGTGCATGGCCGCGAGGCGATGAAGGCGATCCTCGGCGGGATGTTTGAACACACCGAAGCGCCGCGTTTTGTGATCCAGGAACAGGATCTCATCGACAACCATGCCTGGCTGCGCTGGGAATTCAGCGCCAGGATCCCCGTGCTGGGCTTGCTACAGGTAGAAGGTGCCAGTCGGCTGCGCTTCGAGGAAGACACCGGCCGGATCTGCGAACACCTCGACTACTGGGACAGCGCGCCCTTTTATCTTCGCCTGCCGCTGCTGGGTGCACTGTTGCGCCTGCTGCGTCGGCGCATTGCCCGGCATTGACATAAAAAAACAAATATCTCTCGCCAAGAACGCCAAGAAAAAATCTGATTAGGCAATTCAATCTGAGTCGCGCATTGCCCGGCATTGACAAAAAACCATTCACCGCAGACGACTACAGGACGTAGTCGTCTGCGGTGAAATTGTTTTGGGTTATTTCTCAATCAACGCAAACGGCGCCTCGGCAAACACCTCGGCACGGGCGAAGAACAACGTCACCTGCCCCAGCTCCAGGCCCCACTTGCGCACCGTGGCGCGATTGATCATCACCCCGCCGGGCTGCAAGAACATCCAGTCATCAAAATTGACCCGCCAGCTGCCCTCGCCCACCTTCAGGTCCATCTTGTAGCGCCAGTTCAGGGCATTGCCGCGCAACTCGCCGCTTGCCACCCCGAGGATGTCATCGGCCTTGCCCTGATAGCGACCATCCCCATCGGCGCGGATCCGCCAGATGCGCCGATCGGTCTCACCATCGCTGTAGAGAAAATGCTCATCCAGCACCAGTTCCTGGCCATCCCAGCGCCCATCGATCGCCACCTGAAATTCGCGGCGCAGACGGCCAAAGCGATCTTCGAAGATCCCCCAGGCATAGACCCGCCCATCGAAATAGTCTTCCAGCACCAGTGCCGGTTCACGGTCGCTAAATTCGGCAATCTTCATACCACTACAGCCCCACAGACCGGGGAGCAGCAGCAAGGGGAGCAGATAACGTCGGTGTCGCATGGGTAGCACTCCTTGATTCGCGCCGTGACAGGGCACGGATGATGGCAGGGTGATGACGACTCTTGAGCGGGAAGCGCCACAATGTGGCGATCGCCGTCAATTTCAATACGCAGGGCAGCAGCGCATAGATCAGCGCCAGCACAAACACCGGACCAAGCAGGGTTTCGATGGGCGCGGCCATGCTTTCCTGCGCCGCATCAAAGCCACTCATGCCGAGCAGCCCCAGGGCGATCATCGCCGCCAGCGCCATCGCCAGCTTGCTGGCGCCATTCCAGAAGGCAAACAACAGTCCGGCTTGCTGCTGTCGGTAGCGGTAGCGATCCCAGTCGGTCAACTCACTCTGGATCACATGGGGCAGGGCCAGGTCGGCGCCCAACGCCATCCCGGTCAGCAGACACACCAGCACAAACCATTCCCCGTCGCCCGGTTGCAGCAAGGCCGCCGGAAGGAAGCCGATGGTGGCGAGCAACATCGCCACACGCCACAGCTGCAGTTTGTCGTAACGCTGACTGAGCCACAGCCACAGCGGCAGGGCGGCAAAGGCTGCCAGGAAATACAGCAGGATGTAGAGTGCCCGCAGCTCGCTGGCCAGGCCCAGCACCGAGGTAATGTACAGTGGGAACAGCACCGCCGGGATGCCATTGGCAATGCCATTGATCAACCAGGCCAGCAATAGGCGCAGCGCCGGTTTGTTATTCAGCACCGCGCGCCAGGGACCGCATGGCTGGGGCTGTCGCTGCGGTGGCGGCAGGCGGCTTAGCATCCGGTACAGCAACACCGCCCCCAGGAACAGTGTAAACAGTGCCATCAGCTGCAACATCTGTTGGGTGGAAAGGCCCAGCAACAACAGCAGCGGCACGCTGGCCGAGATCAGCAGGCCGAGGATCGCCATCCCCTCGCGATAACTGGCGGCACGACTGCGCTGGTGACTGCTGCGACTCAGGTGACTCAGCCAGCTGATGTAGGGGATCTGCAGCAGGGTCCAGCCCAGGTATAACAGCATGGAACCGAACAGCAGAGACCAGATCGCCGCGCTCTCAACGGGATGGATCAGGATCCACAGCCCCGGCAGGCAGAGTAATCCCCCCACCACCATACTGCTCTGGTAACGCCGTGGGCTGGCCTTGTCCAGCCAGCGACCGATCAGCGGATCGGTCAACACATCGCTCAGCCGCGCCAGCATCAGCATCAGGCCGGTCAGCGCCAGCGACAGGCCGAGCTCCTCCACATAGAAGGTCGGCAGCAGGATATAGACCGCCACCGTCGGCACCGCCAGCGGCAGCGCTGGCATCGCATAGGCCAGCAGGGTGCTGCGTGGCAGGCTGTGGTTCACGCCTGCGCCAGCCGGTACAGGCCCACATCCACCGCCTGATAGTCAAATCCGGCCTCGCAATAACACAGGTAATACAGCCACATGCGGCGGAAACGCTCGTCAAAGCCCTGGGCCTGAATGTGCGGCCATTGCGCGTTGAAACTGTGTCGCCACTCGGCCAGGGTGCGCGCATAGTCCTTGCCGAAACACAGCGCCTCGTCCAGGCGCAGGCCGACTGCTTCCAGTTCCCGGCTAAACCGCGCTGGCGAGGGCAACATGCCACCGGGAAAGATGTAGCGCTGGATAAAATCCGGATTGCGCCGGTATTGCGCGAAGCGATCGTTGGCGATACTGATCACCTGCAATACCGCAGCGCCACCGGGGCGCAGGCAGCGGCGCAGCTGCTCGAAATACACCGACCAGTTCTCCTCGCCCACCGCCTCGAACATTTCAATCGATACGATGTGATCGTACTGCTCGCGGACATCGCGATAATCGGTCAGGCTGAAATGACACTGCCCGGACAGACCGGCGCGGACCACGCGCTCGCGGGCATAGATCAGTTGCTCGCGTGACAGGGTGATGCCATGTACCTGCACCCCAAATTCCTGCGCCGCCAGTTCGGCAAAACCACCCCAGCCGCAGCCGATCTCCAGCACCCGCTGGCCCGGTTTGAGATCCAGCATTTGCGCGATACGCCGATACTTGTTTTGCTGCGCCGCCTGCAGGGATTGTCCGGGCTCGGCGTACAGGGCCGAGGAATAGGTCATGCTCGGGTCCAGCCACAGGCGATAGAAGTCATTACCCAGGTCATAGTGGTAGGCAATGTTGCGACGACTGCCACGGCGGGTATTGGCGTGTCGCCAGTGCAGCAGGCGATTGAGCAGGCGCATCCACAGCTTGCCCTTGCCCAGCTCGGGCATGTGCTGTTCATTGCCCAGTGCCCAGCCAAACAGGCTGTACAGATCCGGACTGTCCCATTCACCGGCCATGTAGCCCTCGGCCATGCCCAGCGCACCGGCCTGTAATAAACGACGCAAGGGGCGAAGATTGTTCAGACGGATCTCGGCGCGTGGTTCGCCATCGCGGGCCTTGCCGAACTGCAATACCTGCCCGCCGGGCAGCAGCAGATCCAGGCTGCCATAGGGCAACTCGGGCAAGTGGCGCAGCACCGTGTTCAGACAGAGACGATTCCACCAGTTTTGTTCGGCCAGGTTCTCCCCCGCCAACAGGGTCTGTTGTTGTGTTGATTTCATGATCCAGGGACTCCCACTTGTGCATCGATCCGGGTGACTTGATAGCGTGGCTGTTCGGGCCGTGGCTGGATCGCCATGCCCTTGCGCCACAGGCGCAGCGCCTCCCAGTGGATCCCGACGATCACCTTGAGTGTCATCAGCGGATGGCGCAAAAAGGTTTTCAGTACGGCCCGATTATCCAGCGCGACGCGTCTGCCACTGAAGCTGGCATCAAACACGCGCCCCTCGGTGTCGTGTTGCTGGATCAGCACCGTCACCTGCTCTGCCGGTGGCAGCAGGCGAAAGCGGTAATGGGTTTGCATCGGCATGAAGGGCGAGACATAAAACAGCTTGTCGCATTGCTGCTGCAACATGGCCCTGGAACCGCCCTCGCCCGCATCCACTTGCGAGGCTGCCAGCGGGATCAAATAGGCATGACGCTGGGAAAAGGTATTACTGACTTCGTAGATGATCGCCCTGAGCTTATCGGTCTCGTCATGGCAATAAAACACGCTCAGTGGATTGAACACATAACCGAACATGCGTGGGTAACAAAGCAGACGGATCGCCCCATCGCCGGTGTCCACACCCTGCTCGGCCAGCAGGGTTTTGATCTGCTGTTTGAGCGGGGTGTCCGAACCATCACCGTGATCACGGGCATAGAAGGAAAACAGATTGAAGCGCTCGTTGGAAAACAGCCGCAGGCGATCCAGCTGCGCCAGCTCATCCAGGTCAAACAGCCAGGCGCTGACCGCATAGCGAAAACGATGCGCCACCGGGCGCAGCCGCCGGTGCATCACCGTACCCCGATAGATCGCCGAGGCAAGATTAGCCATCAGGCCACCGCCTGTTGCAGACCAGCGCCATGCGGCTTGGGCCTGGCATGCACATGGATGCGGCTATTCGGTTCGGCCAGGGTCCAGGGGCGCTGCAGACCGCCGAGCTGTTCGGCCACCGCCAGCCCGGACTGCAGACCGTCCTCATGAAAGCCATAACCAAACCAGGCCCCACAGTACCAGGTGTTCTGCTGCCCCTGCAGCGACCACAGCTGCTGCTGCGCCGCGACCGAGTCCAAGGTGAAGGCCGGATGGTCGTAGAGAAAGCTGCGATGGATGCTGCCTGCCCTGGGCTCACGCGAGGGGTTGAGGGTCACGAACAGGGGCTTGTCCTCGGGCAGGTGTTGCAGGCGATTCATCCAGTAGGTGACGCTGAGGTCATCCCCATCCTGCTGACCGGCATCGGACAGGTAATTCCAGCTGGCCCAGGCGGCACGACGCTTGGGCATCAGACTGCTGTCGCTGTGCAGAATGGCGCGATTGCGCTGGTAAGGAAACTGGCTGAGCAGGGCACGTTCCTGTTCGCTGGGTTCAGCCAGCATCGCCAGCGATTGATCCGCATGACCGGCCAGCACCACATGGTCAAACGCTTCGCGTTTGCCGTGACGATCCTCCAGGATCACCTTGCCCTGTTGACGATGGATCTTGTGGATGTGGCTGTGCAGGCGGATCGGCTGTTTCAGTTCACTGATGATGCGCTGCACATATTCGCGACTGCCGCCGACCACGGTGCGCCACTGGGGACGGTCGCTCAACTGCACCAGGCCGTGATTCTGACAAAAGCGCAGGAAGGTCAGCGCCGGGTAGTCGAGCATCTGCGCCGCCGGGGTGGACCAGATTGCCGCACCCATGGGGATCAGATGCTGTTCGATAAATTCTTTGCCATAGCCTTCACGTTTGAGCAGTTCGCCCAGCGACAGCCTGGCGGTGGCCGGATCTGCCGCCAGTGCGGCGGAGTGACGATAAAAACGCAGCAGGTCACGGATCAGCCGCCAGAAGGCCGGGCGCAGCAGATTGCCACGTTGGGCAAACAGGCCATTCAGATCGGTACCGCTGTATTCCAACTTTCCCTGCGCCATGCTCACCGCAAATGACATCTCGGTTTCCACCGAGCTGACCCCCAGTTCCTCAAAGAAGGCCACCAGGTTGGGATAGTTGACCGGGTTGAAGACGATAAAACCCGTGTCTACCGGGATCTGCTGTCCATCCGCACAGGCCACTTCCACAGTATTGGAATGTCCGCCGGGGCGGTCGTCCTTTTCAAACAGGGTCACCTGATGCTGACGGTTCAGCAGCCAGGCACAGGACAGCCCGGCAATCCCTGAACCGACCACCGCTATCTTCAAGGGGCGTATCGCGCTGACATTCATCTGCTGGCTCTCCATGATCGGATTTTGTCTCACATTGAACGGCTTGTACGCGCCGGTTCAAGCAATCATTGATGCTGCTGATACGTGGCGATGTGCCAGATGGATCACCCCGTGTGATTTATCGCGTACACTGCATTCATACCCAGCCGGTGATCCAAATCAGCCAGCCCTACGTATCGTCTGTCACAGGAGTCATGCATGCAGGAAGATGAGCCCTTGGGAGGCGATGTGAAGGCAGCAAGCACGCCAATAATCAATAGCATCAGCAGCGATCAGCTCGAGCCCTGGTCCGCGCTGCTGGTGCGTCTGGGCGGTGAGCGCGACAAGGCGGTCTTTGCCCAGTTGTTCCAGCACTTCGCCCCACGGCTACAGGCCTACATCATGCGTCTGGGGATGCCGCGTGCCTCGGCCGAGGAACTCAGCCAGGAGGCGATGCTGCTGGTATGGCGCAAGGCCGAAATGTATAAGCCGGCCAAGGCACGCGCCAGCTCCTGGATCTTTACCCTGGCACGCAATCTCTGCATCGATCGCATGCGCCGGGAAAAGGCGGTGGAGTGCGAGTTGTTCGAAGAGTATATGGAACACGATCAGGCCGAGGCCCCCGAACAACTATTGCTGGAGGACCGCATGCAACAGGCCATCGCCCTGCTGCCGGAAAATCAGGCCCAGGTATTACAGCTGTGTTTTTATGAGGGCAAATCCCACGCCGAGATTGCCCAGCAGCTGGCAATCCCCCTGGGCAGTGTCAAATCCAGGATGCGCCTGGCCTTTGACAAGCTCAAAGCACACTGGGGAGAAGCCCAATGACGATACGCCACCATCTCGACGACAGTACCTTGCTGGCCTATGCCGCCGGCAGCCTGCCCCAGGGCATGGCACTGCTGGTCGCCTGTCATCTGCACAACTGTCCCCACTGCCGTCAAACCCTGCTGCAGGCCGAGGCCGTCGGCGGCGCGCTGCTGCAGGCACTCGAACCGGCGCCACTGGATCCACAGGCCCTGCAGGCCGTGATGGCGCGCCTGGATCAGCCGGATACCAAGCGATCCGAAGCAGGGTCTGTCGCAGCCGCAGCGCGCAACAGCGATCTGCCCGTACCCCTGCAACAGCATCTGTCCGGTGATCTGGCCAGTCTGCCCTGGCGGCGAATGGGCTATGGCATGCAGCATATCGACCTCAAACTGGCCGGACCGGGCACCACCCGCCTGCTCAAGATCGCCCCCGGCATCTCGGTGCCGCACCATACCCATGGCGGCAACGAGCTGACCCTGATCCTGCGGGGTTCCTATGCGGATGAGATTGGACGATTTTGTGCCGGGGATGTGGCCGATCTGGATGACACGGTACAACACCAGCCCATTGTCGACACCGATCAGGATTGCATCTGTCTGATCGCCACCGACGCGCCGCTACGCTTCAGCGGCTTGATGGGGCGGCTGGCGCAGCCGTTTATCGGGATGTAGATCGCTTTCTAATAACCTTCGATCGCTGGGATAGAAAACCGCAAGACGATAATCTCGCAAAGACGCAAAGGGCGCGAAGAAAACCTTTATCGGTAGTTGACAGGGTCACTGCTGCGGGTCCTGCAGCAGTGAGGTACCCGTCATCCGTAAACACAAGGCAAAACACCGCCAATCATCATATCTTGGCGTTCTTGGCGGCTTGGCGAGAATCATCACTGCAGTGCTCGCCCACGCACGAGTTGTCAGCGGCTAACCAGGGACAGGTTCTATTCGTCGCGGGTGGAGAGACGACGAAATATCGTGCCGTGGCATTTGGGACAGGGCGGGATATGCCCAGTGTGATGGAAGTGCAGCTTTTCCCCGCAGCTCTTGCACTCCAGGGTGCCAATACCGGTGATCTCGCCGGTATGCCACTCGCCCAGGGCATTGGCGCGCAGTTCCAGTCGGGTCAGTGCATCACGGGTGTGATCGACCATGTCGGAAAACAGATCCAGCAGGCTGTCCTCCACCACCGCCATGTCGAAACGCAGCCAGTCGCGCAGCTCGTTACCGGACTCGCTGATGAACGCGGCCGCATCCTGCAGGTCACGCTTCACATATTCGCCGACCTTTTCGGCCTCCTCGCGGCTCAGCTCGCCCAGCTCACTGGCTTTTTCCATCGCCGCATCCAAGGCATGCTGCATGCCCTTGCCGGCCTCGCCCATCCCGGCGCGGGTGCGCTCCAGCATGCGGTTATAGGCCTCGATCAGTTTCTGGTTCAGTGGTTGCTCACTCATGACAGGACTCCTTGAAGGGTATGCGCTCACCGCACAGGTATGCGGGAATGGTGTTTACCATGGCTTGAGTTTGACCCATCCCCGCAGGCTTGCCAAGGCTTGGCGATAAATAGGATT
>JACUTZ010000030.1 GCA_014859545.1 Gammaproteobacteria bacterium
TCGCCCGCAATGCCTTCTCTCGCACTCGCCTGAGCGACAACAACAGCCTGCTAAAGGTGGACGACAGGATCAAGGTCGGCCAGACCCTGATCGTAATCGAATCGATGGAGATGGAGATGGAGATCGAGATCGAGATCGTGATCAGTGCCAATGCCGATGGTGAGGTGCGTCAAATCCTTTGCAGTGAGGGCAAGCAACTGAGTCCTGGGCAAAACCTGCTGATACTCGCCCATCAGGACGATGCCAGCTGAAATAACTCAGCTATCGCTGGGAATGCGAATCACCTGCCCGACCCGGATTTGATTGCTGTTGAGGTTATTGGCCTCGCGCAGGCGATCCATGCTGACCTGGTACTGACGGGCAATCCCCGACAGGGTATCGCCACGGCTGGCAATGTGTTGACGCCGACGCTGCTGGGCCAGGATGGTGCCCGGCGGCGGGCTCTCGCGAAAGTAATCACGGATCCCCACCAGCATCGCATCGGCCAGACGTTGCTGGTAGGCGGTACTGCGCAGGTTGCGCTCTTCCTCCGGGTTGGAAATAAAGCCGGTCTCGATCAGCATGGAGGGAATGTCCGGGGCACGCAATACCCGGAAACCGGCCTGTTCAACCGTGGGTTTGTGTACCCGACCCACCCGCTTCAGACCCGCCAGCACCCGCCCGGCCGCATCGGTACTGGCCTCGATGCTGGCGGTTTGCGACAGGTCGAGCAACACCGAGGCGAGCAGATTGTCCTTGTCATCCAGCTTCACCCCACCCACCAGGTCGGAGGCATTTTCCCGCTCGGCCAGCAGGCGGGCCTGTTCACTGGTCGCGCCGCGGGCCGAGAGGGTATACACCGACAGGCCACGGGCACGGCGGTCATGGAAGGCATCCGCGTGGATGGAGAGCATCAGGTCAGCCTGGGCACGGCGGGCACGATTGACCCGCTCGTGTAGACTGATGAAGTGATCCCCATCGCGGATCATCACCGCCTTAAAGCCCGGTTCGCGATCAATCAGCTGCTGCAGGCGCCGGGCAATCGCCAGCACCACGTCTTTTTCCCGGGTGCCACTCGGACCGATCGCGCCGGGGTCTTTACCGCCATGTCCAGCATCAATGACAATGATGATCTCACGCGGCGCTGCCGGTGGGGCGGGGGCTGGGCTGGCCACCGGGGTAGTCGCGGGTCTGGCCTGTGCCGCTGGACCGGGATTCAACCGGGCATGACTGAGATCGATCACCAGTCGGTGACCAAATTCCTGATTGGGACTGAGATTAAAGCTACGCGGCTGGGCACTTTGTTGCAGATCCAGCACCACCCGCAGATCGCGGTTATTCGGCCCCTGTCGGGCACTGCGGATCCCGTTGAGCAGGCCCCTGGAAACATCCAGACGGCTGAGATCCACATCCATGCTGGCATTACGAATATCGATGACCACCCGATCCGGGTTTTGCAGGATGAACAGGCGATGATCGATGCTGGCGCTGCTGTCAAACACCAGCCGGGTGGTATCCGCCTCGGGAGAAATACGCACGCCAGTAATCGATGCCTGGGCCCAGCACACGGCGCTGAACAGCATCAATAACAGGGCTAACAGGCTTCTCTTGATGGGCATACCCCACTCCTGTCGAGAACAAAAACCAAGGTGTTTTTGTTTAATATCACTCGGTTACAACAACTTCTTATGACCGATTATAGATACAGGATTCCCCAATAATCAAGCAAATCGCCCGATTGGCTCCGGGATAGATGGAAAGTGTGGGTTCAGCGGCTGGAAAAGTGACGGTCTATGCAGTCCAGGATGGTAGCGGCATCAGGCCTGCCCGGACGCAAGATTGCCTCGCGCCCATGCGAGTGATAGTGCAATTCGATCACCAGGCTTGGCGTGGGGAGAAAGCCCTTGCCGCGTTGTGGCCACTCCAGCAGACAGATCGACTGGCCATCAAAATAGTCACGTATCCCCAGGTACTCCAGCTCTTCGGGGTCGCCAAGCCGATACAGGTCAAAGTGAAAATAACGCTGACCGGACAACTCATAGCCCTCGACCAGGGTATAGGTGGGACTCTTGACTGGCCCCCGGTGGCCCAGGGAATGCAGGAAACCGCGCACCAGGGTGCTCTTGCCGGCCCCGAGATCGCCGAATAAATGGATGCTGCTACCCGCCGGGCAGCAAGCGGCAAGGGCGGCACCCAGGGCCTCGGTGGCCTGGCTGTCATCGAGAAAATGGCCGTGCTGATGCGCTGCCACGTCAGTATGTCCGAAGATTGACCAGACGGCGCAAATGACTGAACAGGTCGCTGGCCAGCAGCCCGCGCTCCCCCTCACGGGCCGCCAGGTCACCCGCATGGGCGTGCACGCACACCCCGACTCTTGCCGCCTCTTCGAGGCAGAGCCCCTGGGCAATCAACCCGGCGATCACCCCACTCAGCACATCCCCCATCCCGGCGCTGGACATACCGGGATTACCGTCACTGCACAGCGACAGTTCGCCCCCAGCATCCAGGATCAGACTGCCACAGCCCTTGAGCACCACCACCCCACCATACTTGTCCTGCAATGCATGGATCGCGGCAAAGCGGTCCTGTTGGACATCGGCAGTGGACACCCCCAACATGCGCGCCGCCTCGCCCGGATGTGGGGTGAGTACCCACTTATCAGAACGGATGGGTTCCTGAGCCAGCAGATTAAGCGCATCCGCATCCAGCACCATCGGCAAGGATGATTCCACCAGGCAAGCCAACAGCGCCTGTCCCCAGGGATCCTGCCCCAGGCCGGGGCCGACCACCACCACACTGGCCTGCTGCAACAGCCCAGTGAGCTGGGCAGGACCATCCACCCCATGACAGATCAATTCCGGGCGTGCCGCAGCAATCTGGTTGGCATGGGCCGGATGGCTAGCCAGGCTGACCAGGCCGGCCCCTACCCTCAGCGCCGCCTCGCCGGCAAGACGCACCGCACCGGCCATGCCCTGATGACCACCCACCACCAGTACATGCCCGAAATCCCCCTTGTGGGCATTACGAGGACGTGGTGCCAAACCGGTGCCCAGGCTGACATAATCGATACGCGTCACGCCAGCCGGCTGGTGACCATAGATCGCGTGGGGCACATGCAGATCCTCAAACAACAGTCGACCACAGTGGTCCGGACCATCGGCGCAGAACAAGCCCCGCTTGAGACCAATAAAGCTAACCGTCACATCGGCACGCACCGCGCTACCCAACGCACAACCGGTATCCGCCGACAGACCCGAAGGAATATCGGCGGCGATCACCGGCACCCCGGCACCATTGATCGCCTCGATGGCCTCAGCCATCAACCCCTCCACCGGGCGATCCAGGCCGGTACCCAGCAGTGCATCGATGATCAGATCATGGCCGTCGATACGCTGGCCGTCGTAGACGATCATCGACACCCCGGCATCCTCGGCCTCGGCCCAGGCACGGTGGGCATCACCCAGCAGGTTTTCGCCCGCCACCAGGAAATACAATTCAACCTCGATCCCGGCCTGGTGGGCCAGGCGCGCCGCCACATAGCCATCACCGGCATTATTGCCGGCACCGCAGACCACCGCGATACGCTGTATCTCGGGCCAACTGCGCCGCAATTCATCGAACAGGGCCTGGCCGGCGGCGTTCATCAGGGCGATGCCGTGTACGCCGTAATAGTCGATCACCAGGCGATCCAGTTCGCGGACCTGCGCGGCACGATAAAGGGGATGGGGTAAGTGGCTCATGGGGGGTATCATAACCATATATGCACGACAGACTAAAACATTTCGAATCTCCCCCCTTACTGGAGCAATTGCGCCACTGGGCCCGTGAGTTGGGGTTTGTGCGTCTGGGGGTCAGTGGTATCGATCTGGAACAGGCCGGGGCCGGACTACAGCACTGGCTCGACCGGCAGTATCACGGTGAAATGGACTACATGGCGCGCCATGGCAGCAAGCGCTATCGTCCTGCCGAACTGCAGCCGGGCACCCTCAGCGTGATCAGTGTGGCAATGGACTATCTGCCTGCCGAGGCCGCCGATCCCTGGCAGGTGCTGGAAGATCCGGGTCTGGGCTATGTCTCCCGCTATGCGCTGGGACGCGATTATCACAAGCTGATGCGCAAACGCCTGCAACAGCTGGCCGAGCGGATCGCCCAACATATCCAGCCACACGGCTTTCGGGTCTTTGTCGATAGTGCGCCGGTGATGGAAAAGCCCATCGCCGCCCAGGCCGGTCTGGGCTGGCAGGGCAAGCACAGCAACCTGCTCAGCCGCGAGGGTTCCTGGTTCTTTCTCGGTGAGATCTATACCGATCTACCGCTGCCTGTTGACCAAGCCGGCGAGAACCACTGCGGTCGCTGTAGCGCCTGTATCGAGATCTGTCCGACCCAGGCCATCGTCGCCCCCTACGTGGTCGATGCCCGGCGCTGTATTTCCTATCTAACCATCGAACACAAGGGTAGTATCCCGCTGGAATTTCGCCCGGCCATCGGCAACCGGATCTATGGCTGTGATGACTGCCAACTGGTCTGTCCCTGGAATCGCTTTGCGCAGCCCACCACCGAGCAAGACTATCTACCACGTTACCGTCTGGACCAAAGCCCGCTGCTGGAACTGTTTGCCTGGAGTGAAACGGATTTCCTGCAGCGTATGGAAGGCTCGCCGATCCGGCGCATCGGTTATCTGAGTTGGTTACGCAACATCGCCATCGCGCTGGGCAATGCCCCTTACGATGCAGCGGTCCTCAGCGCACTGGCAAGGCGGGAAAATGATCCTTCGGCGCTGCTGCGCGAACATGTACACTGGGCGCAGGCACAACAACTCAGCAAGCAACGGTAAGCCCATGGCACGCATACTTGGCGTTGGTAACGTCACTCTCGACATCGTCAATGTAATCGACAACTACCCCCACGAGGATCAAGAGGTACGCGCCCTCTCCCAGCACATCAATCGTGGTGGCAATACCGGCAACACCCTGGCGGTACTTAATCAGCTTGGCCACGACTGCGCCTGGGCAGGCACCCTCGCCGACGAACGCGACGCCGAACTGATTCGTGCCGACCTGCACGAGCACCGCATCGATCTCTCTGCGGTACACACCGTCAAACACGGCAAAGTGCCCACCTCCTACATCAGCCTCAGTCGCCTCAGCGGCAGCCGTACCATCGTGCATTACCGCGACCTGCCCGAATACCAGGCCAGCGATTTTGCCCGTATCGATCTCGGCCTGTTCGACTGGCTACACGTTGAGGGGCGCAATATCGATCAAATCAAACTGATGTTGCAGCGTGCCCGTGCCGAACAGCCCAATCTGATCTGCTCGCTGGAAGTGGAAAAGGCACGCGATGGGATCGAGCAATTATTTCCCCTGGTCGACATGCTGATGTTCTCCAGGGACTATGTGCTGCGCAAGGGCTGGCATGATCCCGGCAGCTTTCTACAGGTCCTGCGCGATCAGACACTTCTGGCCGGCGCCACCTGCACCTGGGGCGACCGGGGCGCCTATGCCCTATCGCGCAATGGCGAGATACTGCACGAACCGGCCTTCAAGCCAAAGACGGTGGTCGATACCCTGGGTGCCGGGGATGTGTTTAATGCAGGATTGATTGATCAGTTGGTGCGCGGCCATTCCCTGGATATGGCGCTGATCGAGGCCTCACGTCTGGCGGGCAGAAAATGTGGCGTATATGGCCTAAAGAATCTGGTGGACTAGTGGCTTACATGGTTAATTGGGTAACACACCTAAGCTCCAGCTTCAGGAAAACATAGCAACCGCAAAGCCTTGATCTCGCCAAGCCGCCAAGAAGGGAATTATGTCCATGGATGGACGGTATTTGGCGGGAGGCAGGACGCCGGTAGCCATATGTCCATGGATGGACGGTATTTGGCTTGGTCACTCCTGCGCATCCCTGCGCCCGTGACATACCGTTCTTCCATGAACATAAGGCAGGACGCCGGTAGCCATATGTCCATGGTTGGACGGTATTTGGCTTGGTCACTCCTGCGTATCCCTGCGCCCGTGACATACTGCATCCATGAACATAAGGCAGGATATCGGCAGCTACCTGAAGCGGTGACAGAGAGCAAAGACCCTTAATCCCTTGGCGATCTTGGCGTCTTGGCGAGAGATATCGCATCAGGGCGAGTACTTAACTTTGCGCACGAAGCGCCAAAGGTCAGTTTATAACTTGCAGGCGATCGCCGCATGGGACTGGCACTGATCGCGCCCGTGGTGCTTGCCAAAATACAGGGCCTGATCCGCTTCCATGATCAGTCGATCGAGCAATTTCTGGCTGTCTTTTTCAGCATGCTCGGCCACATCCGAAATGCCGATACTCACGGTTACCGAGAGTTTGCGCCTATCCACCTGCCAGCTATCCTGTTTGACTGCCTCACGGATACGCTCGGCCAGTACCATCGCCCCGTCACCATCCGTATCCGGCAGAGCGACGACAAACTCTTCGCCACCAAAACGCGCCACGATATCGCCCTCGCGTAATTGCTGCTTGATCAATCCGGCCACATCACGCAACACCAAATCACCGGTGGCATGACCATAGTTATCATTGACCTCTTTAAAGTGATCCACATCCAACAATAACATGGCATAGGGCTGTTTTTTTCGCATGCAACGCGCCAGTGCGGTGCGGCTCTCGGGAAAAAAGAAACGGCGATTGTGCAACTGGGTCAGGTCATCAACGGTGGAGAGGGTCTCGTAGCGATGACGTAATTCCTCGGCATCCTCCAGCGCCTGTTGCAGCTGCTGGGTACGTTCCCGGACCCGCTCTTCCATTTGATGCAGCAGACGATTATTCACCAACATCTGGCCCAGCACATTGCTGAAGATGCGCAGGCTGCGCTCATGGCCCTCATCAAAAAAATGGGGATGGGGATGGGAGACATTCAGCACCCCCAACACCTGTTCGCCATTGCTGATCGGCACACAGATCAGGGAGCCGACCACAGCGCAACCCTGTTTTATCGAATCGGCGGTTTCGGGGCGTGCCATAAAGCGGGTATCTTGCTGACAATCCCGACAATGCTGCAATTGCCTCGTCAGCGCGGCCAGGCCAACCACCCCCTCACCCAGAGCAAACACCGTACCGCGCTGACTCCTGCGCGGCAGGCCGTGGTCCACGGAGATCATGTCATTCCAATCCACCCCGGCCACGTTGATCAGTTCGTCCCCCTGCACCAGGTAGATGCAGCAGCGCTCCAGATCCTGGTTTTCAACCAGTACATTCAAGGCCCCATCCAGCAGCGCCTGATCGGAACTGAAGTTGCTGGTCATGGTCGAGAGCGCGCGTAGCGCCGAAAGAGAGTCGATCAGCTTCAGGTAACTGCTATTGATGCAGCGAAAGGAATCAACAAAGGGTTGACTATCCATGCCCGGTCCCTGCAAATGCCCCCGCCAGCCCGCGCAGTTCATCCAGACGCAGCGCCACGGTGCCCAGCTTGGTGCCGGCCTGGGCAATATCCACCCCCAGTACCCTCAGCTCCGATAGGCTGGGATAATCTTCCTCGCGGCCACCCCGCACCGCGGTGGCCGACCAGCGTGCACAAAACTCGGTCAACACCACCAGTGGCCAGTGCTCCCCTCGGTAAGCGGGATCCAGATGATGCTCCATCACCACACCGATCACCCCAGGCAGATGCCACTTACGTACCAGCCAAGCACCGACCTCAGCATGGTCCACCCCCATCGCCACTTGTTCCAGCTCCTGCAGTTTTTGCGGATCGCAAATAACCTGCTCACGCAGACTTGCCAGCACTTCTCCCATCTCCTGCGGATAAACGTGCACCATCGCCAACAGGCCAATGCGCAGCAGCAAACCGGCCAGATAGGGACTGCCATGCAAGGGTTTTGGCTGCACCTTGAGCAAGGGGGCCATGGCCTGCGCCAGGGTGGCGGCAAATACCGACTCCAGCCAGAAATCCCTGATTGGAAAACTGGGACAACGACTGAGATCAAAAGGGCCGCTAAGAATGATCGCCAATACCAGGCTCTTGCTGGTATTCAGACCCAGGACCTTGAAGATCGCATCATGGGCGGTGGTCACCGGTTCGATGGGAGAAAAATAGGCAGAATTGGCAACCCCGATCAGGCGAGCCAGAATGGCAGGGTCCTGCTCAACGATCTCTGCCAGCTGAGCAATCTGACAGTCTGGTTCTTCAATGGCACGCAGGAACTGCTGCGCCACCACTGACATGGCCGGCAACTCATTGAGTTTCAAAACTTCCAGCCGGGTCTCAAGGGCGGAGTGGACTACTTGCGTCATGGCTTCTCGTTACTGTGGACGGCATCGACCGTCAAAGCGGTTTACTGGCTGGTATTCTCCAGGCAAGGCTGGTAATGGCCTCAGGCCATTTCGTCCAACAGGCTACCGATCATCTGATCCTGTGCCTGTAGCATACGGACATTTGCCTCGACCTGTAGCTTATTGATTTTACTTTCGACCAGCGGTTGCACAACATCACCACCCTCACCGGTCGAGGCCTGCGCAATGCTGGCTGCATTGCGGTTGAGTCCGTCCATGCCACGATTGATCCCCTGGATGGCGGTGTTAAAGGCGTTGTTGACCTGCATCGTAGACGTCTCACATCACAGAATGTCCACAACTATAGTCCCATAGGCCGACAAAAAAAAGGGGAAGCCGCCCGGATCTCAGCTTTGCCAACGGTTTCTCAGTCTATCCCGATTCATCGCCAGCCATTGCAGGGCAATAATCGGGCTGGCCGAATTGATCTCCCCCTGCATCAAGGCCTCCCAGGCCTTGGCAAAGCTCATCGTACTGACCCGAATATCCTCATACTCCTCGGCCAGACCATGGAGCCCACCCAGTCCGGTACTATCCACCTGACCACAATAAAGGCTGATCCGCTCCGAGCTTCCACCGGGACTGACCAGATAGTCGCAGATGAACACCAGTTCACCGATCTTCGCCCCCGCTTCCTCCTGCGCCTCGCGTCGCACCACCTGCTGAGGGTCCTCACCCTGCTCGATCATCCCGGCGACAATCTCCAGCAGCCAGGGACCACCTGGGGCCTGCAGGGCGCCGATGCGAAACTGCTCCAGGATCACCACCACATCATGCACGGCATCGTATAACAGCACTGCGGCGGCGTGGCCCCGTTCAAACAGTTCACGCTGCAGGGGCGCACTCATACCGCCGGCAAACAGGCTGTGACGCAGGCGATATTTTTCCAGCCGAAAGAATCCCTGGTAGGCGCATTCCTCGGCCAGGATTTCCACCCGTGCCCCATCCGGACCACGCTGTTTACGCTTCATTCATCCACCCCCTGATTCAGTGCACGGGACATCACAAAGCCCCATTGACAATGGTAGACTGGCCGAATGACGACAGCTGACAGCACACATAACAACATCACCGGGGTCATCCTCGCAGGCGGCGGTGGGCGCCGCATGGGTGGGGAAGACAAGGGCTTGTTGACTTTACGTGGCAAGACACTGGTACAACATGTCATCGATCGACTCGCCCCACAATGCCAAAATCTGCTGATCAATTGCAATCGCAATCAACAGGCCTACGCCGATTTTCATTATCCGCTGATCAGCGACAGTATGCCCGGAGGACTCGGCCCCCTGGCCGGACTACTGAGCGCCATGGCGTTTAGCCAAACAGCGCTGGTGCTCAGCATTCCCTGTGATACCCCGGCCCTACCACTGGATCTGGTGGCGCGGATGCTAAACACACTCCAGGAAAGTCAGGCCGATATCTGCACCGTCAGTGACGGGGAACGCCTGCACCCGGTGATCCTGCTGGCCCATTGCCGCTTGCAATCATCCTTGTGCAGTTACCTGGAAAGCGGTTCACGCAAGGTGCATGACTGGTTCTACAATCAGGCACATGCTATTGCCGACTTTTCAGACCAGCCCGATGCCTTCACCAATCTCAACACCCCGCAACAACTGCAGGAGGCCGAACGGCGATCAACACATGCCTAAGGATTACCCTCTTCCGATACTCGCCTTCGTCGCCTACAGCGGCACCGGCAAGACCACCCTGCTGGAGGCGCTACTGCCGCTGCTGCGTGCGCAGGGTCTGCGCGTCAGCTATATCAAACACAGCCACCACCAGGTCGATCTGGATCAGCCTGGCAAGGACAGTTATCGCTTGCGCCAAGCCGGGGCGGCTCAGGTAATCCTCGCCAGCGCCAAACGCTGGGCCCTGATGCAGGAAACCGCTGATGCAGGTCATGAGCCGGATCTACACACCCTGGTGAACAAGCTTGATCCCGCGCTGTGCGACCTGGTACTGGTTGAAGGTTTCAAGCACCAGGCCTTACCCAAGATCGAATGCCTGCGCCAGGCACACCTGCAGCAACGCGCCGCCGAGCCCATTTATCGCCATGACCCACAGGTCATCGCGCTGGCCTGCGACCGGGATTACCGGGAAGAAACGCCGATCCCCAAACTGGATCTCAATCAACCCACGCAAATTGCCCGCTTTATCATCGACTGGCTGGCTCAACAGCAGGACCAACAAACAGCAAGCTATCACGAGGAAACATCATGACGAGCAATACCTTCATCAGCGTCGCCGAGGCGCTGCAACGCATCCGCGGTGCCCTGCAAGCCATTTCCGGTATCGAACGTCGCCACCTGCGCGATGCCTGGCATCGCGTGCTGGCCGAGCCAGTGAGCTCGCCACTGAACGTGCCCGGTTATGTCAATTCCGCGATGGACGGTTATGCCATCAACAGCGCCTCGCTGCGCCAGGATCAGGCCCTAACGGTGATCGGTCAGGCTCTGGCCGGGATACCGTTTGATGGTCAGCTACAGCCGGGCCAGGCGCTGCGCATCATGACCGGGGCGATGCTGCCAGAAGGCGCCGACACGGTGATCATGCAGGAGGACGTGCAACGCGAGGGCGATCAGATCCGAATCCAGGGTCAGCACCAGGCCGGTGCCAATGTTCGCCAGATCGGCGAAGACATCGCTGCAGGTGCAGTGGTATTGGCGGCGGGAAAAATCCTCGGTGCCGCAGAGCTGGGACTGCTGGCCTCACTGGGGATCGCCGAGGTCAGTGTCCGTCGTCGCCTGCGGGTGGCGAGTTTTTCCACCGGTGATGAGCTGTGCTCGATCGGCCAACCACTCCAAGCTGGACAGATCTATGACAGCAATCGTTACGCCCTGTATGGCCTGCTTCGCGAGATGGGTGTTGAGCACATCGACATGGGCGTCATTCGCGATGATCGCCAGGCTATCCGCCAGGCCTTCCAGGACGCAGCGAGCATCGCCGATGTGGTGATCACCAGTGGTGGGGTCTCGGTCGGTGATGCCGATTTTGTCAAACAGACCATTGATGAACTCGGCCAGGTGGATTTCTGGAAGATCCGCATGAAGCCTGGCAAACCCTTGGCCTTCGGCCGCCTGGGCAATGCCGTCTTCTTCGGACTGCCGGGCAATCCGGTCTCCTCGATGGCCACCTTTTATCAAATCGTCCTGCCCAGCCTGCGCCATCTGCAAGGCCAGGCCTGGCAAGCACCACTCGGCCTGCTGGTACGCTGCAGCACAGCCTTGAAAAAATCACCAGGACGGGCCGACTACCAGCGCGGTATTCTGGAGATGGATGCCCAGGGTGAGCTGAGCGTACGCAGCACCGGCCACCAGGGTTCACACATCCTCAGCTCCATGAGCCAAGCCAATTGCTTTATCGTCTTGCCGGATGAAGCTGGAAATACCGCCGCCGGCGAAATGGTCATGGTACAACCCTTCCCGTTGCTCTAACAGACACCTTGGGCAGCTCGCGAACAAAATCACCGACAATAGTCCAAACGCAAAAAAGCCGACCAAAGGTCGGCTTTTTTGTTTTAACCCGGCAAGACTCAGGCAGCTGCGGTAGCGGCCTTACGAGTTGCACGACGCTTAACGGTACGACGCTTCTTGCGCGGTGCAGCCTTCTTCTTGGAGGCCACGGCTTCCTTGCGCTGCTGGGCCTTGATAGCCTTGGCCAACGCCTTGTCATAGGCCTTCTGCTGAGCAGCTTCAAACTTGGTCAGTGCTGCAAGCATGGCATCAGCCAGTTTCTGCTCAAATTTGGCATCAGCGATCTTGGCCTTGGCCACGGCGGCCGCGTCCATCTTCTTGGCTACGGCATTACGCGCAGCAGCAGTCTTGATGGTCTTGACCTTGGCACGAGCCGCAACCAGTGCAGCGGCAGCCTTCTTGGCAGCATCTTCTGCCTTGGCAGTCGCAGCAGCAGCCTTTTCGCTACGTGCGATGGCCGCTTTGAAGATGGCATTCTTGGATGGATCAAGCTTGCTTACCGCCCGTGATGCTGCTGGACGACCACGACGGGCGACAGTCTTCTTAACAACCCGCTTCTTAGTTACCGATTTCTTTGCACGTGCCATACTGAAACTCCTTTCAAAAATCACAAGGTGGTAAACGTACTAACCGGATAAATTATAAACACAATTTTTTGTTTTTTGTAAAAGAAAAAGGTTTTTTTTGATAAAAAACGCGTATTTTGCATAAAACTTCCATTCCAAAGCATTTATCGCAGAGAAAACACTTCAACAAAACAACTGCGCATGAATTGTTTTCATTCCGCGAATCGCATTATTCTTCTCAATAACACGAATAAATCTTCTTCACTAACCGATTTAACCATCCGAATGATTAAAACCAGCCACTCGCTGGAGATCACGTTTTTACTCATCACGATCGATGTTTACCGTTTGGTATCAACAAAAAACTATCGTCGATTCCTCACCCCGCCTGATTCTCTTCCATGATGGATAACACCGAAAATGGCACATCGGTAGACGAAAGCAGCGATAAATAATTCGGATTTTATGAGGACCTATGAGTCAACCCAAACGCCCCTAGTGCTGATCCAATAACTCGATCCAATGCCTGACCGGCAGTGCCGACTGACTGCCCAGATGAAGCTGACAGCCTACATTGGCCGTAACGATCAATTCCGGCTGTTCGGCAGTGAGATGGCCCAGTTTGTTTTTCAGCATCTGTTGCGAGAGTGCCGGTTGTAGCAATGAGTAGGTGCCCGCCGAGCCACAACAAAGGTGGCTGTCCCTGATCGGGAGCAATTGATGACCGAGTCTGGTGAGGATCTTTTCCACCAGACCGGGTAGTTGCTGACCATGCTGCAGGGTACAGGGTGGATGGTAGGCCAGCCTGAGCGGCCTGTTGGCTCGCAGTGCAGCAAGATCCTCACCCGCCAACACCTCACCCAGATCCCGACTCAGTGTGGCGACCCTGGCGGCCTTTTCCGCATAGACAGGGTCATCGGCCAGCAGCTTGCCATAGTCCTTGAGCATCACCCCGCAACCGCTGGCGCTGACCACGATCGCCTCGGCACCCTGTTCGATATGCGGCCACCAGGCGTCGATATTGCGACGCATGAAGTCACGGGCCTCCGCTGCGGCGCTCAGGTGATGGCTGAGCGCGCCACAGCAACCGGCCTCGGCGGCGGCGATCAGGCTGATCCCCAGACGATCCAGCACCCGCGCCGCCGCCACATTACTCAGCGGCGTGGCTACTGACTGGGCGCAGCCCTGCAATACCAGCATCCGCCGCGCATGACGGGCTGGTGGCCACGTGGGCAGGGATTGGCGCACCGGGATCTTGCCTTGCACAGTCCTGGGCAGTAGCGGTCGCAGTAGGCGTGCCAGACCCAGCAGCAGTGCAAAACGCCCCGCATGGGGCAGGATCAGGCGCAGCGCGCGGCGTTGTAACCGCGCCCACGTGGGACGTTCAACCGTTTCATCGACCAACTCCCGACCGATATCCAGCAGACGCCCGTAACGCACCCCGGAGGGGCAGGTGGTTTCACAGCCACGACAGCTTAGACAGCGATCCAGATGCAGCTGGGTGCGCGGTGTCGGGGTGTTTCCCTCCAGCACCTGCTTGATCAGATAGATGCGCCCACGCGGGCCATCCAGCTCATCGCCGAGCAATTGATAGGTGGGGCAGGTGGCGGTGCAAAAGCCGCAGTGCACACAGCTGCGCAGGATCGCATCGGCCTCCTGGCCCAGGGCGCTTTGCTGGTGCTGTGGCAGTAACTGCGTTTTCATCGCGACATCACCATCAATGATTGGAGTTAGAATTCACTGTAGAGGCGGCCCGGATTGAGGATCCCGACCGGGTCGAAGGCCTGCTTGAGTTGCCGGTGCAGCGCCAGCAGGCCTGGGCTGAGGGGCTGAAAGACATGCTCGCGCGAGGCCCCATGGCGGAACAAGGTGGCATGGCCGCCGTATTGTTGCGCCAGGGCACGCAGCGCCTGCATATCCTGCTCGCCCCTGAGCCAGCGCAGCGCGCCGCCCCATTCATAGATACTCTCGCCCGCCAGTGGCAGAGGCGGGGCTGCCGCATCCAGGGAGATTCGCCACAGCGGCGCGGGCTCGGCAAAGAAGCCATCGTGGTGCTCGCGGATCGCCGCCCAGAAACCCTCATCGTCGGCGAGCAGTTCGCCACCGAGTTTTTGCCGCGCCGCACTCACCCCGCCCGCCGTGCCGCTGAGGCGCAGATGGAGTCGCCCATCCAGATAGCAACTGGCCGACAGCGGCCAGGGCTGGCGCGCCAGGGCCTGCATCCGCGCCAGCGCGCTGGCAGGATCCAGTTCGAACACCAGGCTGGCCTGCGCCTCGGGCAAGGGCAAGACCTTGAGCGAGACCTCGAGGATCAGCCCCAGGGTGCCGAGTGCGCCACACATCAGCCGCGAGGCATCATAGCCGGCCACATTCTTCATCACCTCGCCACCAAAGCGCAGCTGCTCGCCCCGGCCGTTGATCACCCGCGTGCCCAGCACAAAATCGCGCGCGGCACCCGCATAGGCCCGACGCGGGCCTGAAAAATTGCAGGCGATGCTGCCGCCCAGAGTGGCGTTTTCTCCATAGCCTGGCGGCTCAAAGGGCAGCATCTGGTTTTCAGCCCGCAGGGTCGCCACCAGCTCCTTGAGTGGGGTGCCGGCGCGGGCGGTGATCACCAGTTCGGTCGGGTCATAACTGACCACCCCGCGATGCGCCGCCACCGACAGCGGCTCACCCTGTGGCAGACGACCGTAAAAGGCCTTGCTATTGCCGCCCTGTATGCACAGCGCACGACCGCTGGCCGCCGCCTCGGCGATTTGTTCGGCCAGTTGCTGACTGTGATCCGTGTTGTCCGTATTGTCCATGGCCATGCTCAAAAACGCTCGATATCCGGGTGGGGCAACTGGCCGTGATGCACATGCATGGCACCCAACTCGGCACAACGATGCAGGGTCGGCACCGCCTTGCCGGGATTCAACAGCGCATCGGGATCAAAGGCAGCCTTGATGGCATGAAACTGCTGCAGCTCGGCGCTGGCAAACTGGCTACACATTTGATTGATCTTCTCCATCCCCACCCCGTGCTCGCCGGTGATGGTGCCACCGACCTGTACGCATAGCTCGAGGATACGTCCACCGAATTCCTCGGTGCGATCCAGCTCGCCCGGCCTATTGGCATCAAACAGGATCAGCGGGTGCAGATTGCCGTCACCGGCATGAAACACATTCGCCACCTGCAGGCCGTATTCCTGCGACATGGCGCTGATCGCCTGCAGTACCTCGGGCAGACGTCGGCGCGGGATGGTGCCATCCATACAGTAATAATCGGGTGAAAGTCGCCCCACCGCCGGGAAGGCCGATTTGCGCCCCTTCCAGAAGTCCAGCCGTTCCTGTTCATCGCGCGCGGTGCGTACCTCGATGGCGCCACCCTGTAGCAGGATACCCCGTACCGTCCTGACGTGTTCGGAGACTTCCTCATTGGTGCCGTCCACCTCGCACAACAGGATCGCCTCGGCATCGACAGGATAGCCCGCATGGGCATAGGCCTCGGCGGCCTGGATCGCCGGCTTGTCCATCATCTCCAGACCGGCCGGGATCACCCCGGCGCTGATGATCGCTCCGACTGCCGCACCCGCCCTGGCCACATCATCAAAGGCCGCCAGCAGCACCTGGACACGTTCCGGTAATGACAGCAGTTTCACTGTCACCTCGACGATCACCCCCAGCATGCCCTCGGAGCCGGTCAGCAGCGCCAGCAGATCATAGCCCGGCACATCCAGCCCCAGGCCACCGATCTCATGCAGCTCACCGTCGATGGTAACCAGTTTGATCTGCTGGATGTTGTGCACCGTCAGACCATATTTCAAGCAGTGCACCCCACCGGCGTTTTCCGCCACATTGCCACCGATGCTGCAGGCGATCTGCGAGGAAGGGTCCGGCGCATAATACAGGCCATGGGGACGGGCCGCCTCGGAGATCGCCAGATTGCGCACCCCAGGTTGCACCCGCGCGATACCGCGCTGTGGGTCCATCTCCAGGATACGATTGAACTTGGCCAGACTGAGCAAGACCCCATTGGCGTCGGGCAGTGCCCCGCCGGACAGCCCGGTGCCGGCACCACGCGCCACCACCGATACGCCCAGGCGCTGACAGAGCCTGAGGACCCCCTGCACCTGCTCAATGGTCTCCGGCAGCAACACCAGCAACGGCAACTGCCGATAGACCGAAAGGCCATCGCACTCATAGGGGCGCAGGTCTTCTTCCTCGGAGAGGATCAACTCGGTCGGCAGAATCGCCGCCAGGGCCTGGCGCAATGCGGCCCTGTCGTGTGTCACGGCCTTGCCAGCTGCAGGGGGGTGGGACATCAGGCTTCTCCGCTTCCGGACAGACGTGCATAGGCCCGGGCCAGGGCCTGGGCATCCCCGACGTTACCCGGGAAGATCACCACCGGCAAGGCGGGATAACGCGGATGATCATCCGGGCAGCGTACCACCGAGCAGCCGGGCAGGATCTGCCCCAGCACCCGTGAGGTGCGCAAGGCCAGGCCATCGCTGAGCACGTCATTGGAGGTGATCCCGCCCTTGCTGATCAAAAAACCCAGGCTGCTGGGCAGGCCACGCACCACATCCATCAAAAAGCCCGAGACCTGTTCGCCGAAGGCCAGCCGGGTATGTTCATCGGCAAAGCTGCGCTCGACCCGACTGGTGAACACCACCGGGGTCTGTCCCTCGCCGTGGTAAACGGCACAGGCGGAGAGGATCGTCGCCAGCATCGTGGCACGCTCTGCCTCGATGCGATCCACCTCCACCTCCAGCGGCACCACACCCGGCATCTGCAGCAGGGCCTGCAGCTGTTCGGTGGTCTTCTTCACATGGGAGCCAACGATCACCGCACCGGGACGCCCGTCGCGTACGTAGCGGGCCATCTGTTCGGCGGCCACTGCCTGTGGTGGCAGTTGCGCCAGCGCGGTCAACAGGCTGGCGGCGCTGCGAAACAAAAAGCGCTTGCCCTGGCTGGCCGCCTGCATCAACTGACCGGCAAAGTGATCGAGATCGGCCTGGCGCTCGGCATCCACCACGCAGCAGACATTGTGCTTGAGCCCCAACAAGCGTGGCAGGCTGTCACCACGCACATCGGCCAGCACAAAGCGCTCGACCTGCCCGGCAGTGATCCGGCCATGGGTCTTTTCCGCCACATAGTCGGGCAGATAACTGTGCCGGTAGCCGAACACCGAGTCACGGGCGAACTCAGTCTCGTGTACCGGCAGCGGCTGGCCATCGACGATCAGATAATGCACGCTGTCGCGGGTGAAGCGCCCGCCCTCGAAGAAGGCGGGCACCATGAAGTGCGCATCGAAGGGACCCAGCTCTGCGGCGATCACATCGGTTTCCACCGGATAGTGCCCACGCAGGGTCGAGTCGGAACGGCTTACCAGCAAGGGCTGGATCGACTGCCCCGCCGCCGCCAGCTCGGCCAGGGCGATCTTCAGCTGCTGGCACACCTCACGGGTCAGCGCCTCGGCACGGGCAGGAGACATGCCACGGGTATTGGTTAGCACAAAAAACAGGGGCGATGCGTCCTGCAGTGCTCGCTTGAGCGTGACCACATCCCAACGGGTCAGCAACAAACAGCTGTGTACCGTTTGCGAGCCGGTCGGGTCGTCGTCCAATACGATGATCTTGTTGATGGTCATGGTTGATCCTCGGTCGTCAACGCACCGCCACAGGGCCCGCAGAGGGCCTGGCTATCATCAGCTCTGCGAGCTCGGCGTACGCTGCGTTGATCATTTCATTCACAAAAACTCAGGCCTTGATCCTGGCCACCATCGCCGCGGCGGTGATGCCGTTGAAATCCATGATCTCGCCCGCAGTGGCGGTAGTCTCACCACGCTTCCAGCACAGGGTATCACGGCGCTGGGCGCGGCTACGCAGCAGCACCGGCTCCAGCGGCGCACTGGGTCCACCACTGACCGCCAGCAACACCTCGCCATCGAACAGGGCATGGAAGTGATCGTCATCCATAAAGGCATTGTCCGGCTGCGAGACCGTATCCCAGGCAACATCGCCCGGACGATACAGCTGACGCGGATTGAGCACCGCCACGATGCGGACCCGCCAGCCGTCGGCCTCCAGCTGGTCCTTTGCCTCAAACACCGGCAGCAAGACCATGTCACCGCTTACCGCGAACACCACGGTGCCCTTGTCGCCGGCAGCGGATTCGTAAATGCTCGCGGCACCCTTTTGCACCGCATCGCGGGCCTCGGCCAGGCTCATGTACACCGGCAGCGGGCTCTTCGAGGCGATGATCACCATGCTCTTGTTGACGCTGTTGGTGGCGTACTCATAGGCCGCCTGGATCGCATTGGCATCACAGGGGAACAGCGCGAAGCTGTTGCCGTTGCGCATCATCCCGGCGAAATAGTTTTCGATCTCGGGACGCTGATGGGTCCAGCCATTGCGCCCCTGCTCCAGCGCCCCGGCGGTGAACATGCAAACGATAGACGGGGTCTTGCGGCGCAGTTCGGCCATCGCCTGGGAGACGGTCTGCACGATCGGCCAGCCGTTGATCGCAAAGGACTCGTAGGACAGCCATAGCGCGCGCGAACCGAACAGCGACAGGGCCGAGGCCAGACCGGCACAGGCATCCTCATTGAGCGGCTCATAGACCTGCCCGATGGGGGTCTGGTTATACAGCGGATCGGTGGTGGGATGGCGGATCTTCAGCGCATCGTTGATGTTCTTCATCGCCGAGGCCTCGTTGCCATCCGCGTTGGTGACGATGAAGCGCGGGTCCTGCTGGCCGACCTGGGCCACCAGTGCGCCCATCGCGGTGGCAGGTACCGCCTTCTCGCCCTTGGCGAATTCCTGCATCTGCAGGCGCAGCGCCGGCAGGGCCATCTCGAATTCGGTCACCACGGTCTTGACCGCCGGGCCGCCACCGGCACGCTGGAAGTTGGCACGCACGATCGGCCAGGCCTCGGCCGGCAGGGCGCGGCGTTGCAGGCCGGCCTTGATGTGTTCGGCGTCCAGGGTGTCGGCCGGATAGAGGTTGTGCGACTTGGCGCCGACGGTATGTACGCCGCTGCCTTTGAGCTGCTTGATGATAAAGGCGGTCAGCTTGCCACCCATCGCCGAGCTGGCGGCATGCTCCACCCCGCGCAACACCGCCTCGGCGAAGGCCAGGCGCTGGCCGTGGGAGAAGCGGCTGCTGTCCACATAGGCCCCATCCTGGGCGCTGTCGTCAAATGCCTTGGCATCGACCAGTACCACCTCGTCAAAGCCATGTCCCTTCCAGTAATCGGTCATCTGCTGGTTGCTCATCAGCGACACCATCGAGTGGTGTTCCTGGGAGTAACCATTCCAAATCAGCGTGGGCAGGAAGTTGGTCACCTCAGGAAAGGCGGTGTGAAAGTGCATCATCGAATTGAGCACATAGGGCTCGCCCATGCCGCCATCGCCGATGGTTACCGGGAACAGCTTGTCGCGGTGCAACAAGGCCCCGGCCATGGCGAAATGCTGACCCTGGCCCAGCGGGCCGGCAGGGGCCAGCAGGCCGGGGATGGCACCGGAGAGATGCCCAAGCAAACCATGCTTCTCGCGAAAACGCGCCATCATGTCGTCCATGGTGCGAATACCCATCTCCTCCAGCGAGCCGTCCAGGTACATCGCGGCATAGAAGCCGGGGGCGTGATGACCCACCTCGGTGACGATATTGGTATGTCCCAGCATCATCAGCGCGGCATGGGCCTCGGCACTGGAGGCATAGCCGCCGGGATGGCCGGAGCCCTTGGCACCACAAACCTGCAGGGTCACATAGCGCAGCGCATCAGCGCCAAGCAGGGTCTGATAGACGCTCTGCGCATTGATCTCACTAATCGCCGACTGGCCTTCAGCGATCACCGGCTGGGCGGCATGTTGGGCAAACTCGGGCCAGGCTTGGCCGGTGTACTGGATACCGGCGGCAAAGCCGGTCAGGGCGGTATTGGCAGACATGGGTGGCTCCTTGGATGAGTATCGGCTGCCCGGTATGGGCAACGTCTTGTCATGAGACTAGTAGCTGGGCTATCATTTCACAATACATAATCGTTTTCATAATGTGAAATAACCATGACACAGACCAGCAGCGGCATCCAGGTCATCGATCGCGCCACCGCGTTACTCGATATCCTGGCGAGCCAACCCCACGCCAGCCTCAAGCTCGTCGCCGCCGAAAGTGGCCTGCACCCCTCCACCGCCTTTCGCATCCTCAATGCCCTGGCCAGCCATGGCATGGTCAGTCGCGATGCCCAGGGTCATTACCAGCTCGGCACCCGCCTGCTGGGCTGGGCCGATCGGGTACGCAGCCGCCTGGACCTGCGCAGCGAGGCCCGTCCAGAGATGGAATGGCTGCGCGACCAGGTTGGCGAAACGGTCAACCTGACGGTGCGCGAGGGCGACGAGGTGATCTACCTGGAACGCGTCACCGCCCGCCACGCGGTGCGGGTAGAGCAGGTGATCGGCAGCCATGCCCCCTTACATGTCACCGCCGTGGGCAAGCTGATGCTGGGCGAGTTGGGTGAGGCGGCGATCCGCGACTATGCCGCACGCACCGGCCTGCCCCGCTACACCGCCAAGACCGTCACCGAGCTGCCGGCGCTGCAACGGGAGATCCGCCAGGCCGTGGCCGATGGCTATGCCTATGACGACGAAGAGGCCGAACCGGGGGTGGGCTGCATCGGGGTATTGGTGCGCGACAGCAGCGGCGCAGTAGTGGCCGGGCTATCGATCTCCGCGCCAATCGAACGCTGGCAACAGGATTGGGTAACACTGGTGGGCGAGGCCGGACGGCGGATCTCGCGTCGGCTCGGTTATGATCCGGGGCCAGTATAAAAAAGCAGTTCACCGCAGACGACCAAAAGACATTTCACCGCAAAGGCGCAAAGACGCAAAGGTTTAACAGGCTGTTGTTGTCGCTCAGGCGAGTGCGAGAGAAGGCATTGCGGGC
>JACUTZ010000172.1 GCA_014859545.1 Gammaproteobacteria bacterium
AGTGCTAAGTGCTAAGTGCTAAGTGCTAAGTGCTAAGTGCTGAGTATCAGTCTCTAGGGAGTTAAGGGGGTATGTATGGATACGATTCAACGATTTGAGGATTTGATAGCCTGGCAGAAAGCCCGGAGCCTCACCGCAAAAATTTATAGCATTACGTCTATCGGTAATTTCTCCAGAGATTTTGGATTGCGCGAACAAATTAGACGTGCTGCGGTCTCCACTATGTCAAATATTGCAGAAGGATTTGAGCGATCTGCACCAAACGAGTTTCATCAATTTCTGGTCGTTGCAAAAGCAAGTTGTGCCGAAGTTAGATCCCAGTTGTATATTGCAATGGATGTAGGGTATCTATCAAAATCCGACTTCGACATCCTGCACCAGGAATTTAAAGAGCTAGCCAGGGTTATTGGAGGACTAAGGTCCGCAGTCGATAAAAAACGAACAAAAAAAATCAACACTACCAAAACATGACTCAGCACTCAGAACTCAGAACTCAGCACTCAGAACTCAGCACTATCTTCACACAGGATTTAAAAATGAAAATCGCCATCGCCGGAACCGGCTACGTCGGCCTTTCCAATGCCATGCTCTTGTCGCAGCACAATGAAGTTGTGGCGCTGGATATCATCAAGGAAAAGGTCGAGCTACTGAATAACAAACAATCGCCGATCGAAGACAGGGAGATTGAAGACTTCCTCAGCAACAAGCAGCTCAATTTCCGCGCTACCCTGGACAAGCACGATGCCTACCAGGATGCCGACTTCGTGATCATCGCCACCCCCACCGACTACGACCCGCAAACCAATTACTTCAATACCAAATCCATCGAATCGGTGGTCCGCGATGTGATGGCGATCAACCCCGCTGCGGTGATGGTGATCAAATCCACCGTGCCAGTGGGCTACACGGTAAAACTCAAGCAGGACCAGGAACTGGCCAATATCATCTTCTCGCCGGAGTTTCTGCGCGAGGGCAAGGCACTTTACGACAACCTCTACCCCTCGCGCATCATCATCGGCGAACAATCCGAGCGCGCCAAAACCTTTGCCAATCTACTGGTGCAGGGGGCCATCAAACAGGACATCCCGGTGCTGTTTACCGATGCCACCGAGGCCGAGGCAGTCAAACTCTTTTCCAATACCTACCTGGCCATGCGTGTCGCCTATTTTAACGAACTGGACAGCTATGCTGAGTCCCATGGTCTGGATTCCCGCCACATCATCGAAGGCGTCTGCCTGGACCCACGCATCGGCAATCACTACAACAATCCTTCCTTTGGCTATGGCGGTTATTGTCTGCCCAAGGACACCAAGCAATTACTGGCCAATTACAAGGATGTGCCCAGCAACATCATCAAGGCCATCGTTGATGCCAACACCACCCGCAAGGACTTCATCGCCGACAGCGTTATCCGCCGCAATCCCAAGGTAGTCGGGATCTATCGTCTGGTAATGAAGGCCGGCTCCGACAACTTCCGCGCCTCGGCGATCCAGGGGGTGATGAAGCGGATCAAGGCCAAGGGCATCGAGGTGGTTATCTACGAACCGACCTATCATGAAGATGAATTCTTCAAATCCAGGATGATCAACGACCTGGCGACATTCAAGCAGCAGTCGGATGTGATCATCGCCAATCGCATCACCGAAGACCTGGCTGACGTGCTGGACAAGGTCTACAGCCGCGATCTGTTTGGTGGGGATTGAGTGGGCTCGCACATCGACATTCAGCAGTTGGTCACGATCGCCAAACAGGCCGGCGATGCCATCATGCAGATCTACCAGCAGGAATTTGCCGTCGCCTTCAAGCAGGACAGCTCGCCCCTGACCGAGGCCGACCAGGCCGCCCACCGAATCATTCAGCAGGGCCTGAACAAGCTGGAGCCGATCCTGCCGGTCCTGTCAGAAGAAGGCAGCCATAGCGAGTTTGCCATCAGAAAAAACTGGCAGCGCTTCTGGCTGGTCGATCCGCTCGATGGCACCAAGGAATTCATCAAGAAGAATGGCGAGTTCACCGTCAACATCGCCCTGATCGAACAGGGCAGGCCCGTGATGGCCGTGGTCCATGCCCCGGCACTGGGCCGATGCTACTGGGCTGCAGAGGGGCAGGGTGCATGGCGGGAGCAGGATCAGCATATCAAGCAAATACACCTGGCCACACCTCCAGAAGGGGATGAGCGCCCCTGGCGCATCGTCGGCAGTCGTTCCCATGGCAGCCCGGAATTTGAGGCCTATCTCAGCCGCTTCATAAATCCGCAAATCGTCGCCATGGGCAGCTCCTTGAAATTTTGTCTGGTCGCCGAAGGCAGTGCCGACATCTACCCACGCCTGGGCCCGACCAGTGAATGGGACACCGCCGCCGCCCATTGCATTGTCAACGAAGCCGGCGGCAAGGTCATCAATGCCGAAACCGGCGACGAACTGCGTTACAACCAGCGCGAAGGCCTGCTCAATCCGCATTTCATTGTGCAGGCGCGATAAGTCATACCACGAATGCCATGCAGGAGCGGCTCTGCCGTGAATGTTCTCCCCCCCCCCCTCAAGGGGGCGACTACACGGAAGTAGTCGGTTGGCCGTGTCGGGAACATACGGCCCAGGGCAGGGGAGAGGGGTTTAAACTCCACAATGCATCACAGCCCCTCACCAATACAAAGCCCTTGCCAATCGTGCTGCATCCCCTACTATTAGCACGATGGTATACCTATCAAACGCACTACGAACCGGGGGTACTTTATGTATGCAATTGAATTTGAAGCAGATATTCAGGATGGTGTGGTAAAAATCCCTGAAATATACCGCCAGCTGGACAATTCCCACGCCAAGATCGTGCTCATGGTGGAGGATAACAAGCTCCCAACACAGACAGTCGCAGAGTTGGACTTCTCTAACACACAGATCCAGGCATTTTTGGGGCAGGACGCACTAGATATACAAAAGACCATGAGAAATGAGTGGTAAGTACCTGCTCGATACTAACGCCCTCATCTACGCAATTAATCGTAGGCTCAAACTGCCGGAAGCAAATTACGCAGCCTCAGTGATCACTAAAATGGAACTGTTATCCTGGCCACAGCTCACTCACGATGATGAACAACAGCTTATGGTCGCTCTGGCTGCAATCAATATCCAGCAGTGACAGCTGAAACACAGCAAATAGCAATAAAAATTCGCAGGACAACATCACTCAAGCTTCCAGATAGTATTATCTCGGCAACAGCAATATATGGTGGGTACGTGCTCATCACTGACGATGAAAAGCTCAGAAATCACCATGTGGGGAAATCATTAAAGCTTGAAGACTTGCTGTAAGTGCCGTTTTATCCCTAACACCTTGCGCAGAAGGGGACGGATATCGGTGGCGGTTGGTTGTCGGTTGGTTTGGTAGGTGCGGCTCTGCCGCGAATGTTTTATCCCCTCACCCTAACCCTAGGCCGTATGTTCCCGACACGGCCAACCGACTACTTCCGTGTAGTCGTCTCCCTGAGGTAGAGGGGAGCAAACAAACATCGCGGCCGAGCCACTCTTCATAAGTTGGCTCTTAAGCCAGATTCGCTGAAATATCATCGCTTATTCGTAG
>JACUTZ010000173.1 GCA_014859545.1 Gammaproteobacteria bacterium
CCAGAACCTGGCCAGAGGTCAGCAGGCCAGCGCCTACTGCTACGGCAACAGCGCCACTGGCGAGGGTACCTTTCAGGAAAACTCGGCGTTTCATATTCACGTTAGTTGCTCCTCAATATTGTGAAGTGTGTTGGTTATGTGGTGTCGATGGGACTTGCAAACAAGTAGACACATATTCGCTGTTATCAGTTCCCCATCATGTCAAGAAATCACAATAGTGTTTTTCTCAACTACACTAACCTCCACCGCTAAAGCTAGTGGGGGGGAGAGGTTCGGTCATCCGGGGATGTCCGGAACCACTTCGGTTAGTGATGGTGCGGCAAGCCGCAAGCCTCCTCCTAACAGAACAGTTTTTTATTACTTTCACCAGCAAATGTGCCACATCCCTGTTAGCTGCTTGCTGCCATGCGAGCCACCCTGGCTGCATATCCTCTCCACATACGGTTTGTGACCGCATGGGTCCTGACCACAGGACAGGGACAAGAATACCGAATAAGAAAATGAACGCAAGGGGGTAGGGGAAAAAATGTTTATTATTAGTATATTAGTGAATTACTAATAAAGGCTTCCCAGTCCTGTGCATGCTGCTGCCTATGCCTGTGGCCGGTGTCCAGGTGTGCGCGAAATACCTGCGGTTTATCGTGAGTGGGTGTCGGGGAGAACTACAGTGAAAATGGCGCTAGTGGTGGATCGAGTGAGGGTGATCTGCGCTATCAAGGTGCTGGCATGCAGGCAATGGATTAGGGGAGTGTGGGCATATTCGTGATGGCTATTTTATCGCGAGATTCCGATGCATGGTTTTATATGCCCATCGATATTTTCCATTAAACAGCCACGGAATTTACGGCTTTTCCAGCAAGCGGGTAATCTGTTCACTATAGGCCTCGATGCGCGCCGCATGATATTCCGTCAGGGCTTGCTGGCGGCGGGCAATGCTTAGTTGGTCGAGTGCACTGTGGGGCTCATTACGCAGCAAATGGTATTCGGTCAGGGCCAGGTGGGAGGCCGCATGATTGCCCAGCATGGCTTCGGCCTTGGCCAGTTTATGCAGTACGGTGGGATGACTTCCCTGCACGCTCAGGTATTCGCTAAGCAATTGACGGGCCTGTTCGTGCCGATCATCCGCGATTAAGACCTCGGCGAGGCCGAGGCTCAGGGGGAGATTGCCGGGGTAATAGTCCAGCCCCTGTTGATAGAGTTTTTCGGCGGTGCGGGCCTGTCCGTCCTGCAACTCCAGTTTGCCCAGGGCATCGATATAGGCGATACGTTCTGGCGCGGTCTCCAGTAGTTCACGGAAGGCGGAGCGGGCCTTGGGAAATTCACGCTGTTTTTGGTGGATCAGGCCTTGCAGGTAGCGTCGGCCTTCTGCACCGAGTGGTATGGGTTGTTCGCCGTCGGCCAGTTGTGCGGCCAGCTGTTGTGGGTTCTCGCTCAGTTGTAGCAACAGGTGGGCGCGGGTCAGCTGGTAGGCAATACTGTCGGTGCGCATGCTACGCGGATAACGACTGGCGCGCTCCTGGGCCTCGGCCAGGCGATCGCTGCTGATCGGGTGAGTGCGCAGGAACTCGGGCAGCCCATTGCTGGCATAGCGACTGTCCTCTTGCAGACGCAGGAAGAAGTCAGCCATACCACGGGGGTCAAAACTGGCCGATGCCAGCAATTGCATGCCGACCCGGTCGGCCTCTTTTTCATTGGCGCGGGTAAAGTCGATCTGCATCTGCTGGCCGGCACCGATGGTGGCGGCCAGGGCCGCCTGGGCGATCTGTGGATCGGAGGCACCGAGCAGGATCGCGGCGATCACCGCTGCGGTCAGTGGCAGATTCATCTGCTGGGCTTTTTCCACGCTGCGGGCGATGTGATGCTGGGTAACATGGGCGATCTCATGGGCGATCACCGCAGCCAGCTCGTTTTCCGACTGGCTGGCCAGGATCAGCCCGGCATGCACCCCAATGTAGCCACCGGGCATGGCAAAGGCGTTGATACTGCGTTCGTTGATCACAAAGAAATGAAAATGCTGGTCGCCGACCATGCCGCCAGCGGCCAGCTCGCGGCCAATACGCTGGATGTATTCCTGCACCAGTGGGTCATCATTGATTTTGCCGCTGCGCTGGATTTGGCGCATCATCGCCTGACCGATTTGCTGTGCCGTCTCGGCATTCAGCACCGTGGTCGCGCTATCGCCCATCTCCGGCAAGGCGCTGTAACGGCTATCTTCCTGTGCGGCCAAGTAAGGCCAGCACAGCGTCAGACACAAGAGGACGGTGATGCGCTTGAACATGAAAAACTCCAACAGGGGACGCTGGCTGAGACCACGCAACCCGTAAAAGGTTTATAGCGCTAATCCGATGATTGGTTTAGCGAATAAGGTTTTTTCTAAGTCTATGAATTTTAAAATTATATTTCATTAGTGTGATTTTTGTGGCCTTGCCAAGGCTTGCTTTCGCCCTACGCATGGCATATAAGTACACCCCGGAATTCTGATTTTACACCACCTGGCGTCCACAGAATGGGCCGCTGGGTATTTTCAGCAAAAATCCATTAGGAGATAGAGATAATGGCACACGATCAAGAACTCGACGCATCCGGCCTGAACTGCCCCCTGCCCATCCTGCGCGCCAAGAAGAGCCTCGGCAGCATGGAATCCGGTCAGGTGCTGCGTATCATCGCGACCGACCCCGGTTCAGTAAAGGACTTCGAAGCCTTTGCCAAGCAAACCGGTAACAGCTTGATGGAATCCGGCGAAGAAGGCGGCAAGTTCGTCTTTTTGATCAAAAAGGCCTAATTTTTCCAGGTCTGTGATCCACAACAGGGCAGGCTGCCATCGGTAGCAGGCCCTTTTGTTTGCCCACACAACACTCAGCCACCACAGTCAATGCCACATAGGGGGGATTCCCATGTCAGAACAAAAGAAAATGGCGATTATTGCAACCAAAGGAACGCTGGACTGGGCCTATCCGCCCTTCATCCTGGCGTCTACCGCCGCCGCGCTCGGCTATGAGGTACAGATCTTCTGGACCTTCTATGGTCTGCAGTGTCTGAAGAAGGACCTTAACCTCAAGGTCACCTCGCTGGGTAATCCCGGTATGCCGATGCCCATGCCCATGCCCGTACTGATCCAGGCCCTGCCTGGCATGCAGAGCATGATGACCATGATGATGAAGCAGAAGATGAAGTCCAAGGGAGTGGCCAGCGTGGAAGAACTGCGCGAGCTGTGCATCGAGGCCGATGTCAAGATGGTCGCCTGCCAGATGACCGTGGACCTGTTCGAGATGAATCCCAAGGAATTTATCGACGGCGTCGAGTTTGGTGGTGCCGCCACCTTCTTCGAATTTGCCGGCGAAGCAGACATCACCCTCTACATCTGATCCAGGCTTCGGCCCGGTATCGAAAGAATCCCCCGCAAGGGGGATTTTTTTGCGTTGGCAGTTTGAGGCTTGGTGTATTGCGGAACAAAAGCGATTCACCGCAGACGACTACAGGACGTAGTCGGTTGGCGATGTCGGGAACATATCGCCCAGGCGCAGAGGCGCA
>JACUTZ010000031.1 GCA_014859545.1 Gammaproteobacteria bacterium
AAATGCTTTAGTTCACTGTTTTGTGTCGCTACCGCGACGTGGATTGAATGCGGGGCAGCCCCCCGCATCCAATCAACCGTCGCGCTAGCGACACAAGTACTATCCAAAGTGTGAACATCACACTAATCTGCGAAGAACCCTTTTTTCCATGTCCGCCAAAGGGTTTGCCATCGAAGAACAAGCGCGTAGTGCCCGTCACAAACAACAGTATGGTCTGCAATTTGGTGATTGAAGATCTGTGTTTTCTCTGCGCCTTTGCGTCTGGGCGATATGTTCCCGACATCGCCAACCGACTACGTCCTGTAGTCGTCTGCGGTAAGATTGTCTTTGTGGACAGCAAGCCGTTATCTCTGCGGCATGAATACTCCCAAGAGGGGGCTGTTACGTTCATGATTACCACGCGGATCGAACCTGCATTCGCGATCGTACGTGATAACTCCTCTTATATAGGTATCGAGCCGATGTTTGGTGCGTGGTGTGTCCATTAACCCTTTGCGTCTTTGCGCCTTTGCGGTGAATTTTTTTCAAAAGGTGCGAGTAGATACAAAACGGTAATAAAAGCTTAATAACCAAGCTATGAGCCGGCCATGTTGTGCAGGTCCTCGGGGCGAAAGCTGGTGGCCTGGGCAAAACCACCGACCAGGCGGGCGCTATGCCAGTCAAACACAAATAGCTGAAAATCACTGAAGCCAAAACGCATCTCGGCATCGGGAAAGGCGTTCAGATATCGGGCACGGGCGGCGATATATTCCGGTGCTTCCGGCTTGAGTGGATGTATACGAAGTTGTAGTGACAGGCGTGCCAGCTGCTGCGGGTCGCCCTGACCGGGATCGGCCTCGCTGATCACCAGCGCGGCCTCGGGACGGCTCAACAGGTTGCGGGTATGGCTGGCCAGGTGGCTGAGGTGCAGATAGCCCTGTTGCAGGTTTTCCGCCATCACAAAGGCGACCATTGCGCCTTCGGGCAGACCGTGCCGATCCAGGGTGGCCAGTGCGGCCCAGCGTTGCTGGCGGAATAACTGTTGGAGGCGAGGCAGGGCTGCGTGCTTATCCATATCCTTGGCTGCTTCAGGTGGTGACCAGGGCCAGGGATAATTCCATGCGCCGTTCGAGGTGTTTATCCAGCTGCGCGGAGACCTGGTCGAGTTGGCATCTTTGCATCGCCGGGATGTCTTTCCCGGCATACGCAGCATAGCGGCCCTGTTCGGTACCGTAGTGCAGCAGGTTGGCGCAGATCACCACGTCGGTGTAATCGGCGGGTCCGGTGTGGTCACGCAGTATTTCTTCGTGCTCACGACTGACCTGCACCAGTTCATCCGGCAGCTGCCAGTGTTGCAACATGAACGCTCCGACTTGGGGGTGTAATTGATGCTCAAGCTGTAGAGTCTGTTCGGTGTTTTCGTTGATGCTGTAGCGTCTCAGAAAACGGCGCATCGGCAGCTTGCCGATGTCATGCAGCAGACCGGCCAGGGCGGCCTGCTCCTTGTCCAGGTGGGGTAGTTGCTGGCACAGGCTGTGACAGAGCGCGCTGATCTTCAGGCCGTTGTCCACGAAGTCATGCAGGCGCTGCTTGTCCTCGCAGCCCTGCATGGTTTGCAGGATTGCCAGCTGGGTCACCAGGGAGCGCACCAAGCCCAGGCCCAGACGGGCGATGGCCTGTTTGATCGAATGCAGCGGTTTGCCCCGCTGCATCGCCGAGCTGTTGGCGACCTTGAGGATGCGCGCGGCGATGGCAGCATCCTTGTTGATCTCAAGCTCTAGTTGGCTTAGAACCACATCCTCACGGGCACTGAGTTCGCGCACCCGTAGCGCCACCTCGGGCAGGGAGGGTAGGATGAAGCGATTGGCGAGGATATCCTGCTCAATACGGGTCAACAACTGGCGGGCTGGTTCGTCCAAGAGACACTTCCTGTGTGGCGTTGCTGGATTCTATACCGCCACCCGGTGGCTGTCATCCGTGTCCAGCCGATGGATAAAGGCTTTTCACCGCAGACGACTACAGGACGTAGTCGTTTGGCGATGTCGGGAACATATCGCCCAGACGCAGAGGGAATGGTGATGAGCTGTGGCAGCGGGGAATACATGCACGACATGCCTGTGGACGGAGCCAACGTCGGCCTGTAATTGACAACACACTCCGTAGCTCTGCGCCTCTGCGGTGAGTGGCTTTTTTAATCTTTTTGCCCCTGGCCGCGCACAAGGGCAGAACGCGGGCTAACCACCGGTCATCGACATGAAACGGACCACCTGTTCGGGTTTTTCGCTGAACTCGTGGCGTTCGGGCTTGAGGGCGATGGCCTGGATGATGGCCTGTTCGAGTTCGGTATCGCTGATCCCGGCACGCAGCAGGGGGCGCAGGGCGAAGCGGTGATCCTGTCCCAGGCACATGTAGAGGGTGCCATCCACCGACAGGCGTACCCGGTTGCAGGTTTCGCAGAAGTGCTGAGACATGGGGGTGATAAAACCGATCTTCATCGCCTCGCCCGCCAGTTGCATATAGCGGGCCGGGCCACCGCCGGGCATTACCCCAGGGATCAGACTGTAATGCTGTTTGAGGGTAGTGATCACCTCGTCCATCGGCAGGTATTGCGCACTGGCATTGCGGCCGGTATCGCCCATCGGCATGGTTTCGATAAAACGCAGGGTAAAGCCGTGCTGGCGACAGAACTCCAGCATCTCGACCAGCTCGTCGTCGTTGACCCCGCGCATCACCACCATGTTGATCTTGATCGGTGCAAAGCCAGCGGCCTTGGCCGCCATCAGGCCATGGATCACCTTGTCGAGCTTGCCCTGGGTGATGGCCTTGAAGCGTTCCGGTTTGAGGGTGTCCAGGCTGATATTGAGGCGGCGCACACCACTGTCGAACAGCGCCTGGGCATGGCGTTCCATCTGTACCGCATTGGAGCTGAGGGAGAGATCCGTGATGCCGGGCAGCCTGGCCAGGCGGGTGGTCAGTTCAGACAGGTTTTTGCGTACCAGCGGTTCGCCCCCGGTGACCCGCACCCGCTGCACGCCGAGACGGCCAAAGGCGGCGATGACTCGCTCGATCTCATCGAAGCTGAGCCAGTCTTCGGGGGCCTCGAAATCGGTGTGGCCCTCAGGCATGCAGTAGTAGCAGCGCAGGTCGCAACGATCCGTGACGGAGAGGCGGATATAGTCGATCTGGCGAGCAAAGGGGTCGGTCAATGTGGGTGCCATGGTGTGCCCCGTATTTGTTACTGGGGGATCAATCTATGGGCTGGAGAGGTAAATCGCAATACCTCGGAGGGATTAGTGCGGGGGAAGACCGCAGCGGCGGGTGCCGCTGCGGGTGCAGGCCGTGTCGATTAGCCCTCGATGCTCTGATAGTAATCGATCAGGATCTGGGCCACCTCGGGACGGGAGAACTCCTTGGGCGGGGCGATGCCGTTGCCCAGCATCTCGCGCACCTTGGTGCCAGAAAGCAGTACGAAGTCATCCTTGCTGTGGTCCGGGGCCTCGCACATCATCACCACCTTGTTGAGCTTTTTGGACCAGGCGGTATGGTCGGCACGGAAGATCTCGATCTCCAGGGCACCGGCGGGGACTTCCTCGTCGAAGATGGTCTGGGCATCGAAGGCGCCATAGTAATCGCCCACCCCGGCATGGTCGCGGCCGATGATGAAGTGGGTGGCACCCATGTTCTGGCGGAAGTAGGCATGCAACACCGCCTCGCGCGGACCGGCGTAGAGCATGTCAAAGCCATAGCCGGTGACCATCGCGCTGTTCGGTGGGAAGTAGAGCTCGACCATCTTGCGGATTGCCGCATCGCGTACCGGGGCCGGGATGTCGCCCTTTTTTAGCTTGCCCAGCAGCATGTGGATCACCAGCCCGTCGCAGCCGAGGCGCTCCATCGCCATGTGGCAGAGTTCTTCGTGGGCCAGATGCATCGGGTTGCGGGTCTGGAAGGCGACCACTTTTTTCCAGCCGCGCTCGCTGATCTCGTTGCGGATTTCCACTGCGGTACGGAAAGTATCGGGAAAATCGGTCATGAAATAGCTGAAATTCAGTACCTGGATCGGCCCGGCGATGGCGAAGCGGCCCTGGCTGTTGAAGGCGGCCACGCCGGGGTGTTCCGGATCGGTGGTGCGGAAGGTCTTTTCGGTCATGGTCTGCATCTGTGCATCGCTGACCTCTTCGATACTGAGCACATCCTGCACCGCGATTACCGGATGGCCTTCCACATTGGGATCGCGCAGGGCGATGCGTCCGGCGTCCTTGATGGCCGAGACATCCGGCACCATGTTCAGCACCGGTACCGGGAAGAAGCTGCCGTCGCTGAGGGTCATGCCTTCTGCCGCGCCCATCGCGTCGGCCAGGTTCATGAAACCGCTCAGGGGGGTGAAATACCCGGCCCCCATCATCACCGCATTACCGGCGGCACTGGAGCTGATTAACACCGAAGGAAGGGATTCCGCCTCGTGCATCAGGGCATCGTGCTTGTCGGAGTCGTATACAAACAGGGGTTTGAGTTCACTGGCACCAACGGGTTTGATCATCTCGGCTTCTCCTTGGGTTTCAGGCTGTTATTTTGTTCTGCCTGGCTACAGGCAGGGGCAGGTGGAAATCGGCATTCGGCAACTATACATCACCCCTTTTTTTCAGGGTAATAGGAGGCTTGGATGGGGGTATAAGCTCAGATGTCGGCCCGTGTAGTACAGACAAGGACAAAACGATCAGCGAAAAGATGGCGTATACCTTGCATGGTTTTTATTATTGGTTCCCTATGAGATCTGAATGGTTTCGACCGGAATATGACGGGACCTTGCCCGCAGCCTGCCCAGCAAAACGGAACACAGGAGTAGCCCATGGCCTGCTACCAATTCAGTGAGAGTGGTAAGGCAGCCGATTAGCGGATGATGCGCCGCTGCCTGTTTGCGATGATCTTTGCCGGAAGGGCGATCGCGAGACCCTGATGCGCGAGCTGTATTGGCCGTATCAGATCAAGCGTGGGGAAAATCCCCATCAGGATATCCTGCACGTGCATGACCCCAATAACATGACCCTGCTGCGGATGCACCAGCCGGGGCAACACGGCGATGACCTGAGCGCCTTGCGGCCAGTGATCGGGGAGGGCAAACAGCTGCAGGCCACCCGTAGTGGCTTTGCGATCGGCAAGAATGGCATCCGCTATCGCATCACCACTCCGATCCAGGATGGGGAGGGACACCTGGGGATGCTGGAAATGGGTGTCAATATCGCCTATTTCACCGAGCGGCTTGCGAGGATCTTCGGGGTGCAGGTAGCAACGATCGTTGATGCGCCGGCGATGGAAGCTTGTCTTTCGTTGACGGGCCGTATTGAACAGGTCTTGCTGGGTAGCCGCCGCAGCGGCCAGTACCTGGCATCATCAACTGGCCTTCTGCCAAGCCTGAGCCATTATTGTCTGTGGGTAAAAATGCAAAAGGGCGCTTGCGCGCCCTTTTGTCTTGCTGCCAGTAGCTGCCTTAGACAGTCTGGTAGTAGAGGTTCTGCGGATGATTGGCCTGGGCAAAGAAGAACCAGCGCTCAAACACCAGGCCGATGTACTGGATCACAAAGGCGGCGACCAGCAGGCCCTTGCCACCGTCCATGCCCAGCCACAGCAGCAGTACCGGTACCGGGAACACCAGCACCAGGAAGATCCACTTGACCGACTTGAGGAAGGCGGCGGTGGCGCCGTGGAAATATTCACGGGTGTTGTAGGAGCCGCCCATCATGCCCATCGATTTTTGCTGGATCTGTGGGTGGCGTACACCGATGGCGGTTTGTACGGTGGATTTGTGTTTGATGCGGGCATTGCGGATCAGCGAACCGCCACGGCTGATCAGGGCCGCGATGGTGAGGATGATCGCCCAGCCAACATAGAAACCCACCAGCTCCGGTGCCGCATAGGCGGCATAGGCGGCGGCCAGGGTGAAGCCGGAGGCACCGCCCAGCAGGGTGTAGTTAACGACGGTCAGGGCACAGGCCCATTCCTGCAGAAACTTGATGCTGGCATAGATCATCGCGGTGGCGATGAACAGCCCAAACACCGCCGCGGTGGTGATGGTGCCCAGCAGCAGGGTCAGCTGGTTGGCAAGATTGTAATCCAGGAAGCGGATCTCCCAGCCAAAGTAGTGGAAGGCACCGTAGAGAAATACCAGGCCCATCACCAGCGGCATCAGGATCAGCTCGCGGGACAGCCAGGAGGTACGCCACTGGGTGATCCCACGCCAGGCACGGGTGAACATGTAGCTGGGCTTGCCCAGATGGCCGACCGCGGCGATCAGGCCACCGACCAGAAAGGCCAGCGCGAGCAGGCTGCCGGTGACATAGAAATCGCTACCCTGGCTGGGCAGAAGATTGGCGGCCGAGTAGCTCTGTTGGGTGAACAGGGCCAGGAACAGCCCCTGGCCAACCCCGATCAGGGTGGTCAGGAAGATGACAGAAAATGTCGGGTGCATCGTTAAATTCTCCGAATTAATTCAGGTACAAGGGGCAAGGAAGTGGTTTCGCCTGCACCTTTGCCGGGCGTGCCTACATCAACCAATCGTCCAGGGAGACGTCTTTGCTGGTCTCGTGGCGGATATCCTCTTTCTTCAGCGGATTGTCGACACGGGTCAGTTCGTCATCGTGGATGTTGATCTGGGTCTTGCGACGCGGCAGGTAGTGATTGGCTGGCTTGGTGCCCCATTCGGGCATCAGCTGATAGCCACCACGCTCGCGGATCGCCACCGATACCTCGGAGTCCGGATCATGCACGTCACCATACAGACGGGCCGAGGTTGGGCAGGCCAGCACACAGGCAGGCTTGCGATCACGCTCGTCCAGGCTTTGGTCGTAAATGCGGTCGACACAAAGGGTGCACTTCTTCATTACCTTCTGCTGTTCATCGAACTCGCGTGCACCGTAGGGGCAGGCCCAGGAACAGTACTTACAACCGATACACTTGTCGTAGTCCACCAGTACGATGCCGTCTTCGGCGCGCTTGTGGCTGGCACCGGTGGGGCAGACCGGCACACAGGGCGCATCTTCGCAGTGCAGACAGCTCTTCGGGAAGTGCAGGGTTTCGGTATTTGGATAGCTACCGATCTCATAGGTCTGCACCCGGTTGAAGAAGGTACCGGTGGGGTCCTTGCCATAGGGATTGTCGTCGAACATCGGACCGGCCTGGCCGGAGGTGTTCCACTGCTTACATGAGGTCACGCAGGCATGGCAGCCAACGCAGACGTTCAGGTCAATAACGAGAGCAAGCTGGGTCATCAGAATTCTCCCTTACGGGTAAACAGTCCGGCAAAGTAGCTTTGCTTCGAACGGCGTTTCGGGGTGCCGGGTGAGGCAGGCATGGTGTCGTATTGCGGGAAGGTGAATTTGTCTTCACCTTCTGCAGCGGGATAGATCCGCACGCGCACGTCATACCAGCCGGCCTGGCCGGTAACTGGATCGGAGTTGGAGATGTGCTCACCGGCCTCATGGGCAGGTAGCTCCTCGCTGATCACATGATTCAACAGGAAGCCCTGCTTGGACTCGTTGGCGCTGCCATCCAGATTCCAGGCACCGGCGGCCTTGCCGATGGCGTTCCAGGTCCACACAGTGCCTGGCTCGACCGCCTCGGAGTAACGACACAGACAGCGAACCTTGCCGTGCATCGACTCAACCCACATCCAGGCTTCGTCTGTGATGCCGGCGGCACGCGCGGTTTGCGGGTGCACATACAGGAAGTTGTAGGTGTGGATCTGGCGCAACCACGAGTTCTGGCTGTCCCAACTGTGGTACATCGCCATCGGCCGCTGGGTGACTGCATTCAGCGGGTACTTGTGCTTGTCCGACAGCTGGGATTCCAGCGGTTCGAAATAGTAGGGTAGGGGGTCGAAGTAGGTTTCGACACGCTTGCGCAGGTGCTTGGGCGGCTGTTTTCCCTGGGTTTTTCCCTGGGCCGCCAGACGGAACTTCTGCAGCACCTCTGAGTAGATGTGGATGTTGATCGGCTCATCGTAGCGGGTCAGGCTGTGCTTCTGTGCCCACTGCAGATAGCCCTGGTTCCAGTTACGCATGTACTGGTAGGACTTGGGCAGATGGTACTGATAGACACAGTTGTTCTTCTCGTACATCTTCCACTGGTCGGGGTTGGGCTCACCCTTCATGTCCTTCTCGCCACTCTTGCCGCGCCAGCCGGCCAGGAAGCCGATGCCGGAACCGGGCGCGGTTTCAAAGTTGGTGATGAAATCCGGATAGTCGCGGTACTTGCGGCTGCCGTCTTCACGCACGAACACCGGCAGCTTGAGGCGGGTGCCCAGCTCGATCAGCACTTCCTGGAAGGGCTTGCACTCGCCCATCGGTGGGACCACCGGGATGCGCACCGAGTCTACCGGACCGTCGTATTCGGAGATCGGGCGGTCCAGCATGGAGATGACGTCATGACGCTCCAGATAGGTGGTATCCGGCAGCACCAGGTCGGCATAGGCGACCATCTCGGACTGGAAGGCGTCGGCGACGACCAGGAAGGGGATCTTGTACTCGCCGCTTTCGTCCTTGTCGTTGAGCATCTTGCGCACCTGATCGGTGTTCATTGATGAATTCCATGCCATGTTGGCCATGAAGATGAACAGCGTATCGATGGCATAGGGGTCTTGACGCCAGGCGTTGGTGATGACGTTTTGCATCATCCCATGTACCGACAGCGGGTGTTCCCAGGAGAAGGCCTTGTCGATGCGTACCGGGCTACCGTCTTCGTTGACGAACAGATCATCCGGGTCAGCCGGCCAACCCAGCGGCATGCCGTTGAGCGGGGTGTTGGGCTGCACGTCCTCCGGACCCCTGGCAGTCTTGGGGCAGGGCGGGATTGGACGTGGGAAGGGGGCCTTGTGGCGGAAGCCACCGGGACGGTCGATGGTGCCAAGGATCGACATCAGGATCGACAGCGCACGGATGGTGTGGAAGCCGTTGGAGTGGGCGGCCAGGCCGCGCATCGCATGGAAGGAAACCGGGTTACCGGTCACCGACTTGTGCTCGTTATCCCATACATCGGTCCAGGCGATCGGCAGTTCGATCTTCTCGTCACGGGCCACGATACCCATTTCATGGGCCAGACGGCGGATGGTTTCGACCGGGATCCCGGTGATGTTGGCGGCCCATTCCGGGGTGTACTGTGCGACACGATCCTTCAGCAATTGGAAGGCCGGCTTGACCTTGGTGCCGTCGGGCAGTTGGAAGTCACCCAGCAGACGCGGGTCGGAACCCTTGGTCCGGCTCAGCACCGCCTTGCCGCTGTTGCGATCCCACCACAGCTTGTTCTGTGGGTCGAAGCAGCCTTCTTCTTCCGGTACCTCGGCACGTACGAACATGCCGTATTCGCTGCTGCCGGAATCCAGGTTGACCAGCTCGGCGGAATTGGAGTAGTTGACCAGGAAGTCACGGTCATACAGGCCGGTTTTGATGATCTCGTGGATGATCGCCAGCAACAGCGCACCATCGGTACCGGGCTTGATCGGTACCCACTCATCGGCGATGGCGGAGTAACCGGTACGCACCGGGTTGATGGAGATGAAGCGACCACCGTTGCGCTTGAACTTGGACAGTTCGGCCTTCAACGGATTGGAGTGATGATCCTCGGCGGTACCGATCATGATCAACAGCTTGGAACGTTCCAGGTCCGGGCCACCGAACTCCCAGAAGGAACCGCCGATGGTGTAGATCATGCCGGCAGCCATATTGACCGAACAGAAACCACCATGGGCAGCATAGTTTGGGGTACCGAAGTTCTTGGCGAACAGACCGGTCAGGGCTTGCATCTGGTCGCGGCCGGTAAACAGCGCGAACTTCTTGGGATCGGTGGCGCGGATGTTACCCAGGCGCTCTTCGAGGATGTCGAAGGCCTCATCCCAGGAGATCTCCTCGAACTGGGCATCGCCACGATCGGCCCCTTCCTTGCGCTTAAGCGGCTTGGTCAGGCGGGCGGGGGAATACTGTTTCATGATCCCGGAGGAACCCTTGGCACAGATGATGCCCTTGTTCAGGGGGTGATCGGGATTACCCTGGATGTAGCGAACTTCGCCATCACGCAGGTGTACGCGGATACCGCAACGGCATGCGCACATGTAACAGGTGGTGTTCTTGACCTCGGTGCGACCCTCGGCAATCACTTTGGCAGTGTCAGTCATGGATATTCTGCTCTCGGCTGCTTTTGAACTGAAAAGCCGGGGAATAGCCATATATGGCGGCCGTCTCCCCGGCCAGAATTTTGACAAATATCATCATTCGAATATCCTAATATAGCAGATCAAACCCGAGTATTACCATAATGAATTGCCCCATCAGGTGCGCTTAGTCTGGGTTTTTAGATAGAAATTATCTTCAGTGTCATAGAAAAAAATAATAATAAGCAAGGGGGCCATACTGCTTTGCTGGGCGTAAACAGGGCGTCCGCATACGTTTGATGAGCAGGCGTCACCCCCTGGTTTCTGGTCGTAGGTAGTCGGTCGCAGGGATGCGAGCCTCGAGCCTACATGGATGTCGTCACGGCGTACCAGAAATCAAGGGGTTACGCCTGCCTGGGTACGAACTTCATGTAAGTATGCGCTCACCCTGTGGGAGTAAAAGGAACGCTTTGTCATGGGGCTTCATAAGGGTATTCTATGCGCGCAAAAGATAGTTCTGTTTGGCCTCGCGGTCTAGAGTGGCTAAGGTTGGCAGCACAATAATGATGTTCTGTCCTCAGGCCGAGGGGGACGCCGACGGTGGCAGGCCCCTGTAGCACACTGCTGGCATCCATGGCAGCTGATTATCATTAAGCGCACTAATCAGCTCACAAGGATTGCTAATTAGCGAAGTCGAATTCAGACCATTATTATTCACGGCGACAATAATTATCTCTACAGGAGAGAAAGACGATGATTAGTACCAATCCCTTTAGTGTGCTTTCCGAGCTCATTCCGTCGATGGCCATGCAGACCTACATCATTGTGATGTTCCTGATGGTTGTTGGGGGGACGATCCTCGATATGATTCACAAGAAAAGTGCCCAGTACTTTTTTGAGAATGCCAAAAAAGCACAAAAGAATGCCCGACGTAGTGTCAGTGGTGGTGAGAAGATGGGCCTAGCGGTCTCAACTGTCGCCAGCGAGGTCCTGACATCGTCTGAATTTGCCAACCCCCAGCGTCGGCTCTCCCATCTCTTTACCATGTACGGCTTCATCCTTTTCGTTGTCTCCACTGTCGCGCTGATCTTTGCCTACCCGACCTCGGCCGATGCCGGGATTTGGCCGGTACTGTGGCACCTCGGCGCACTGAGCCTGGCCTTTGGTGGTTACTGGTTCTGGTTCTTCATCCGCGTTGACGTCTCCTCCGAGGGTAACCCCTGGTACCGCATCGTACGTGCCGACATGTTTATCGTTTCGCTGCTGGTCACCGCTACCTTCGCACTGCTGTGGTCTGCAACCCAGGGCAGTGGTCTTGGCTGGTTGTTCTTTGTCCTGTTCCTGGCAGGTAGTACCACCCTGTTCAGTACCGTGCTGTGGTCCAAGTTCGCACACATGTTCTTCAAGCCTGCTGCGGCCTATCAAAAGAAGATCACCAAGGCGGATGGTTCACAGGAAAATCTGCCCGACCTGGGCGAGCTGACCGACCCTGCACTGCAGGCACGTTATCCTGACATCCCCGAATACATGGGCAGCAACCCGCCTAATATGGGACTTGGCATCAAGCGTGAAGCGCCGCGCCACTACTAAGTCGTTTCAACTGAATCAATAATTTTAGAGAGGACTGTCATGCCAACATTTGTATATATGACGCGTTGTGACGGCTGTGGACACTGTGTCGATATCTGCCCTTCGGACATCATGCATATCGACCCGACCGTGCGCCGTGCCTATAACATCGAACCAAACATGTGCTGGGAGTGCTACTCCTGTGTGAAGGCCTGCCCTCACCACGCGATTGATGTACGTGGTTATGCGGACTTTGCGCCGCTGGGCCACTCGGTACGAGTTATCCGTGATGAGGAAAAGGGTGTTATCGCTTGGCGCATCAAGTCACGCAATGGCGAAATGGACCTGAACCTGCTGGCGCCGATCACCACCAAGCCCTGGGGCAAGCATATTCCCCAGCTGCGGGATGTCTCTGCGCCGAGCAAGGAGATGCGTGATAGCCAGTTGCTCTTTAATGAGCCCAAGTACATTCGTATGGACGAAGGTGGCCTGCATACACTGGAATCCAATGGCCTGAAAATGAAAGCAGGGGTTTACTACTAATGGCTTACAAAACTATCGTAGAAGACAATATCGACATCCTGGTCGCCGGTGCGGGCCTGGGTGGAACCGGTGCCGCCTGGGAAGCCCGTTACTGGGGTCAGGACAAGAAGATCGTCATCGCTGAAAAGGCAAACATCGACCGCTCCGGTGCCGTGGCACAGGGTCTGTACGCGATCAACTGCTACATGGGTACCCGTTTCGGTGAAAATAATCCGGAAGACCATGTCCGCTATGCGCGTATGGATTTGATGGGCATGGTGCGTGAAGACCTGCTGTTTGACATGGCCCGCCATGTTGACTCGGCCGTTCACCAGTTCGAAGAATGGGGTCTGCCGATCATGCGCAACCCCAAGACCGGCAGCTATCAGCGTGAAGGCCGCTGGCAGATCATGATCCATGGTGAATCCTATAAGCCCATCGTGGCAGAGGCCGCCAAGAAGTCTGCTGACAAGGTATTCAACCGCGTCTGTGTGACCCACCTGCTGATGGATGACTCCAAGGAAAACCGCGTCGCCGGTGCCGTGGGTTTCAACGTTCGTACCGGTGACTACCATGTGTTCAAGTCAAAGACCGTGATTGTCGGTGCCGGTGGTGCCTCCAACATGTTCAAGCCCCGCTCCGTGGGTGAAGGTGCCGGTCGTGTATGGTACGCACCTTGGTCCTCCGGTTCTGCCTATGGTCTGATGATCCAGGCAGGTGCGAAGATGACCCAGATGGAAAACCGTATCGTACTGGCCCGCTTCAAGGACGGTTACGGCCCGGTTGGCGCTTACTTCCTGCATCTCAAGACCTATACCCAGAACTGTAATGGTGAAGAGTATGAGTCCAAGTGGTTCCCGGCCCTGACCGAAATGGTTGGCAAGGAATACCTGGATACCGAAGGTCAGCATCTGTCACACAAGCCGATCCCGACCTGCCTGCGTAACCATGCCTTCATCTCTGAGGTGAATGCCGGACGCGGTCCGATCCACATGGTCACCATGGAAGCCTTCCAGGATCCGCATCTCGAAGAGATTGGCTGGCATAACTTCCTGGGTATGACCGTTGGTCAGGCCGTGCTGTGGGCCGCCACCGATGTGAACCCGAAGTATGAGAACCCTGAGCTGACCACCTCCGAGCCCTATGTCATGGGTTCCCACGCCACCGGTTGTGGCGCCTGGTGTTCCGGTCCGGAGGATCTCTCTCCGCCCGAGTATTTCTGGGGCTATAACCGTATGACCACGGTGGAAGGTCTGTTTGGTGCCGGTGACGCCGTTGGTGGTACCCCGCATGCATTCTCCTCCGGTTCATTTACCGAAGGTCGTCTGGCAGCCAAGGCCGCGTGTAAGTACATCGATGATGGCAAGGCCGAGGGTATCCGTGTTTCCGAAGAGCAGATCGCGCGTCGCAAGACCGAGATCTTCAAGCCGATGGAACACTACAAGATCTACCGTAACGAGATCGTTGCTGGTAGCGTCAACCCGAACTACATCAACCCACGTCAGGGTCTGGATCGTCTGCAGAAGCTGATGGACGAATACTGTGGTGGTGTGACGGTCAGCTACATGACCAACGACAAGCTGCTGCAGATCGGACTGAAGAAGATGAAGGTTCTGGAAGAAGATCTGCAGAAGGTTGCTGCAGAAAACGTCCATGAACTGCTGCGTGCATGGGAACTGAAGCATCGTCACCTAACTGCCGAGGCGGTGTTCCATCACACCCTGTTCCGTAAAGAAACCCGTTGGCCCGGTTACTATTACCGTGGTGACGCCATGAAACTGGATGACGCGAACTGGCATGTATTGACAGTTTCCCATCGTGATCCAAAGACTGGTCAGTACACCATGGAAAAGGCACCTCTGTATCACATCGTAGAGGATAAGTAATCGCCGACGACACCCGGGGAGTGTGTATGCGCTTCCCTGGGTGGCAAAAAAAAGATCAACATTCGTGTTGGTCTTTTTTTTTGTGCAGGCTTGGACGCTAATCAACGGGCGCAGTTATGATATAGTTGTGCGCGCACATAACAGATAAAACCAGAGAGTGATACATGAACATCATTGATAAAACAGATGAGGAACTTCAAGACATCGCTCTTCCCATGTGGGATGACCTGATCACCTATTCCAATAAGGGTAACTATGGGAAGTTTATTCGTAACTTTTCCTATAATCTCCTTCTCGGCCTGAACGAGGTGGAACTTGGTAAGCAGTTTTCAAACAGCGATCTGGCCCGCAATCTATCGCCGGATTACGACTTCCTGGGCTTTATCCGCCGTGGCGAACATGTCACCTGCCTGTTTCGGATGCGCAGTACCAAGAAGGAAGGCGAGTGGCTGGGTCGTATGGTGATTGGTTATGAAAAAGGCGAGGCAAAAATCTTCGCCGCATCGATTTTTTAATCGTTATGAACGAAACAATACAAGAGAATAAATTTGTCGAGCTGAAATATGAGGTTGTCGACAAAAAAACGGGGCAGGTGCTCTCGACGGTGGAGTTTCCGCTTAGCTATGTGCATGGCAGTAGTAACCAGGTACTGGCAAGCCAGGTGATAGCCGAGTTGGAAGGTCGCGCACAAGGAGAGGTGATCGAGCTGGCCATCGACGGTAACCAGATCTACGGTCCCCGTGATGAAAATCTGGTGTTCACCGATAGAATCGAGAACGTGCCAGAGGAGTATCGTGAGCTGGGTACCCGCATCCTGATGGAAAGCGAGAAGGGTGAGCCGAGGGAGTTTCTGGTGACCCGTATGGACGCGCATACGCTTACGGTCGATGGTAATAATCCGCTGTGTGGGAGAGACTTGCTCTTCAAACTTGAGATCCTGACCGTGCGGGATGCCACCGACCAAGAGATCGAACTCGGTACCAAGGTGGTACAAGGGCCGGATGTCGATATCGACCCCGACCGTATGGTGCCGATCCGATAAAAAATCGTCTTAACGCAGCAGTAGCAGCTGCGCTTATGACGATTTTCGAACGCTTGGGAGGCTGGTTAAAATAATATTTTATTTTGACCGGCCTTCTTAATACGGTTTGGCAAAGGGATCGTCTGAGAGGAGGATCCCCACATAGGGGGCGTAGGTTAATACGGCACCCTGGATTGGCCCGAGTGCATTAAAGGCCTCCATTACCTGAAGCTGCTTTGTCTCGCTGTCCGGCTCCAACTTCAGTGCCTGCAGCGCACTCAGCAGTGGGCCGATATCCTCATTTTTCAGATAGGTTTCCAGCATCTGTATCGCCTCGTCGATGCCGGCGGCGTCGAGATCCTTTCTGATCCGCTTGCTTTGGTCCGGCTCATCCTCGTCGAAGGATGGCGGCTCATCATAGACATTCATGCCGAGCCCGACGGGGTGATTCGCAGGCTTAAGACCCGCGAAGGCATTGTATTCATCCAGTGCCTTGCTCTTTAATACGCCGACAAAGGCGTTGAAGGCCTCCGGATTGGGCTTGCCCAAATAGAATGAGAGCAGCGCCTCGCCATTCACACGGCTGGTAAAATGCAGCCCCTCTTCGGTGATCACCGGCTCTGGATTGAGCACGGTGAGCATCACGGTCATTTCCTCGGCTTGCTGGAACGGTGCCTTGCTGCGAAATTTGACGAAATCATCAAGGATTTCGAATTCACGCACGCCTTTGAAGAGGTGCTTCTGGATGAGTTTCATGGTGCCGATCGTTGGTTTTGAGTTCATTTGCCGAACACTTGGCCGATGATCTCGGCGACATATTCATGGGCGTAGGAGTTCTCACCGCAATGCATCAATTCATCCTCACCACTGACAAAGGTCAGGTAGGGGCGAACCGCAATACCATCCACCTCAATCATCGCTGTATCGTCTATGGTGCTGGCAACGCTAAAGGCTATATTGCCGGTGGCATCCTTTAGCTTTTCACCGCTTAGTCCGGCCTCGACGAGCTTGAGACGGATTTGTTCGACAAGCTCGCGAACCAGAATCTGCTGGTGTTGATCGAAGGTTTCGGTATCAATCTTGAGTTGCATCGTTGTTGATCCTCGTTGTTCTCAATTGTTTCGCTGAAGTATCTACTCGCACATTTTGAAAAAGATTTCACCGCAAAGGCGCAAAGGGTTAATGGACACACCACGCACCAAACATCGGTTTAATACCTATAAAGAGGGGTTATCACGTACGATCGAGCATGCAGCTTCGATCCGCATGGTAATCATGCACCATTGAACACCTTTGCGTCTTTGCGCCTTTGCGGTAAAGGTGTTTTTCATCGGAAACGGTTAACTCCCTCTACAGTGTGAATACATCATGGACAGGGCGAGTAGTTACACGCTGAATAAATCCACGGAGCCATTCGCGCAGTCGCTCAGTGCCGCGTTTGGGTTTGGTCTGTTTGATGCAGTACAGCACCTGGCGCTCGCGGCGCTCTGACATCCAGTCCTGCTTATAGCTGTCATTGCCGGTGAGAAAATCAATCTCGCTGACCTGCTCATTATCGATCACCTGGGCCATCAGATAGCTGCTCAGAATGGAGCCGGGGGAGTAATGTCCCCACTGTTGGTCATACACCAGCTTGAAGATGCTCGCCCTGCCATGCACTACAAACCAGAATTGTGCCGCAACAGGCTGGTTTTTGATATAGAGGATGGCGAGTCTTAACCAGCCCTGCTCGGCCAGCTGCTGGGTCAGGCCTTCAATAAACTCCCCATATAGCTCATTGGCCTTCCAGCTTTTTTGATAGACCGCATCGTAGTCCTGCAGGGCCAGTGGCAGATCTCTGTCGGTAAACAGGCGGATCGTATAGCCATGTTCCCGGCTGAGCTTGCGTTGCTTGCGTGCCAACGTATTGCGCAGGCGGGCAGGGCGGGCCTGCAGGTAGTCCTCAAAACGCTGTCCATTGGTGCGGTGGATCCAGTTGTAGAAACGAAAACGCCGCTGGCAGTTCATATCCAGCGCGACAATCGCCTGTTCGAGCCGGGACATTTGCGGATCATCCGCTGCGATCGGATCCAGGCGAAGCGCGCGAAAGGGCAGGCGGGACAACCCCAGGGCCAGACAATCGATAACGGCCTGCTGGGCATCCTCCGCCAGCAATAAGGTATACAGCGAGGAGTACAAGTTGGTCAGCGCATACCAGTGCTGCTCGCTGCGCATCTCAAGCGGTAGTATCGCCAGAACCTGAGTACCCTCGAGTACACAGGCAAGTCGTAGCTGCTGGTGCTGCGCGGGAGCGTGCCTGTGCAGGTTCTCAAACCATGGGCGCGAAAAGAAGATGCTGTCCCGGGCGGTTTGGGCAAACAGGGCATCGGCACTGGCAGGCAGTGCCTCCCAGTTGTGGTAGCAGGCAAACTCCACTGAGGGGCTTAGTTCATGCTGTCATTCGCGCCCGGTGCGCGCCCGGACATCTCGATTAACTCCGAGACCTCCAGGACCCCGTTGATTTCCAGGAAGGGACAGGACTGTGCGGCGGCAATGGCCTCCTGCATTGAGGCCATGCGCATGATGCTCAGACCGGACATGGCCGATATGCTGCCCTGGGAGGCGGAGCCATCTGCCTGTACCGTATGGGTATCCTTGAAGGGCACAGCGGGGCTGAGCACCGCATCACCCAGGTCATTCAGCCATTGCTGGTATTTTTCCAGATGCAGTTGTCCCTCTTTGGGATCGGTAGGGTACTCACCACCAAGATAAACAAAGATATATTGCGGCATAAAAATCGTCCTCGGCTGGGATGGGTGTGAATCGGTTGATTTTAAGGCAATTTGCCGGGAAAATCAGAAACAATCAGCGATATAGCAAGAATGATGGGGTAGTGTGATTACTTATTGCGGCATAAAAAGTTTAAGGCCTGTACGGGCTTGCTGTGGCAGCAGGGATCTCTCTATAATTTTGCCAGCAAAAAAGTTTTCATCGTGAGAGTTTTCAGCTGCGATACGCGCAGTGGCGATCGCGATTTCGATGCAAAAGGTGATGTATGAGCGGACAACCAGCTACCAGACCCAAAGTTCCAGAAGGCAAAGCCCGTTTTATGGTAACCCGTCAGAAAGCGCCCAACGAGAAGGGCTATGTCGGCTATGAAACCATTTGGGAAGAATTCCATAAAGTGGCCGAATACACCACGCCAAAGCGCCCCTAGTTTCATCCTTGTCCCGGTCTGTGGGATACATCCCATGGGCCTGGGTTCCATCAAGCACGCCAGGCTGGCGCGTTCGCCCATTAGCCTGAACTCGCCCGTTACAATTCCATTTCCCCCAGCGCAAGATTCGGTGTTATGCCGGAAATAGCGTAGTATTGCGCCTGTCCAAACACGATCCCTTTCCTTGTCCAGACGGGAGCCTGCGCCCTAATCGCCTGCCATGCATACATTCCAGTTTCAGGCCATCGGCATCGTTCACTCGCCCTATCGGGAGAAGTTTGGCATCCCGCGCCAACCGGGTCTGGTGGATATATTGGCCACGGTCGAGCTCTTGCCCCCGTATAACCGACCCGAGGCGGCTCGGGGGCTGGAGGCCTTTTCCCATATCTGGCTGAGCTTTGTGTTTCACGGGGTGGCACGTGAGGCCTGGAAGTCGATGGTGCGCCCGCCGCGCCTGGGCGGTAATGAGCGGGTGGGGGTGTTTGCCAGTCGCTCCACCCATCGTCCCAATCCGCTGGGGCTGTCGGTGGTGGAGCTGCTGGCGATTGAGGCCGATGCCCAGGGCGTGCGCCTGCAGGTGCGCGGTGCCGACCTGCTGGATGGCACCCCAATCCTGGATATCAAACCCTATCTGCCCTATGCGGATAGCCTGCCCGAGGCGCGTGGTGGCTATGCCCCGGATGCCCCCGCGGCCCGCCTGCGGGTGGTATTTACGCCACAGGCCGAGCAGGAACTTGGCAAGTGGCAGGGAAGCTACCCCGAACTAAGGGGTGTACTGGAGCAATTGCTGAGTCTGGACCCGCGCCCTGCCTTTCACCGAGACGATGCCGGACGGGTCTATGGTCTGTCGGTATACGAGATAAATGTACGATTCACGGTGCAAGAGGAGCGGGTCGAGGTGATCGGCATCGATGCACTGAAAACCTAGCAGGCTGTTGTTGTCTACTCATGCGTCGCGATAGGGCGTTACAAAGCCCGTCCATGGGCTTTGCCCCAAGGGGTCAGCTCTACGAGCTGTTCCAAATCGCTCCCGGCGATTTGGTAAAATCGGGCTCAAAATGCGCATTTACTACGTGTAAACTGCGCTTTTTCGCCCGCAATGCCTTCTCTCGCACTGGCCTGAGCAACAACAACAGCACTGCTAGTGCCAAGGCGATCTTGTCCAGGATCGGGATGAAGCTGTGTTGCAGATCGGCACTGGCCAGGGGGAAGGCGATCTGCTGGCGAAAGCGGATCAATACCTGCATCTCCGAGCGTTCCAATTCGAGGTATTCCAGGTTTATCTCGGTTTCCAGCGCGGCACGTAATTCTTCGTAAAGCGGTTCGGCCAGGCTGGAGATAACGGGTTCATCGAGGATCGGCAGGGTTCAGGTACCGGTGGTTTTTCTTTCCATTGATGGAGATCCAGGGGGGCTGTGGTAAGGCGGCAGGTCAAAGTAATATTGACATTCGGCCGCAGCTGGGCCATCACTGCTGTGTTAGGTTTCTTGGCAAGGGCGCAGCCATTACCGGCGAAACCTGCCTTGCATTGACGGCCCAACCACGCCTTCGGTGCTGGCAATAGTATTTCGACCCGCCTCCTAACGGCGAAGATACCCGGACTGGGCTTGAGGTGAAAGTATTGCCGTGCCGTATAGGTTTCGAAGGCATATGCCGGTGTGTGCTGTTATCTCCGTGCGGAAAAACAAAAAGGGGCGAGGCAACGTGTACCTCGCCCCTTTGGGGAAATATCACCGGCCATTCCTGGCTTGTGGCGGCCTTAGGCCGCGTACATTTCCTTGGCTTGCTGGGCAGCCTTGGCCTCTTCGACGTCGTAGGCGGCACCGGACCAGAGCATTTCGTAGGCGACCTCTTCATTGCCATTTTCGCACAGCGCCAGCACATCCTTGAACAATGGCTGGAAGGTTTCAGACTTGTGCGATTCCTCGTGCTCGGCAAAGGACTTCCAGAAGGTGATGATCAGCGCTTCCTTACCCTTGAGCGGGCTTTCCACGGCCTGACCCACAGTGGAGCCTTCGTTGGAAACCGCACCGCTGTTGAGTGACACGAAGCCGCCGACGAAACCGGTGGTGGAGTGATAGGTTTTGACGTTTTCGCAGAGCATCGCGACACGTTCCTGTAGATCATCGACCGAGTATTCCGGCTTGAGAATCACACGGTTAATGGTGACCACGCCATCATGGGGAAAATTATTAATCAGGCTACCAGCCATGTTACACCTCCTAACAAGGGTTTGAATGCGTTCGTTAGCGATAAATTAGCCACCGCTTATGAGCTAATATAGTAATCCTGATTAAATTAATCAAGTATCGCATTAAAAAAATTTGGGGAAGGGGCGAGGGAGCAAGGGAGCAAGGGAGCAAGGGAGCAAGGGAGCAAGGGAGCAAGGGAG
>JACUTZ010000032.1 GCA_014859545.1 Gammaproteobacteria bacterium
GTCGCAGGGATGCGAGCTTCGAGCCTACATGGATGTATTCACGACGTACCAGAAATCGGGGGGGGAGTACGCCTGCCTGGGTACGAACTTCATGTAAGTATGCACTCACCCTGCCAGGGATGCACATCTGAGCACCAGTTTCTATAAAATCCATTACTATGTGTCAGCTTGAGACGCCTCAGGTCGCCAGAAAATCACTTAATGGCAGACGACATTCCCGCTTAATATGTACTAGAATCAGAACACTAGCATCGAGCACGGAGCGTCCATAAGTGGTTAATAATAATCGAAACAATGTCATTCAGCTCAATCAAAGCATTAAGGACAGAGAGGTCGAGATTGAACTGTTGCAGAGAACCTTTACCGAGATTGGCAGCGAGCTGGATCTGGACAAGGTCTTTCAGATCGTTGCTGAACGTGCGCGATCACTGGTACAGGCAGAAACCATCTTAATCCCCCTGCTTGATGAAAACTGCGAAACCTACACCTATCGCGGCGGTTCCGGTGAAAATGCCGATGAGATTATTGGTGAGTCACTCCCTCTGGAATTCGGTGTCTGTGGCTGGGTATGGAAACACAAGCGACCCTGGTGGCAGGGCGTACTCGACGAGTTGAACGAGAACGAGAGAAATCTCTGGGAAGAACAGGCCGGCACGATGATCCTGGTCCCGCTACAAGGGAGACAGCATTTTTTGGGTGGCATTGCCGGTATTAATAAAATCGGCGGTAATGAATTCTCCCGCCGCGACCTCAACCTGTTACAAATGTTCGCCAGCATTGTATCCATTGCCATCGAGAATGCGATGTCGGTAAGCATGATGGAAAAAACCAGGCTGATTAACGATGATTATCGTCTGCGCCTGGAGCTTCTCAATAAACAGTTACTTGATAGCAGCAAGGAGCTGGAATATTTATCCCTATACGACACCGTCACCGGCCTGGCCAATCGCTCGCTGTTCCACGATCGCCTTTCACGCGACATCTCCCATGCAAGCATATCGAAGAAACCTGTTGGACTCCTGCTTATAGACCTGAATCGATTCAAGGAAGTAAATGAGGCACTTGGTCATAAAAATGCCGACTTACTGCTAAAAAAAATCGCACAGCGATTTGAGAAAAACATTCGGATGGACGAAACACTGGCACGTCTTGGCGGTGACGAATTCGCCATCATTCTACCCAGCAGCGATAAAGAGCAGTCACTGCGCCGCACAAAAGAAATAAAATGTTTACTTGATGATGCTTTCACTATAGCCAATATGCAAATCGCTGTAAGCGCCAGCTTTGGTATCGCCGTATTCCCATCGCAAGGAATCGATATCAGCAGCCTATTGAGTCATGCCGACGCGGCCATGCACCACGCCAAGAACAATGCCGCGGGGATCTGTCTATACGACCCTGAACATGATCAAATAACGCAAAGAAGCCAGATAATGCTGGCCGATATTCGGCGGGCAATAGCAGAGCATCAGTTCGAATTACATTATCAGCCAAAGATATCCATTAAAGACAATACACTGGTCGGTGCAGAAGCACTTGGGCGATGGTCCACCAGAGAGCACGGCACGGTCTCACCCGATAATTTCATACATGTACTTCAGCATAACGGACTGCTCAGCGAATACACCTACTGGGCGATTGAGACCGCCTTGCATCAAGCCCGGATCTGGAACAAGATTCGCTCATTCCGCGTTGCGATAAATCTGGCACCACAAACCTTGATGGATCCGGATTTTCCAGAGAATCTCGACCGGATCGTCGGTGACGTGGAAAACGGAAATCACCTTACTTTCGAAATCACCGAAAACCTGTTCCTCTCTGAATATGATTCACTGAAAGACGTCCTTGAACATATCGGCTCGCTCGGCATCCAACTATCCATCGATGATTACGGAACCGGCTATTCCTCACTAAGCCGACTGATAAAACTACCGATAAATGAACTTAAAATCGACAAGTTATTTGTTAAACATATCTGCCACAGCAAAGATGATGAGGTAGTCGTTCGATCGACGATTGATCTCGCCCACAATCTCGGATTAACCGTTGTCGCCGAAGGTGTTGAAGACGCCAATACAATGGCATTGTTGAAAAAATATGAATGTGATATCGCCCAAGGTTTCCTGATTAGCAAACCCTTGGCTGCCACTGCGTTTCATGCTTTCTTGAATGACCACGAAAGCCGTCGAGATTAGTCCCCACCAACACGATCCGCAGCTCGTACTGATAAGGTCACTATTCCTCTACTGGCGAGTCAAATACGCATCAAGAAAGCCATCCAGGCCGTCCACATCGTGGCGTCCGCTGTGTCGAAAACCTCGATGGTGCTACCCAATGATCACCAACAACGGCGCCTGCTCATGGGACGCCAACAGTCGCACACGGTGGTGAAAGGGGATGCGCTCATCCTCACGACTGTGTAGCAGCAACACGGGGCATTCATCCCAATAACATGCCACGCTATCGAATTGCAAGATCGCCGTTCAACAAAGGTAAACTTGCACTTGTTCGGTTTCAAGGATTCGCAAACCGGACTACACGGCGGCATGCTTTGGCCTTATGATGGCCGTATCTCAACCGGCCCGGAGTCTGCCATGTCATCACTAGAACAACTCAAACAGCAACACGCCATCGACGGTATTCTTGATTTCAGCGAGGCCAGCCCCGGCTACCTCGTGGCTGAGATCAGCAATCCCCACGCCACCGCGCGTATAGCCCTGCAGGGCGCTCATCTGTTGACTTTCCAGCCCAGCGGCGAGCAACCGCTGATCTGGCTCAGCCCGGAGGCCAAGCTGGCCGAGGGCAAGTCGGTGCGCGGCGGGGTACCCGTGTGCTGGCCCTGGTTTGGCCCCCATGCCGAGCAGAAGAGCTGGCCCGGCCATGGCTTTGCCCGCACCGTGCCCTGGCGACTGGAGCGTGCCAGCCAATTGGACGATGGTCGCACCGAGCTGGAGTTTGTGCTGCTGGGTAACGAGGCCAGCCGCGAACAATGGCCCCATGCCTCGGAGCTGCGTCAGCACATTACCATCGGCAAGACGCTGCGCCATGAGCTGATCACCAGCAATCTATCCGATCAGCCCATCACCATCGGCCAAGCCCTGCACACCTATTTCCAGGTGGGCGATCTGCGCCAGTGCCATGTGGCCGGGCTGGAAGGCTGTGACTACATCGACAAGGTCGCCGGCATGGCCCGCGCCAGTCAACAGGGCCCGGTACGCTTCGCGGGTGAGGTGGACCGCATCTATCTCGACACCCCGGCGCGCTGTGAGATTGTCGACCCGGCCTTGAATCGCCGCATCGTGATTGAGGCACAGGGCAGCCATTCCACTGTGGTCTGGACCCCCTGGGCAGAGAAGGCCACGCAAATGGGCGATCTGGGGCCGGATGGCTACCTCAACATGGTCTGTGTCGAGACCGCCAATGCCGCCGAGGACGTGGTCAGCATCGCCCCCGGGGCGCAGCATCGTCTGATCGCGGACTACCGTCTCGCGCAGCTATAAAGCATTAGCAATCAATGATATGGCGAGGGGGCGATTTGGCATCCCCGCCATAAATGGCTACCATTGAGCTTCTGTTCCTTCATCAGGGGAGAACCATGAAGCTTTTACTCACTATCCCATGCCTGTTGCTGGCCATGCTGTTCAGTAACGCCAGTCTTGCCACGACCGAACCCCGCCAGGGTGAAACCCAGGCTGAAGCCAGTGCCAGCAAGGGCAAGCCGTCTCGCAATCAGGAACGCCAGGAGTTCAATGCCCTGGATGCCCTGGTCAACAGCAACGAGCATTGCGAGTCGGGCTGAATGCGACATCCCGGCCCGCATTTGTATCCTGGCCTGCCCGCCCATATTCTCTAGCCTTCCACCCCCAACATGGGCACCCCAATGAAAGACAGCGAATACATCCAACACGTCGATGACACCTTGCTGGCCATCGAAGAGGCCATCGACGCCTCCGGCCAGGACATCGACTACGAATCCGCCGCCGGGATCCTCACCCTGACCATCGAGGCCAATGGCAGCAAGATCATCATCAACCGTCAGCCCCCGGTGCAGCAGCTATGGCTGGCGACCCGCCGCAACGGCCTGCATTTCAACTGGTCCGAACAGGCCGATGACTGGGTGCTGGACAGCGACGGTACGCCTTTCACCCAGCTACTGAACGAGGCCCTGGTCGATCAGGGTGCCGAGGCGCTGGACCTGTAATGGGAGAGCCCCCACTCCCCGCCGAGATCATCGAGCCAAGCCAGCCCGCCAATGCCAGCGTGATCTGGCTGCATGGCCTGGGGGCCGACGGGCATGATTTTGTCCCCATCGTCCCCGAGCTTGGCCTTGATGACCTGCCGCTGCGCTTTATCTTCCCCCATGCCCCCGAACGCCCGGTCACCATCAACATGGGCGATGTGATGCGCGCCTGGTATGACATCCGCAGTATGGATCTCAGCGATGGGCAGGACGATGCGGGTACCCGCCAATCCGAAACCCAGATCGCCACCTGGATTGCCCACGAGGAGGCGCGCGGCATCCCCAGCGAGCGGATCTTTCTGGCCGGTTTCAGCCAGGGCGGTGCCATCGCCCTGCACACCGGGCTGCGCTATCCACGCCGTCTTGGCGGGATCATGGCCCTGTCCACCTACCTGCCACTGGCCGATGCGGTGAATGACGAACGCCACCAGGCCAATCTCGAGATCCCGATCTTCATGGCCCACGGCGACGAGGATCCCATTATCCCCCTCTCCCTGGCCGAGCGCTCGCGCCAGCAACTGCAATCCCTGGGGCATAGCGTTGACTGGCATGGCTACGCCATGCCGCACAGCGTTTGCGCGCAGGAGGTGATGCATATCGGGGAATGGTTGCGACAGCGGCTGACATAAACATTGCCCACCTGCCTCGCAAGCAGCCCCAGCGACAGCGAGCGGAGATTCAGGCGGTGCTGCCGCGTGAAAAACGGTAGCCGAAGGCCTGCTCAAAGAGATGGTGGAAATCGTCCATCGAGAAATGGTGGTTCTGGGTGCCGTGGTGGGCGATCTTGAGCGCCCCCAGCAGCGAGGCGATACGCCCGGTGGTTTCCCAGTCTAGCTTGTGCATCAAGCCGTAGAGCAGGCCGGCGCGATAGGCATCGCCGCAACCGGTGGGATCGATGATCTCACGGGCCTTGGCAGCGGGGATCTCATGGCGGTGCTCGGCGGCGTAGATCAGCGAGCCCTCGGCACCCCTGGTGATGATCAGGGCCTCGACCTGCTCGGCGATCTCGTGCGGGGAAAGGCCGGTACGCTGGCTGAGCAACTCGGCCTCGTAGTCATTGACGGTGACCCAGCTGGCCTGTTCGATAAAGCGGCGCAGATCGTCGCCATCGAACATCGGCAGGCCCTGGCCCGGATCGAAGATAAAGGGGATCCCCGCATCGACAAACTGCTGGGCGTGTTCCAGCATCCCGTCGCGCCCGTCCGGGGCAACGATGCCGATGCTGATCCCGCTGGCATCCTCGACGCGGTTTTCGTGGGCAAAGCTCATCGCGCCGGGGTGGAAGGCGGTGATTTGGTTGTCGTCCTGATCGGTGGTGATAAAGGCCTGGGCGGTATAGGTATTGTCGATCACCCGGATGTGGCTGGTATCGACGCCGCACTTTTCCAGCCACTCCGCATAGGGGTCGAAATCGCGCCCCACGGTGGCCATAATCTTGCCCTCGCCGCCCAACAGCTTGAGGTTGTAGGCGATATTACCGGCGCAGCCGCCGGTCTCGCGGCGCATCTCCGGCACCAGGAAAGAGATGTTCAGCATATGCACCTTGTCGGGCAGGATGTGATTTTGAAAGCGGTCATGGAAGACCATGATGGTGTCATAGGCCATCGAGCCACAGATCAGTGCAGACATGGGGTTTCTCCTTGGGGTAAATGTGATTAGTATCGCATAGGAAAAAGCCACGATCACAATAGTTTCATATCCGGCTGCTATAAGTCCGGGTATGGATACCCAAATCGATTATCACGAACTGGTGTTGCTACTCGATGAGATGCTCGCGATGCGTGAGCAGATCGTGCTCCGTGCCAACCGACAACTGAATAAATATCGGGATGCCGGGGTACACCATGACCCCAGCGCCTGCAATCTGGCCATCTACCTGGCACTGCGCGAGGAGGACCGCCGTAGCCTGCAGGTCCGCCTGGCCGAATGGGGGCTATCCTCGCTGGGGCGTTGTGAGCCCCATGTTATGGCCAATATTGATGTCATCATTCGGATACTGATGCGCGCCACCGGTATCGAGATGCGCATGATGATGTCGCAGTCCTGTCCACTCACCCGCTTTGCCGAAGGCAGTCACATCCTGGAAAACCACACCAGTGCCCTGTTTGGCCCCGCCAGCGATGGCCGCGAGACCCGCATCATGGTCACCCTGCCCGCCGAGGCCGCCTACGATGATTATCTGATCCCCAAACTGCTCGCCAGCGGCACCGACTGCGTGCGGATTAACTGCGCCCACGATGATGCCAGCATCTGGGCAGCCCTGGTGATGCGGGTACGCCAGGCCAGTGCCAAACACGGTCGCGCCTGCCGCATCCTGATGGACCTGGCCGGGCACAAGTTACGCACCGCAGGGCTGCCACAACGACCCGCCGTCATCCACCTCAAGGTTCAACGCAATCCCTACGGGCAGATCCAGACCCCGGCAATGCTGCAACTGATCCCCGGTGGCAGCCCCTTCGTCTTCATCCCGGCACCGGGGGTGCAGCAACTGACCCTGCCGGCCGACTGGTTTGCCCAACTGCGCCAGTGGGACAGTCTTTCTTTCACCGACACCCGTGGTAAACCACGCCATATTGAACTGAATGGCGCTCTGAAAGACGGAGGGGAAAACGGTGCCTGGCAGGCGATCTGTCCCCAACCCGCCTGGTTGGGGGCCGATTGTGTGATTACCCGTCATCGCACCGGGGAAGAGCCACTGGTATTGGGGCAGCTCGATGGGCAATGCCTGCCGCAACAGTCACAGGCGATCACCGTTCATGTGGGTGAACGCTTCCTGCTCCAGGCAGGTAGTGAGGCGGGCATGGCGGCCTGCCTCGGCGAGGACGGCAGCATCCTCAGCGAGGCGCGTATCGGCTGCACCCTGCCCGAGGTCTTGACCCACCCCCGCCCCGGTGAAATGGTATGGATTGACGATGGCAAGATCGGCTGTGTGGTTGAGGAAAGCAGCGAGCAGGGCCTGTGGCTGCGGGTCACCCACTGCTCGCCAAAGGGGGCGCGCATCCAGGCCGACAAGGGCATCAATTTTCCCGACACTGCCTTGCAACTTCCCCCCCTGAGCGACAAGGACCTGGCCGATCTGGACTTTGTCTGCCAGCACGCGGACATGGTCGGTTTTTCCTTCGTCGAGTCCAATGCCGACATGCAGGTACTGGCATCGGAACTACAGCGACGCGGCTGCCCGGATATGCCGATCATCGCCAAGATTGAATCCTCGCGGGCAGTGCGCAATCTGCCCGAGATCCTGCTGGGGAACATTGCCCAGCGACGCATCGGCATCATGATCGCCCGTGGTGATCTCGCCGTCGAACTGGGCAGTGTACGCATGGCCGAGATCCAGGAAGAGATCCTGTGGATCTGCGAGGCCGCGCATGTGCCGGTGATCTGGGCCACCCAGGTACTGGAATCCATCGCCAAGAAGGGGGTGCGCTCGCGCCCGGAATTCACCGACGCGGCGATGGGGGTACGTGCCGAATGCGTGATGCTCAACAAGGGTGCCTATGTGGCCGATGCAGTGCAGGCCCTGGATAAGGTGCTGGCCAAGATGCAAGACCACCAGCGCAAGAAGGTCTCGCGGATGCGCGCACTGCACCTGCATTGGTAAGATGCATCTACTCAATGTTATTTAAAAATATTTCACCGCAAAGGCGCAAAGGAACAATGGTCAAACCGTGCTCAAAATAACGGTTCGATACCAGAATGAGAGGGCTACTCACGCGTGCATTGAGAAGGCAAGATCGATCCTATGTAGTCAACATGCGCCACTGAAAACCTTTGCGCCTTTGCGCCTTTGCGGTAAAAGTGTTTTATATTGGAAGCGGGCAGTCCCTTCTACAACTAGATCAGGGCTATTGATATCCAGGCGATCAGTGCGCCGATCCCCGCACCGGCCAGCACGTCGCTGGGATAGTGCAGGCCCAGCACCAGGCGGGATGTCGCCACCAGCAGGGTGAAGGGCAGCACCAGCCAGGCGATCAGCGGATACCAGGCAAACAATACCAGGGTAAAGGCCACCGCGTGCAGGGTATGGCCAGAGGGGAAACTGTATTTATCCAGCGGCGGCACGGTGCGAAAGATCGCCTCACTAGCCAGGAAGGGACGCGGCCGACTGGTGCGCGCCTTCAACTGTTTGTAGACCAGCAGACAGACCACGCCCACCACCATCATGTGCGCGCTGGCCAGCAGGGCCTGCCAACCGTAAATCAGCGGCAGCAGCAACATCAAGCCATACCAGAATACCCCGTCACCGAGACGACTGATGCCGGCAAAGAAACGTCCAATCTGCCGACGCCGGTTGGCGCGATTGCACACCAGGCACAACCACATATCCAGGCTGCGGGCATGGTCCAGCCAGGCTATCTCGGGACTACGTGTATTCATCGTCTTACTCCGCTACCGCCAACAGGGCCGCTTCAAAATCCTGACAGATCTGCTCCCAACCCAGACCATCGGCCACCAGGCGAGATGCCGCACCCATGCGGCGACAGGCAGCCACATCCGCAGCCAGCGCTTGTACCGCCTGGATGAAGGCCAACTCATCGCCAGGGTTTGCCAGGCGACCGGTCTCACCATCACGCACATGTTGTTTTGCCGCCGCATAGCGATAGGCGACCACCGGCAGGCCACTGGCCATCGCCTCCAGGGTGACATTGCCAAAAGTCTCGGAAAGACTGGGGAAGACAAACATATCTGCCGAGGCATAATGCTCGGCCAGGGCCTGGCCGGTTTGCATCCCGGCAAAATGGATGTCCGGATTGGCCTTGGCCAGTGCCTGGCGTTGCGGTCCGTCACCGACGATCACCATGCGCGCCTGTGGCAGCTGTGCCTGCAGCGCACGAAAGGCGCGGATCGCCAGCGGGAAATTTTTTTCCGGTGCCACCCGCGAAACCATGATCAATACCGGATCATGCTCGTCCGCTCCCCAGTCATGACGACGCATCATGCTGCGCTGGCGCGGGTGAAACAGTCGCGTATCCACCCCGCGCGAAACCACTTTGAGATCGGCAAAGCCCTGGGCTGCCAGCTCACGGGCCAGGTCCTCGGTCGGCACCAGGGTGGCACGGGTACGATTGTGCAAACGACGCAAATAGGCCAGCACCGGACGCTGCAACAGGCGCGCGCCATAGTGGCTGGAGTAATTATGGAAATTGGTATGAAAGTCACTGCTAAGGGGGATGCCCAGACGATGCGCTGCACTCACCGCCGACCAACCCAATGGCCCCTCGGTCACCACATGAACCAGATCAGGGCGATGCTGCTGCCAGTGCCTCAGTAATTTTCCGGTGGCCGGGAAACCCAGGTGCAGGCCATTGTACTTGGGCAGCCCCATCCCCGGCATCAGCAGTGAGCGATAGGCGGCCTGTTCCGGGATGCCGTCCTGCGCCGACTGACGCACCCGCACCAGCTCGATGTCATGGTGTGCGACCAGGCCATCGACCATGCGCTCGGTGGTCATTGCGACCCCATTGACCTCGGGTGGCCAGGTCTCGGTCACCAGGCTGATGCGCCGCCGTTTGCCATTATGCTGCCGTATCGTTTCGTTCATGGCAGCCATGCTGCGCCGTGATGATGACAGCAACATGAAGCTGACATGACAGAACCATGAAGATATAAACAGCTCAGGCGGCCATGTCCTTTAGCCTGTCGACCCGCAGGGGTGGCGGACAGGCCTCGCTCAGCAGAGCCTCCCGTTGGCGGGGCCAGCAGATCAGGTGCAACTGTCCGGAAAAATCTTCGGCGATGGCGGTGCAGTTCTCCACCCAGTCGCCGGTATTGAGATAGCGTATCCCGTCGACCGTCTTATCCGCCGCCTGATGGATGTGGCCACAGACGATACCATCATAGCCACGTCGCTTTGCTTCGTGTGCGGCGGCCTGTTCATAGCTTTCGATGTGCGCCCTTGCCTGGCGCGCATGCTGCTTGATGAAACCGGCCAGCGACCAGTGCGGCATGCCCATGCGGCGACGCCAGTAATTCTGCCAGCGGTTCAGTACCAGCAACAGATCATAGGCATGGCTGCCCAACGCATGCAGCATCTTGCTGTGACGCACCGCATTGTCAAACTCATCGCCATGCAGCAGCAACAGGCGTTTTCCATCAGCGGTGTGATGCTCCGCTTCCATCACGATATTCACCCCTTCAAATATCGTATTGGCGTAGGCGCGCAGGGCCTCGTCGTGATTGCCTGGTATATAACTGACCTGGGTACCACGGCTGGCCTTGTCGAGGATGTGGTGCATCACGTTATGGCTTTGCATCGGCCAATGCCAGCCGCTCTTCGCCTTCCAGATATCGATGACATCGCCAAGCAGATAGAGCTGTTCACACTGCACCTGTTGCAGAAAATCCAGCAGCTGTTCGCAGTGGGTGTCCCTGGTGCCCAGGTGAATGTCCGAGATAAATACCGCGCGGTAATGCAGTGCCGACATATCGAGGTCCTCGCTGTTGCCTGTCCGGTACTGCCTGCAACTATGCCCGGCGATTATGTCAATAACACGAAGCTGGCAAGTCACTGAGGTGACAATAGCGACATGATTGTTTCATCAATCCGTCACCGAGTTGTCATCAACACGGCACAGACTTTGCGAACCGTCCCCCCAGGAGTGAGCCCATGTCTATCCCGTCGCGTGCACAATGCTTTCGTTTGAATGGTGCGCTCAGTCGCCATCGCTGGCTGGAACGCAGCCTCGAACACCTCTCTGGCCTGGCTCAATTGGAAGGTGGCTATGCCGCCATGCCCGATGGCCTGGATACGCACAGCTTTCTGGGACGGGCCTTTGATCATCTCGACATCAATTACCAACTGCCGGATGCCGAGTTGGCCCGCATTCCGCTGCAAGGTGGTGTGGTAGTGGTGGCCAATCACCCCTATGGCGGCCTGGATGGCATGATCCTCGCACACCTGCTCATTGGTTTGCGCAGTGATGTGCGCATCTTGGCCAACTCGATGTTAAACCGGGTACCGGAACTGAATGGACTTTTTATCGGTGTCGATCCCTATGGTGGAAACACCGCCAAACACCGCAATCGCTCGGCGATGCGCGAGGCTGTCCGCTGGCTGCAACAGGGCGGGCTGTTACTGGTCTTTCCCGCCGGCGAGGTCTCCCGCCTGGATCGCCATGGACTGATCCGCGATCCGGCCTGGAGTCCGAGCATCGCACGACTCATTCAAGCGACCCAGGTACCGGTGCTACCGGTACATGTCTCCGGCAGGAATAGCCTGTTGTTCCAGCTCGCGGGTCTGCTGCACCCGCGTCTTCTCACCCTGCTGTTGCCGCGCGAATTGCTCAACAAGGCCGGACATACCGTCACCCTGCGCATCGGCCAGCTCATCGAGTTCAAACATCTGCCAGATGATGTCTGCGCGATGCTCAACCAGCTGCGCATGCGTAGCTACCTGCTGGGCGACCTGAACCGCCCTGTCCCCCGCACCGGGGTGGAAAGCACCACACAGCAGCCCCTGGCAGCAGCGCAAGATCCCTTTTTATTGCAGTACGAGATCCATCAGCTACCCGAGCAGCAACGCCTGGTACAAAATGGCAACATGGAAGTGTGGTATGCACGCGCACAGCAGACACCTTATCTGCTGCAGGAGATCGGTCGACTGCGCGAAATGACTTTTCGCGAAGTCGGTGAGGGCACCGGCAAGGCCAGTGATCTCGACCTCTACGACAGCTACTACCTGCACCTGTTCGTCTGGAACGCCGAGAAAATGGAAATGGTCGGTGCCTATCGGTTGGGACTCATCGATCAGATCCTGCCCCATTACGGCAAAAAGGGGCTCTACACCCATTCGCTATTTCGCTACCGACGCAAACTGATAGAAAGCTTGGGACCGGCCATCGAGCTGGGGCGTTCCTTCGTACAACCGGCCTATCAGCGCAGCTTTTCACCGCTGCTGTTGCTCTGGAAGGGGATCGGCGAATTCGTGGTGCGCCATCCGCACTATCGCATCCTGCTCGGCCCGGTCAGCATCAGCAATGACTACCACTCCCTGTCACGCCAGCTGATGGTCGCCTTCCTGCAGGACAACCGATTGGTGCCGGACCTGGCCCGGCAGATCCAGGCCCGCACGCGCTTTCGTGGCATGGGGCGGCGCTGGCGCAGCAATGGCTATGCCCAACTGGCGGATATCGAGACCCTCTCGGATCTGATCGCCCAGATCGAGGGTGATGGACGTGGCACACCAATCCTGCTCAAGCAATACCTGAAGATGGGTGGCAAACTACTCGGCTTTAATCTGGATCGGCAATTCAGTGATGCCCTGGACGGGCTGATCATGGTCGACCTGTGTGAGACCGATCCCAAGGTACTGTCCCGCTACATGGGACAGGAGGCGGCACAGCAATACCTGGCCTACCATCGTCAGCAGGCCCTCAAGTCGGCAAGATAAGCCCATGTAATATGTGGTGAGCTTCCGCACCACAGCAGGTGAAACGGTGCGGTTCGTTCCTCACCGCACCCTACAAACCCGAGCACCGCGTAGGGTGTGGTGAGCCTGCGAACCGCACCGGTAGTACGCGGCATTGGCTCAATACCAAAACCGCTGCACCAGGATCAGTCCCCAGATCACCGTGGCATTGAGCAGGGCCAGGAATACCGCCGCCGAGCCGATGTCCTTGGCGCGACCGGACAGCTCGTGGTGTTCGATACCAACCCGATCCACCACTGCCTCGATGGCGGAGTTGATCAGCTCGACGATCAACACCAACAGCAGCGCGCCGATCAACAGCGCGTACTCCAGCAGACTTTGCCCCAGCCAGAAGGCTAGCGGCAGCATGATCAGCAGCGCCAGCAGTTCCAGGCGAAAGGCCTCTTCGTATTTCAGTGCGGCCCGCAGGCCGCGCAGCGAATAGCCGCAGGCGTCAATCACATGACTGAGGCCACGGGTACCGGGTTTATTGATGGGGCTGCTCATCGCGCGGGTCCTTCCAGATTAGATCCAGCTCACGGGCGGCCTTGACGTCGTCCAGACGCTTGACCGGCATGGTATGCGGGGCACCCTTGACCACCTCGGGGCTATTGATTGCCTCGTCGCGGATCTGCGCCATCGCCTGTACAAAGCCATCCAGGGTGGCCTTGTCCTCGGTCTCGGTCGGTTCGATCAGCAGGCACTCGGGCACCAGCAAAGGGAAATAGGTGGTCGGTGCATGGAAGCCCAGGTCCAGTAGGCGCTTGGCAAAATCCATCGCGCTGGTGCCATATTCCTTGGCCTCGCGACGCAGGGTGACGATAAACTCGTGGGTGGCGCGGCGCTCCTCGAAGGCCAGCTGGAAGCCGGCCTTTTTCAGCTCGGCCATCAGGTAGTTGGCATTCAGGGTGGCCATCTCGGCGACCCGCTCCATGCCCTTTAGGCCCAGCATGCGCGCATAGCCATAGGCGCGCAGCAGGATACCCACATTGCCCATGTGCGCGGAGAGACGACCAATGCTCTGCGGCAGGTCCTTTTCGTCCAGCCAGCGATAGACACCGTATGTTTCACCGACGATGGGGATCGGCAGGAAGGGCAGCAGACGCTCGCCCACCACCACCGGACCTGCACCGGGACCACCGCCACCGTGTGGGGTGGAGAAGGTCTTGTGCAGGTTCAGGTGGACCACATCAAAACCCATGTCACCGGGGCGCACCTTGCCGAGGATCGCGTTCAGGTTGGCGCCGTCGTAATAGAGCAGGCCACCGGCCTGGTGCACGATATCGGCGATCTCGCGAATGCGCCGCTCGAACACCCCCAGGGTGGAGGGATTGGTCAGCATGATCCCGGCGGTCTGCGGGCCAACCGCCTGACGCAATTGTTCCAGATCCACATCACCATTTTTGTCGGTGGGGATCTCGCGCACCGTATAACCACACATCACCGCGGTGGCCGGATTGGTGCCATGGGCCGCATCCGGCACCAACACCTCGCGACGGGCATCGTCGCCACGGGCATCGTGGTAGGCACGGATCATCGCCATCCCGGCAAACTCGCCCTGTGCCCCGGCCATCGGGGTCAGCGAGCAGCCCTTCATGCCGGTGACCGACTTGAGCATCTCCTGCAGGTCGTACAGACAGGCCAGCACACCCTGGCCATGACTGTCGCTGGGGGCTTGCGGGTGGCGACCGAGAAAACCGGGCAGCATCGCCATCGCATTGGCACCGCGCGGATTGTATTTCATGGTGCAGGAACCCAGCGGATAGAAATGGGTGTCGATGGAAAAATTCTTCTGCGACAGACGGGTGTAGTGGCGCACCGCCTGCATCTCGGACACCTCGGGCAGGGGCAGGCTGCGCTTGCGCAGCAGCTTTGCCGGAATATCATCACAGGCCGCCACATCTACTGGCTCAGGGAACTGTACGTGGTTACGACGACCAGGACTGGATTGCTCAAAGATCAACATGTCTGTTTTCCTGTAGTAAAACATGTCTCGCGCAAAGACGCAGAGACGCAAAGTAAGGGTGTTTCAATACGTGCATCATCGAACACAACAACGCACTGCGGGCACACTACCCAGACATCCGCTTTCTTGCCCTGCGCCCCTGCATCTCTGCGCGAGAGCATTGGTCTTTTCTCAGAACATCGCCGCTTCGACTTGCAGATAGACGTGCGACACCGCCTCGCCCAGACTGTCGCTCATACCGGGATAGGTCTCCTCGAAGGGGGCCATCACGGTACGGGCATGCTCGGCGATCTCGTAGTCCATCTGACCGGCCTCGTAGCCCGCTTCCACGATGTCCCACAGGGTCTGAAAGAAGTCGCGCATCTCGCTGATTGATTCCAGGCCAGCCGGACGACCATGACCGGGCAGTACCACTTCGGGCTGCAATGCAGACATCTCTTCGAGGAAGGCAATCCAGCCCTGCACATGGGAATCGAAGGTCGCCGCACCACGGCCGGTATAGACCACATCCGAGGCCAGCATCACGCCTGTCTGGGGCAGATAGACGGCCAGGTCACCAGGGGAATGGGCACGTTCGGTGCGCAGGATAACGGCCTCGAGATCGGCAAACTGGTAACTGCCGGTCTCGCTGATCGCATCGCGAGCCGGTACCGGCTCGAACTCACCGGTGACGCCGTCGGTCATATTGTTGAAACGGCTGACCCATTCGGCACCCTGTTCGTGCATCAAACCTATCACAATGTCGGCGGCAAGGATCTGCTCGGGCTCGTCGGCCAGGAAGGCGCCATTACCCAGCCAGTGGTCACCGTGCACATGGGTATTAACAATCCAGCGCACCGGCTGGTCGGTGACGCTGCGCACCATCTCACGCAGGGCCTCGCCGATGGCCAGCGAGGAGCCGGTATCGATCATCAACACCCCTTCACGGGTCACCACAAAGGCGGCATTGGAGTTCCAGCCCAGGTTTTCGGCATTGGGGAAGGTACGTGCCGGTGAGACGATCGCGTAGACATTCTCGGCCAGTTGTTCGATCTGCATGCCAAAGCGGTTTTCGCCAACAGCGGCGGCGGCCGGTGCGGCGGTGGCGGTTTCGGCGCTGCGGGCAAGCGGCGCCTCCTCGCTGGCGCAGGCGACCAGCACCAGGCCGGCCAGGATAAAAACGGTATTACGGGTGATGAGGATCAGTGTGTTCATCTTTCCTCCATGGATGTTATCGTTGGCCTTAACGGCGCTTGTCGTTTCAGGCCTGCACCGGGCTATTGGCCGGTGCGGGAAATAATCCGCGCCAACTGTTCGGCATAGCGTTCGATATCACCGGCATCACGCGTCTCGGTGGCGCAGACCAGCAGGGCATTACCCAGCTGCGGATAGTCCGCACTGACATCGTAGCCGCCCAGGATATCCTCGGCGGCCAGATCGCGCAGCACCTCGGCCACCGGTTGATTCAGGCGCAACAACACTTCGTGAAAGAAGGGTCGGGCAAAGACCTGATCCACTCCCTCGATGGCACAGAGGCGGTCGCGCAGCAGGCGGGTATGGGCATGACAACTGCTGGCCACCTGCTGCAGACCCTGCGGGCCGATCATCGCCATATAGATGGTGGCGGCAGTGGCCAGCAGGCCCTGATTGGTGCAGATGTTCGAGGTCGCCTTGGAGCGACGGATATGCTGCTCGCGGGCCTGCAGGGTCAGGGCGAAACCGGGCTTGCCGTCCAGGTCCACGGTACGCCCGACGATGCGCCCCGGCATCTGGCGCACATGACTCATGCGACAGGCCATGAAACCCACATAGGGACCACCCGAGGCCAGCGGCACCCCCAGCGGTTGGCCCTCGCCACAGGCGATATCCACCCCCAGCTCACCCCACTCGCCGGGGGCCGAGAGCAGCGCCAGCGCGGTGGGATTGACCAGGGCGATGGCCAGGGCATTGTTGGTATGGGCCCAATCGGTCAGGGCATCGACCTCTTCCAGCACGCCAAAGAAATTGGGCTGGGGGATGACCAGTGCGGCGATGTCCTGCCCGGCCCACTCGGCCAGTGCCGCCGGGTCGGTATGCCCGTCGCTACTCAGCGGCAGTTCGATCAACTCGATACCCTGATGATGCACGATGGCATGCACCACCTGGCGATAGCGCGGGTGCACACTGAGCGGCATCAGGATGCGCTTGCTCTTGGACTTGCGATTGGCGCGCACCGCCATCAATACCGCCTCGGCCAGCGCCGAGGCCCCGTCGTACAGGGAGGCATTGGCAACCTCCAGGCCACACAGCCCGGCGATCATGCTCTGGAATTCATATACCACCTGCAAGGTGCCCTGACTGGCCTCGGCCTGATAGGGGGTGTAGGCGGAATAGAACTCACCCCGGGTGGCCAGCTGCCAGACCGCCGCGGGGATATGATGTTCGTAGGCACCGGCACCGATGAAGCACAGTGGCTCGCCATCCTTGGCGGCGCGCTCACGCATCAGCCGCAAGGCGCTCATTTCGTTCATCCCCTCCGGGATACCACTCAGCCCGCCGCAACGCAGCTTGGGCGGGATCTCGTCAAACAGATCGGCCACCTCGCTGGCGCCGATCGCCGTCAACATCGCCTGAATATCTTCTTCGGTATGGGGTGTAAAGGGCATGGCCGGTTCTCAAATAGCAATTAATGCAAAAAAATTTCACCGCAAACGACTACATGGATGTAGTCGGTTGGCGATGTCGGGAACATATCGCCCAGACGCAAAGTTCGCAAAGCCGTTTACTGTTGAATCGCGCTTGCAAGGCACCTTGTTCATGGCCCACGTTCCCTGCCATGTGTTGAGGATTGAATACGCCTTTGGTCCTTTGCGAACTTTGCGTCCTTTGCGGTTACGCTTATGCCTCAGCGGCCACCAGAGTGGCGTAAGTCTCGCTGTCCATCAGCGCATCGAGCGCACTGACATCGGCCGGCTGCATCCGGTACAACCAGCCATCGCCATAGGGGGCCTGGTTGACGATCTCGGGGCTGTCTTCCAGCGCACGGTTAACCTCGAGCACTTCACCGGCCAGCGGGGCATAGACATCGGAGGCGGCCTTGACCGACTCGACCACCGCGCACTCCTCGCCGGCGGCCAGCTGGCGGCCCACTTCCGGCAACTCGACAAACACCATGTCGCCCAGCAATTCCTGGGCGTGATCACTGATGCCCACGGTGATACTGCCATCGGCCTCGCGGCGCACCCATTCATGGGACTTGCTGTACTTCAGATCACTGGGGATGTTGCTCATTGTTCTCTCCTGAATGAATTTGGAAATATGTTTTCCCGCAAAGGCCCGCTCGCAAAGCCATACACACTCACAGGCAATCACCATCAAGGTTTTCTTTGCGCACTTTGCGTCTTTGCGGTGAATCTCTTTTAAACCACAACCTTGCCATTGCGCACAAAGGGCGGCTTGACGATGCGCGCCTTGAGCAACTTGCCCCGGATATCGACCTGGCAATGGGTGGCCTCGGAACGCGGCACCCGTGCCAGGGCGATTGCGCCACCCATGGTCGGGGAAAAACTGCCGCTGGTGGTGATGCCCTCGCCATCGCCCTCGATCACGACCTTCTGCCCGGCACGCAACACGCCCTTGTCCTCCAGCACCAGGCCAATCAATTGCTGGCTGGGGCCACGGGCACGTTCCTCGTCGATCGGCTTGCGCCCCAGAAACTGCCGGTCGGCCGGCTCCCAGGCGATGGTCCAGGCCAGACCGGAGATCAGCGGCGAGGTGTCCTCATTCATCTCATGGCCATGCAGGTTCATGCCGGCCTCCAGACGCAGGGTGTCACGCGCACCCAGGCCACAGGGACGCACCCCGGCCTCGTGCAGGGACTGCCACCAGTCCTCAACCTCCTCCAGCGGCATGATGATCTCATAACCATCCTCACCGGTATAGCCGGTGCGGGCAATGAACAGCTCCCCCAGCTCTAGCGCGCTGAAACGCTCCAAAGCCTTGGCCTGTTCGACACCATGGCGCAGCAGGGCATGGACCTTGTCGCGCGCCTGCGGCCCCTGCACCGCGATCATCGCCAGGTCGTCGCGCAGTGCCACTTCCACATCGAAGGAGGATGCATGGCGCAGCAACCAGGCCAGGTCCCGTTCGCGGTTACCGGCATTGACTACCACCCGGTACCAGACATTGTCCATGTGGTAGACGATCAGGTCGTCGATCACCCCGCCACGCTCATTGAGCATGCAGCTATAGATCGCCTTGCCCGGTTTACCGTCCAGCTTGGCCACGTCATTGGCCAGCATGTAGCGCAGAAAATCGCGGGTCTTGGAACCATGCAGATCCACCACCGCCATGTGCGAGACATCGAACATCCCGGCAGCACGACGCACCTGATGGTGCTCCTCCAGCTGCGAGCCGTAGTGGATCGGCATCTCCCAGCCGGCAAAGTCCACCATCTTGGCGCCATGGGCGACGTGGGCAGCATACAGGGGGGTACGGTTTGGCATACGCATAAAAACTATTCCTCGGCGTGGTAGGAGCTGCGCACCATCGCGCCAGCCTTGACCCAGGAAAAGCCCATCTCGTGGGCCGCCTGGGCATAGTGTTCAAATTGTTGCGGGCTGATATAGGCGCGCACCGGCAGGTGATAACGGCTTGGGCGCAGATACTGCCCCAGCGCCAGGCGCTGCACCCCGACGGCGCGCAGATCGGCGAGCACCGCCAGCACCTCCTCCTCGCGCTCGCCCAGGCCCAGCATCAGCGCGGACTTGGTTTCGATGCCTGGCTGGACAGCCGCCAGCTCCAGCAGACGCAGAGAGCGCTCGTAGCGCGCGCCCTTGCGGGCCTCGCGGTAGAGACGCGGCACGGTCTCCATATTATGCCCCCAGACCATTTGCCCCTGCTCACCCAGGGCAGCACACAGCGCCGCGATGGCCTGCTCCTGCAGCTGGCGAAAATCCGGGGTCAGCACCTCCAGGCCCAGGTTTGGCAGGGCCGCACGCAGACCGCGCAACACCTCGGCATAAATGCCACTGCCGCCGTCTGGCAGGTCATCGCGATTGACCGAGGTCAGCACCACGTAGTTCAGGTCCATCTGGCGAATGGCCTCGACCACTCGACGCGGTTCGTCCAGGTCCACGCTACCGGGGCGGCCGGTCTTGACCGCACAAAAGGCGCAGGCGCGGGTACAGGTGTCGCCCAGCAGCATCAGGGTGGCGGTGCCACGGCCCCAGCATTCGCCGCGATTGGGGCAGCGAGCCTCCTCGCAGACCGTGGTTAGACGCTGGCGGTGCAGTAATTGGGCGGTATCGGCGTAGACATCCTGTGCCAGGGACTGGCGCACCCAGGGGGGCATGCGCGCCACATTGGGCTCGGCAGAATGGTCAAAGACCGGGATGGAAGCGAGGGATGAGGTCATCGGCAATCGGCTCTGGGCATGGGTATAGGGCGACCGTCGTTCACTGACGGCCTGGTTGCCCCTCTGTCATGGCGCCTGAGAGCTTTCCCCCTTCGGCGGACTGTCACGCGCGATGCGCCAGCCTCTCTCCAGAGTCGACCGCCTGCCGGGTCCTGGGGCCTGAGCGATTCCGGGCGGTTGCGCCTTCGGCGGTGGCCTTGGCCACACTCTCCCACGACAGGTTCGGGTCGAAGCGGCCACTATACCGGGCAACACCGGCCAAGCCAAGGGGGGGGCAGTTGGTTTGGTAGGAGCGGCTCTGCCGCGAACGCACCGGGCTGGGTTGCGAATCGCGGCCAAGCCGCTCCTACGCATCCTGGCATCAAAAAAACGATCTCGCGCAGAGGCGCAGTACATAAGTGCTGAGTGCTGAGTGCTGAGTGCTGAGTGCTGAGTGGGTGGCCCGAGTCACGGCGGAGAGTTCCCGGTCATGGCCATCCCTCGTTTTTCCTCTGCGCCTTTGCGTCCCTGCGCAAGAATGCCATTCCTTGCCCCTTGCCCCTTGCCCCTTGCCCAAAAGCATTAACCGCAAAGGACGCGAAGATCGCAAAGTGTCGTGTTCGCTGAGTCCTTCCTCACCCCTCACCCCTCACCCC
>JACUTZ010000033.1 GCA_014859545.1 Gammaproteobacteria bacterium
CCTCTAACAGCAGGAGTTCGTCATGGCTAGGCGGTCAGTAAGCACAATGAATATCCTCGGTCTCGTTCTGATGATTGTCGGCGCCGGGCTTGCGATATGGGGCTATCAGCTGTCGGGCTCGGTTGGGTCGCAGATCACTCAGGCCGTGACGGGTGCGCACACCGATAGGGTGATGACCTATTACATCATGGGTGCTGCCAGCCTTGTTGTGGGCATTTACCTTTCCGTCAAAAAATAGGTTGAGTATACGATGGGAATCGAGAGCCTGTTCGTGATTTTGTTGATCGGAGCACTGGCTGGTTGGCTGGCTGGTCTGATGATCAAGGGAAGTGGTTTTGGTCTGATTGGTAATATTGTGGTGGGGATCCTGGGCGCAGTGCTGGGCAGTTTTTTGTTCGGTCTTCTCGGTATTGCCTCTGGGGGATTCCTGGCTGCGATCATCATGGCGACCATTGGTGCGGTGATTTTGTTGTATGCAGTCAGTGTTCTCAAGAAGGTCTGATTTCTCCCGAAATAACTGCTCGCTCTTCCTTTCTTTGAGTATTCATTCCGCCGACTACATGAAATAGTCGGTTGGCGGTGTAGGGAACATGTCGCCAGGCGCAGAGGACTAACGGTAAAATTGCATATAGAGTCTGTTCGGTACCCGGATAAGGGAGCCGTCAAAGATAGTCGAGCGTATTTGGTCGCCTATGTGATACAAACACAGCACTATAAACCTCTGCGTCTTTACGTCTGGGCGATATGTTCCCGACATCACCAATCGACTACGTCCTGTAGTCGTCTGCGGTGAAATCTTTTTTTGGTCTGTTCGCACAGTCGCTAGTAAAGCAAAAACTCCTTGTACTCCCCGCGCATGCAGTGGTTCGACGCCATCGAGCTGGAGTAGGCACCGGCGTTGATCCGGGCCAGGGTGTCGTCTTCCGCTAGCGGGGTGTTCGCCACGTTGCGATAGAAGATATCCAGCGCCTCGTGGATGCGTCCTGCGATGGGGACTTTGACCGGTTCGCCCTCGCGCAGCACGGCTGGCACCGGCTGGAAGGGCAGGCCGTAGACCGCCGGTTCCAGGGCGATGTTAAAACTGGCGTTGACCCCGATGAAGGTCCAGTCGCGCTTGAACTCGACGGTGTTACGGTGAGCAGCAGGATGCCGGTGTTCTTGACTACCGATCCGACGGCCCAACCCTGTCTCCCTCTGATTGCCGAAGAGGATGGTGCGGCGCTGGGACATGTATTGTTTACGGCGGTAAGCCTGGAGCCGACGATGACGCAGGGGGCTATCCTTGTTGGCACCGCTGGCGGTATTGCCGGATCACCAGCAGCAGGGAATTGGCTCGCGCCTGGTCGAAGAGGGCTTGGCACAGCTCAGAGCGGCGGGTGTGAGTATGGTGTTCACCCTGGGCCACCCGCGTATTTCCAGCGCCCTATCTTATCGGGGAGAAGAACGCCGATGCCTGGATGGAGCTGCGCCTGGATGATGCCTTGCCGGAGAGTTATACCGGAAAGCTGCGCTGTGCGCAGGCCCTGGACAGGCCGACGTATTGGCGGGAGTGAGGGGATCCGCTGTCTGGGCCAAGTCCCGGGCTGGCTTTGTGGTTTCTTTGCGAGTGTAACGGTGAAGTGTCTTTCTGGCTTCGAGGTTCGCGGCAGGGCCGCTCCTATGCCGGAATGCTGCGGATCTTGTTTGCAGCATTCCGGGCGCAATCACCCCTGTGCAGGGTGGGGTGGCTGATTATACCTGCAAGGCCTCTTGCACATAGGGCGGCAATGCCAGCGCGCCCTGGTGTACCTCGGGTGAGTAGTACAGGGTCTTGAACGGACGGGCGGCGGCGTCGGCCTGGCGGAAGCCGTTGAAGGCCTGCTTGCTGGCCATGGTGCAGCTCCACCAGCCGGAGGGGTAGACCGGCTGGGGGAAGTGCAGGGTCTGGGTGGCGTTGAAACCGGCCTTGCGCATGTAGCGGTGGATGTCTTGGAGCAGTTCGATGTGCAGCAGCGGGGATTCGCTCTGCTGGACCAGGATGCCGTCGTCGGCCAGGGCACGCACGCAGTCGCGGAAGAAGGCCTCGCCGAACAGGCCCTCGGCGGGGCCGATGGGGTCGGTGGAGTCGACGATGATCACATCGTAGTAACCGGCCTCGGCCTCCTTGATCCACTTCAGGCCATCCTGAAAGTAGAGTCCGGCGCGGGGATCGTCGTTGGATTCACACAGTTCGGGAAAGTACTGGAGTGAGGCGCGGGTAACGCCCTCGTCGATATCCACCTGCTGGGCCAGCTCGACACCGGGATGGCGCAACACTTCGCGCAGGGTGCCGCAGTCGCCGCCGCCAATAATCAATACCCGCTTGGGCTTGGGATGGGTGAACAGCACCGGGTGGGACATCATCTCATGGTAGAGGAAGTTGTCGCGGGTGGTGAGCATCACCAGGCCGTCGATGGTCATCAGCTTGCCGAAGGTCTCGGTGTCGAACACCTCGATCTTCTGGAATTCGGTCTGTTCCTCGTGCAGCTTGCCTGCTCCGGTGAGGCGCAGGGAGAAGGCGTGACCGGTTTCTTCACCGACCTCGCTGTACCAGTTTTGATCCTGTGGCAACATGGGCTTGGGCTCCAATGGGTTTGAATGCGGCAAAGATACCCTTGATGTCCGGGGGCGTCCAGTGATGAAGGCATTTGCATCAGGACCAGCGCGTGACAACCCGGCCGGCCCCCTCACGGCCCCCGGCGAGATGTCGCTGGAACGGTCTCGGAGTCTGGCGGGTGCTTGCTATCGATGCTCCGCCGTTTCCAGTGTGGCGACGTTATTGGGGGTGTTGAGCACCTCGTCCAGGGCGTCGATCTTGCCCTTGCAGGCGAGGATCACCTGTTCCTTGTGGCGCGCCATCAGCAGGCCGAATTCCTCGGCCTTGTTGCCGTCTACCTCGGGGATGACCTGTTCGAGCAGGCGGGTGAATACTTCGCCCAGTTCCAGCATCTTGTCGTGCGCATCGGCGGCCTTTTTGTCGTCAAACATGGCACCGTCCCGGTCGCATTTCCACATTGCAATTACAGCCATTGTTCATATCCTCTGGGTTCCTGGTTGATGGGGTGTTGCGTATTAATGATGTGTCCATGGGCACGGCTCATGGCTGGTAGCGCCGCAGCAGGCTGACCAGCACACCCTGGATCTGTACCTGTTCGGCGGGGTAACGCAGCGGTGCCATGTTGCGGTTTTCGGCGATCAGGCTGACGCTGCCGTCGTGGTGATTTTGCAGGCGTTTGAGGGTGGCCTCCTCGTTGTTGATCAGTGCCACCACGATCTCGCCGTTGCGGGCGGTGTCGCGCGGTTCGATGATCACCAGATCGCCATCCATAATGCCGACCTCAATCATTGATTCGCCTTTTACCGTGAGTGCGTAGCAGGGATGACGGCTTAGCAGGAATTCGGGCACCGGCAGAAACGCCGGCTGTGGCAGTGCCTGGATGGGACGCCCGGCGGCGATGGTGCCAAGATGGGGGATACCGGTGTCCTGCTGTTCCCACTCGACCAGGCGGATCCCCTGGCGACCCTGTTGTGCGACGACCAGGCCGGCCTCGACCAAAGCCTGGATGTGCTTGTGCAGTGAGCCGCGTGAACTTAGGCCCAGGGCACGGCACAGCTCGTCATGGGTCGGCGGATGGGTAAACCGCTCGGCATGTTCGCGCAGATAATCGTAGATGGCCTGTTGGCGGCGTGTCAGGGTCATGGGGGTTCTTTGTTCTCCAATTGTTCTCCATGCTAACACGAAGGAGAACAAAAAGAGAACGTTTGTTTTGCCAGGCTAGGTGGCCCTTTTCCCTGTACGGAGGCGCGAACTTGCCTGGCAGGAGGGGCAGGCATTCCAATGCCTGCATTGATCGCCGATAATCCGGGCATCCACTTATCACAAGGTCAGGCCATGACGGACTGGAGTATCGAGCAGGCGCGTGCTGCCTATAACATCCCCTACTGGGGTGGCGGCTATTACGACATCAATGAGCAAGGTCGTTTGAGCGTCTATCCGCACCGTGATCGGGCCAGTGGCATCGAGCTGTTGTCGCTGATCGATCAGGCCCATCAACAAGGGCTGCGTCTGCCGCTGCTGTTGCGTTTTAACGGCATCCTGCACGACCGGGTGGACAGCCTGATCAGCGCCTTTGACCAGGAGATGGGCAAGGAGGATTACCAGGGCGGTTACACCGCGGTCTATCCGATCAAGGTCAACCAGCAGCACAGCGTGGTCGAGCAGATCCTGCACCGGGGCGATGACAAGATCGGCCTGGAGGCGGGCAGCAAGCCGGAGCTGATGGCGGTGCTGGGGATGCTGCCCCATGGCGGGATGGTGGTCTGTAATGGCTACAAGGATCGTGAATACATCCGTCTGGCGCTGATCGGCAAGGCGCTGGGGCACCGGGTCTGTATCGTGGTGGAAAAGCTCTCCGAGCTGCAACTGGTGCTGGAGGAGTCCCGTGCCCTGGGGATTGCCCCGCTGCTGGGGCTGCGGGTGCGCCTGGCCTCGTTGGGCAGTGGCAAGTGGCAAAACAGCGGCGGCGAAAAATCCAAGTTCGGGCTGTCGGCCTCGCAGGTACTGCATGCGGTGGAATGGCTGCGCCAGCATGGGCTGCTGGACACCCTGAAGATGCTGCACTTCCATCTGGGATCGCAGGTGGCGAATATCCGCGACATCCAGCGCGGCGCGCGCGAGGTGGCACGTTTTTATGCCGAGCTGTGCGCACTCGGGGTGCCGCTGACGATTATCGACGTGGGCGGCGGTCTGGCCATCGACTACGAGGGCACCCATTCGCGCAGCGACTGTTCGATGAATTACAGCATCAACGAATACGCCCATAACATCATCCACACCCTCAAGGAGGTGTGCCGCGAGCAACAACTGGCCCATCCGGACATCATCTCCGAATCCGGTCGTGCCCTGACCGCCCACCACGCGGTGCTGGTGACCAATGTGATGGACATCGAGCGCGCCCCGGTGCAGCAGGCGATGCAGCCCCCCATCGACAGCGAGCCGCGCATCCTGCATGACCTGTGGCAGGCTTTTGATGCGTTGAGCAAGCGTTCGGCACTGGAGATCTACCACGATGCGGTGCACTGGATCGGTGAGGCCCACGCGATGTATGTACACGGCGTACTCAGCCTGCAGCAGCGCGCCCGTGCCGAGGAGCTGTATTACGCCATTTGCCTGCGGGTGCTGGGGCTGTTGCAGCCAGAGCTGCGCGCCCATCGCGAGGCCATCGACGAGCTGAACGAGAAGCTGGCCGACAAGCTGTTCTGCAATTTCTCGCTGTTTCAGTCCATGCCGGATGTGTGGGGCATCGATCAAATCTTCCCCATCGTGCCACTGCAACGTCTTGACGAACGACCGCTGCGCCGTGCCCTGTTGCAGGACCTGACCTGCGATTCGGATGGCTGCATCGATCGCTATGTGGACAACCAGGGCATCGAAAGCAGCCTGCAGGTGCATGAGTTGCGCGAGGGCGAACCCTATCTGCTGGGCTTTTTCCTGGTCGGTGCCTATCAGGAGATCCTTGGCGACATGCACAACCTGTTTGGCGATACCGACTCGGTCAATGTGGTGCAGGATCGCGACAGCCATTGGCGACTGGAAGGCCCGGAATATGGCGATACCGTCGATGACCTGCTGCGCTATGTACACTTCGAACCGGAAACCCTGATGCAGGCCTACCGCGAAAAGATCGCGCGCAGTAATCTGGATGCCGCCACCCAGCAGGATTTTCTCGATACCCTGGCGCAGGGGCTGAAGGGCTATACCTACTTCGAAGAGTAGAGGACAGCTCGCATTGATTCATACCATATGCCCATTAAGTCGATCTCGCGAAGGGACGCAAAGATGCAGAGGACCCACGAGGAATATTGGATGCGTCGGTCGAGCTTCGAACTGTTGCATCGATCATGGCTTACCCGCTTTCCCCTCTTTGCGCCCCAGCGTCGCTGCGCGAGGCAGGTTTTGCTTTCATCTTTGCCCTTCTCAACGAGGGGGCGGCAGCGCTAAACATTCGCACGCAGAATAATGGCAGTGCCCTGGCGCTCAGGATTTCTCTGGTGCGGCCGATAAGCTGGCAAGACTACGCAAAAGCGTCAGGAGAATATGCATGTCAGATCGGGTCGGACAATTTGATGCCAGGGATGCTGCCCATTACTTTGACAGCTACCGCAGTGCCATCCGCAAGCAGGCGGCGATCCTGCAGGAAGAGCTGGAGATCAAACAAAAGCGTCTCTGGGATGATAGGGAAAAAACACCGTTTTTTTATGCCGAGCTGCGTGCCCTGGAAGACGCCTTGCGTCATGTCACCAAGGGCGAAGAACCGGGCTGGGTGGTCCTCGGTGATTCGGCACCACAGCCCGAGACGGGATGTGACCCGGCCGATCTGGAGGCCTGTCAGCAAAAACTGGCCAGCTATGGCGAAGAGCGTCTCAAGCTGGATAATCAATACAAGGAACTGGTACTGAAAAGCCAGGAACTGCAGGCCACGGTGATCCGTCAGCGTCAGGACCTGGGCGCGGTCTACCGTCGCCTGGAACAGAACAACTCTACCTTTATGGTGGTGCTGGCGACGATGTTCCTGGTGATCCTGGTGCAGCTTTATTTGCTGTGGGCGCGCTAGTATCCAGGGACTGTTGGTCACGATTTTCGTCTTTCCAGTGGCGCACAAAGCCACAAAGCAATGATCTCGCCAAGACGCCAAGCACGCCAAGAAAGGATGGATGGGCGGTATTTTGGCTTGGTCACTTCTGCGCATCCCTGCGTTCGCGGCAGAGCCGCTCCTACCAAAGCAATCGCCCCTGTAGGAGCGGCTGGGCTCCCAGTCTCTTGGCATTCTTGGCGGCGTTGCGAGATCATTTCTTTGCGGTTTTATGTCCCGCTGCGGTGGGGGATGGTAGTGAGGCTGAGGTTTTATCCGGCGCACAAGTCGCTATAATACCGCCCGGTTTGGTGGACAGATAATAGAATAGGGAAAAGGCATGGCTGAATTATCGGCATTGGAACAAGAAGTGGGGCAACTGATTATCGACGCACTGAACCTGGAAGAGATCAGCGTGGCGGATATCGATCCCGAGGCGGCGCTGTTTCGTGATGGCCTGGGTCTGGATTCCATCGATGCCCTGGAGCTGGCACTGGCCATCTCCCGTCAATACGGCTTCCAGCTGCGTTCCGATGACCAAAGCAATGCCGAGATCTTTGCCTCGCTGCGGGCCCTGAGCGTCCACGTCGCCCAGCACCGTGCCGCATGAGTCCCACACCGCCGCGTCACTGACGCTGCTGCTGTTACTGGCCTACCCCGTGGCGGTGCATTGGGGGGTTCTGCAAGGCCAGCCACTACCCGCGCTGCTGTTGCTGTTTGCCCTGCTGTTGCTGCCGCCCCTGCTGGCGCGCCGCTATCGTGCGGCCCTGCTGGGGCTGGGGCTGTGCCTGGCGCTGGGACTGTTGTGGTGGCTTAGTCCGCTGCAGACTGCGCAACTATTCTATCTGCCGCCGCTGGCGATGCTGCTGGTGCTGTGGTGGCTGTTTGCCCGTAGCCTGCTGCCGGGTGAACGCCCACTGGTGACCCGCATCGCGGCGCTGATGCACCCCCAACTGAGTCCCCGTCTGTTGCAGTATACCCGCGCGGTGACCTGGGTCTGGGTGGGGGTGCTTAGCCTGTTGCTGCTGGAGGTGCTGTGGCTGAGCTGTTGCGCCAGTCCGGCGCTGTGGTCGCTGTTTGCCAACGTTCTCAATTATCTGATCCTGGGCGCGGTACTGCTGATCGAGTTCGCCCTGCGTGGCCTGTTTTTGCCCGCCGAGGATCGCATCGGCGCGGTGCAGTTCTTTCGCGGCCTGAGCCGCATCCGCCTGCATCGCCTATGAAGAGTGAGCTTCTGCCGCTGCTGCGGCACCACGATAGCGATGCCCCGTTTATCTGGCGCCAGGGCCAGGCGATCAGTCGCGCCCGCTTTTTGGCCCAGGCCCGGCAACTGGCAGCGCGCCTGCCCGAGGCCGGGGCGGCGATCAATCTTTGCGAGGACCGCTATCATTTCCTGCTGGCCTTTGTGGCACTGGCGCTGCGCGGTCAGGTCAATCTGCTGCCGCCGGATCGCGCCCCCCACACCTTGGCAATGCTGGCCGAGGCCCATCCGGGCAGCTATGCCCTGGTCGATGCCCCGCTGGCGGGGATGGCCTTTGTCCAGCTCACGGTGAGTCCGGATACATTGCCGAGCATCTCCGATGCGCCGTCGGCCCCGCTGATCCCCGCCGACCAGACGGTGGCGACGGTGTTTACCTCGGGTAGCACCGGCCATAGTCAACCCAACCACAAATCCTGGGCCGAGCTGTACCAGGGGGCGATGCTGAATCTTGCCGCGCTGGGGCTGCACGAGGCCGATGGCACCCTGCTGGCCACGGTGCCGGCGCAGCACATGTATGGCCTGGAGTTGTCGGTGTTGCTGCCCCTGCTCAGTGGTCTGGCGGTGGAGGCCGGGCGGCCGTTTTTCCCGGCCGATCTGCAGCATGCCCTGAGTATCCTGCCTGAGCCGCGCTGGCTGATCAGCACCCCCTTGCACCTGCGCAGCTGTCTGCGCGCGGAGATGGTCTGGCCGCCGCTGGCCGGGATCGTCTCGGCCACCGCTCCGCTGGACCCGGATCTGGCGACGCAGCTGGAACAGTGGTTTGGCTGCCCGCTGCACGAGATCTACGGCAGTAGCGAGACCGGTGCCATCGCCACGCGGCGCACCGCCGAGGGGCAGGCCTGGCAATTGCATGCGGGCCTGGTCTTGCAGGCGGATGGGGATGCGGCTTGGCGAGTCAGTGGTGGCCACCTGGCTGCCCCGGTACGACTGAATGATCGCCTGGCGCAAACGCCCGATGGCTGTTTTCGGTTGCTTGGCCGCGAGAGAGATTTGATCAAGATCGCCGGCAAGCGCGCCTCGCTGGCGGATCTGAATCGCCAGTTGCTGGCGGTGCCGGGGGTGGTCGATGGCAGCTTTGTGCCACCGGAGGAGGCTGAGCCGAGCCGCCTGCAGGCGGTGGTGGTGGCCCCCGGGATGACTGCGCGGGCGGTGCTTGATGCCTTGCAACTGCGTATCGATGCGGCCTTTCTGCCGCGCCCGCTGCATCTGGTGGAGAAATTACCCCGCAATCCCACCGGCAAGCTGCACCGTGAGGTACTATGCGGCTTTATCGCCAGTCTGAAGTGATCCGGCATGTCTGATGTTTTTATTCTTGAAGCGGCGATCCCCGCGGAGCACCCCAGCCTGCCGGGCCACTTTCCGGGCCAGCCGCTGGTGCCGGGGGTGGTGATCCTCGATCAGGTCTGCCAGGCCCTGACGCAATACCTGCCGGGACGGACACTGGCCGGGCTTGCCAGCGCCAAGTTTGTCGCAGCGTTGCTGCCGGGGGAGTCGTTTTCCATTCAGCTCGGCCTGCGGCCCGATCAGGTCTCGGTGGAATTTTCCTGCCGCCGTGGCGAGCAGCGCCTGGCCCAGGGGCGCTTGTTGCTGGCAGCGGCTACCGAGGCCCCATGAGCAAGGCCTGGTTTCAGCAACGCGAGCGCGGCTCCCCGCTGATGATCGGCATCATCCTGTGGGTGGCCCAACACATCGGCCGCCCGGTGGCGCGCCTGTTGCTGTGGCCGATCACCGGCTATTTCCTGCTCACCGCCGGCCATGCCCGGCGTGCCTCACGGGATTACCTGCAGCGCATCCACGGGCGGCCTGCGCGCTGGTGGCAGGTGGCCCGGCACATCCATTGTTTTGCCGCCACCATCCTCGATCGGGTCTATTTCCTGACCGGCCAATTCCAGCATTTCGAATTTCGCTATCACGGCCTGGAGGTGCTGGCGCAGATGCTCGCACAGGGTCGCGGGGCACTGGTGGTGGGGGCGCACATGGGCAGCTTCGAGGTGTTGAGGGCGTTGGCGATCCAGCAGTTTCATACCCCGATGAAGGTGTTGATGTACCAGGACCATAATCAGTATCTCACCGGCCTGTTCAATCGCCTCAATCCAGAAGTGGCCGCCTCGGTGATCCCGCTGGGGCGGCCCGATGCGCTGATCGCGGTGCATGAGGCCCTGCAGCAGGGCCTGACGGTGGGGATGCTCGGGGATCGGGTGGCCGAGAGTGAAAAACAGACCCATTGCGGTTTTCTTGGGGAAGAAACGGTGTTTCCGGCGGGTCCGGCGGTGCTGGCCAGCATCCTGCAGGTGCCGGTGCTGATGATCCTGGGGCTCTACCAGGGCGGCAATCGCTATGAGCTGTTCGTCGAGGCCTTGCCCACCCCGCCGGCGCTGGGCCGCCACGAACGGGAGGCGATGATCCAGCAGTGGACCCAGCAGTATGCCGAGCGCCTGGAATACCATGCCCGACAAAGCCCGTACAACTGGTTCAATTTCTATGATTACTGGCAATCGAAAACCTAGTCGCCGACTACTGGTGTGGGCCTTGCTGTTCTGCAGCATGACGCTGCAGGCCAGTCCGCTGAATGTATTGCTGGCTGAATTGGCCGTCCAGCAGCACAGCGAGCTGCGTTATACGGAACAGCGCCACGATGCCCTGCTTGGGGTGCCGCTACACAGTGAGGGGACCTTGCGTTATCGCGCCCCGGATTACCTGCAAAAGACCATCGAGCGCGGCGCTGCGGGCAGTTTTGTGATCGAAGGGGATCAGCTGCGGGTGCAGCGGGGTGAACGCCTGCATGAGCTGGCGCTGGACAGCCATCCCTTATTGATGGCGATGGCCACCGCGCTGCGTGCCACCCTGGCCGGGGATCGGGCCGCACTGGAGGCGCAATTTACGCTGCAACTGGAGGGTGGGCACGAGGACTGGCAGCTGCGCCTGCGCCCGCGCCAGCGCGAGGTGGCCCGGGTGTTGTTCGAGCTGCGTATTCACGGCAGTGGGGCGAAGATTCACCGCATCGAAACCGAGGAGCGCAGTGGCGATCTGACCATTACCGAACTGTTGCATGGCCATGCTGAGTAAGCGCTGGCTCAGCCTGGGCGGCTGGTTGTTGCTGGTGTTGCTGGTGGTGTTTGCCCTGCAGCGCGGCCTGCAGCTGGATAGCGACATGCAGTTCTTCCTGCCCCCGGCCGCCAGTCCGCAGCAACAGCTGGTGCTGGACGAGCTGCAACAGGGGGCGGCGGCACGTCTGTGGTTGCTGGCGATCCGGGCCGAGTCCGAGGCCACGGCCGCCGCGCTCAGCCAAAGGCTGGCCGAGTCCCTGGCGGGGGAGTCCGCCTTTGTGCAAGTCCTTAATCGTCCCCAGCCGTTGCCCGAGGAAGAACAACAGGCCTGGTTTGTCTATCGCTATCTGCTCAGTGAGCTACCCGAGATGGACGCGGCCAGCCTGCACCAGTCCTTGCAATGGCGTCTGGAGGAACTGGCCTCGCCGTTGGGGCCGCTGCTGCGCCAGACCCTGGCCAGCGATCCCACCGCCCAGTTTCAGCAATGGTTGCAGGCCTGGCAGGGCGAGGCGGGGCCGGTACGGCGGCACGGGGTCTGGTTTGGCGATGATGGCCGTGCGCTGCTGCTGCTGCGTAGTCGCGCCGCTGGCATGGAGCTGGACGCCCAGGCGGCCAACCTGACGCTGATTGAGAGCCATTTTGCCGCCCTGCCGGGTAGTGCCGGGGCCAGTCTCAGCATCGGTGGTGCGGCGCCCCTGGCGGTGACCAGTCGCGATACCATCCGCAGCGAGGCCCAGTGGCTGAGTCTGCTGGCCACGCTGCTGGTGGCGCTGATCCTGCTGTGGGCCTGGCGCTCGCCAAGGCTATGGCTGCTGGCGGCCTTGCCCTTGGGCTCGGCGGTGCTGGGCGGCTTGTGGGTCACCCAGACCCTGTTCGGCCAGGTCCATGGCATCACCTTGGCCTTTGGTATCACCCTGCTCGGGGTGGCGCTGGACTATCCCTTGCATCTGTTCAGTCAGCTGCGCCCTGGCAGCCGTCCCAGTGAGGCCCTGGCCGTGGTCTGGCCACGCCTGCGCCTGGGGGTGCTGAGTACCGCCGCCGGTTACCTGGCGATGATCGCCAGCGGCTTTCCCGGCCTGGTGCAACTGGGGGCGTTTGCCGCCAGTGGTCTGCTGGTGGCGGCACTGGTGACCTGGCTGGTGCTACCGGCGGCGCTGCCGCGGATCTGGCAGGGCCGCGAGAGCCAGCGGGCCGCCTTGCCGGTGCCACCGGCCTGGCGGATGCGCGTGCGGATTGCCCTGTTGCTGGGCCTGGCGGGTCTGTCCCTGCTGGTGTTGCTGACCAGCCCGCGACCGATCTGGCAAAGCGAGTTGGCTGCCCTCAGCCCCATCCCCGAACCGCTTCGCCAGCAGGAAACGGCGTTGCGACAGGCCCTGGGCCTGGCCGAGCTGGGGCAGATGCTGGCGATCCGGGGCGACAGCGCCGAGGTGGTCTTGCAGCGTAGTGAGGACTTGCTGCCGCAGTTGCAGGCCTGGCAGCAGGCGGGGCTGATCCAGGATGTTGAACTGGCCACCGCGCTGCTACCCAGCGAGCGTCGCCAGCGCCAGCGCCAGCAGGCCCTGCCGGACCCGTTGGCGCTGCAGGCGGCCCTGGATGAGGCCCAGCAGGGCTTACCGTTTCGCCAGGGGGTATTTGCCGATTTTGTCGAGGCGCTGAGGCATAGTCATGAACTGGCACCGCTGCAGCCGGCCATGCTGGAGACGCTGCTGCCCGATAGCCTGTTGGCGGCGCGCCTGGCGCCGCTGTTGTTTGAGCGCGACGGGCAGTGGTGGGCACTGCTGCGCCTGCATGGCCTGCAGGATGGGCAGGCCCTGGCCGACTGGGTGGCCACCAACAGCGACGGGGATCTCCATTATCTGGATCTGGCCCGCGATACCAGCGCGATGATGCTGACTTTCCAGCGCGCCGCATTGAGCTGGCTGGGTGGGGGCGCGCTGCTGATCGGGTTGTTGCTATGGTGGGGACTGGCTGGCTTGCGCCAGGCCCTGCCGGTTCTGTTGCCGGTATTGAGCGCGCTGCTGGTCACCCTGGCCTTGCTGCACCTGATGGGCCAGCTGCTGTCGGTGTTTCACCTGGTGGCGTTGCTGCTGGTGCTGGGGATCGGTCTCGACTACAGCCTGTTCTTCCAGCATGGCGGGAATCGCCAACAGCGACGGCGTACCGGCCATGCGCTGCGACTCTGTGCTATATCCAGCATGGCGGTTTTTGTTATCCTCGCGCTTTCATCCCTGCCAGTGCTGCAGGCCATCGGCCTGACCGTGAGCGTGGGGATCCTGACCAGTTTTCTGTTCGCCTGGCTGCTTACCCCGGCCGGTGTGGATCCACCCAACAAGGCATAATGCCCGTGCAAGCGCTCCGTCTCAGCCACTACACCGTCAGCAATGCCCTGGGTCATGGTCTGGCCGCCTCTTGGCAGGCGCTGCGTGAGGGGCGTTCCGGGTTGCGGCCGCTCGACTATGCCCCGGTCCTGTCGGGGCGTCCGCTGCAGACCTGGATCGGTCGGGTCGAAGGTCTGGAGGCGGTGTGCCTGCCCCCGGCGCTGGCCGACTACGACTGCCGCAATAACCGCCTCGCGCTGCTGGGCCTACAACAGGATGGCTTCGAACAGGCGGTGGCGGTGTTGCGGGAGCGCCTCGGTGCCGCGCGTATCGGCCTGTTTCTGGGCACCAGCACCTCCGGGATCGAGGAGACCGAGAGCGCCTTCGCCCGGCGCGATGCCCAGGGCTGCTTACCCGCGGGCTATCGCTATCGCCAGACCCAGGGCCCCTTCTCGCTGGCCGATTTCTGCCGTCAATATCTTGGCCTGTGCGGGCCGGTGCAGCTGATCTCCACCGCCTGCTCCTCCAGCCTCAAGGTGTTCGCCGCCGCCGAGCGCCATATCGCCGCCGGGCTATGCGATGCGGCGGTGGTCGGCGGGGTGGACAGCCTCTGTCAGAGTACCCTGTATGGTTTCAATTCGCTGGAGCTGATCTCGGCCGAACCTTGCCGTCCCTGGGATGCACAGCGCAATGGCATCAACATCGGTGAGGGGGCAGGCTTTGCGATCCTGCAGCGCAGCGGCGAGGCTGGGCAGGGGCCGCGTCTGCTCGGCTATGGCGAGAGCAGTGATGCCTGGCATATGTCCACCCCGCATCCCGAAGGGGATGGTGCGGTGGCAGCGATGCAACAGGCGTTGGCGCGCGCCGGACTTGAGGCAAGCGCAATCGACTACATCAATCTGCACGGCACCTCCACCCCCTCCAATGACCGTGCCGAGGACCGTGCGGTGTTGCGGGTGTTCGGTAACAATACCCCCTGCAGTTCCACCAAGGGCTGGACCGGCCATACCCTGGGGGCGGCCGGGATCACCGAGACGGTGTTTGCCGCGCTGGCGCTGGAGCACGGCTACATGCCGCAGACCCTGAACACCCGCAGCATCGAGCCGGGCCTGGACGCGGGGGTATTGCTGCACCCGCGCGAACAGTCGCTGCAGACGGTGATGAGCAATTCCTTCGGCTTTGGCGGCAGCAACGCCAGCCTGATCCTCGGGAGGGCCGGATGATACAGGCCACGGTGATGGGGCTGGGGCTGGCGGCCCCGGGGCTGGATGACTGGGCGCAGGCGCTGCCCTGTCTACGTGGCGAACAGCCCTGGCCGGGTGGTGCGCTGAGCGTGCCCTCGCCGACCCTGTTGCCGGCCAATGAGCGCCGTCGCACCACCCCGCTGATCCGTCTGGCGATGGGGGTGGCCGAGCAGGCCTGTGCCCAGGCCGGGATCGCCCCGGCGGAACTGGCCTGCGTGTTCGCCTCGGCCGAAGGGGACACGCTGATCGTCGAACGCCTGTGCGAGGCGCTCAGCCTGCCGGAAAAGCCGATTTCACCGACCCAGTTCCATAATTCGGTACACAATGCTCCGGCCGGTTACTGGGCGATCGCTGCCCAGGCACGCCAGCCCTCCACCAGTATCAGCGCTGGCCCGGCCAGTTTTGCCGCCGGACTGCTGGAGGCGCTCAGTTACCTGCAGGCCGAGCAGGCCCCGGTGCTGTTGATCGCCTATGACACCGCCTTGCCACTCAGCCTGGCCCCGCATGGGGATGTGCAGCAGTCCTTTGGCTGCGCGATGGTATTGGCGCCGCAGGACGAGGGTCTGGCGCAGCTGGCTTGCCTGGGACTGGCCAGCGGCAAGCCATCGACGTTGGCGCAGCCGGAATGGGAGGTGCTGCGTCGCGCCAATCCGGCCGCCGAGGCCCTACCGCTGCTGGCGGCGCTGGCCCGGGGGGAATCGGCCCAGTTGGCGCTACGCTATCTGGACGAGGCGGTACTGCAGGTGCAAGTGGGATGACGGATGGGATGACGGGCGGGATGACGGGCGGGATGATCGGCCATCAGGAATTATGCACGCTAATCCCCCACGCGGGCAGCATGTGTCTGCTGGATGCGGTGGAAAGCTGGGATGCGCAGCAGATCGTTTGCCTGGCGGTCTCCCACCGCGACCCGGCCAACCCGCTGCGCTCCGAGGGCATGCTCAAGGCCATCCACGGGATCGAATACGCCGCCCAGGCGATGGCGGTGCACGGTGGTCTGTGTGCTCGCGCCCGGGGCGAGCACAGCAGCGGCGGCTTTCTGGCCGCGCTGCGCGAGGTGGTGTTGCAGGTGTCCCGGCTGGATCAGCTGGCGGCGCCCTTGCGGGTGGCCGCCAGCGAACAGATGCGCGTCGGTGGCAGCTTTATCTACGATTTTTCCCTTAGTGATGCGGATGGCCAAGCACTGCTGAGTGGGCGCGCAACGGTGATGGCACAGGAGTGATGATGAAACGAGCCCTGGTAACCGGCGGCAGCGGTGACATCGGTGCGGCGATCTGCCTGCAATTGGCCCGCGATGGTTTTTATGTGTTGGTGCATGCCAATAGCCGACCCGATCGGGCCGAGTCGGTGGTGGCGCAGATCCGCGCCGCAGGTGGCCAGGCCGAAGCGGTGGTGTTTGATGTGACCGATCACGCCCAGTGCCAGCAGGTGTTGGGCGCGCTGGCCGAGCAGCAGCCGATCCAGGTACTGGTCAACAACGCGGGGATCCACAGCGATGCCCCGCTGGCCGGAATGAGTGAGGCCCAGTGGCGGGAGGTGATCGGGGTCTCGCTGAATGGCTTTTTCAATGTCACCCAGCCACTGATGCTGCCGATGATGCGCACCCGCTGGGGGCGGGTGATCAGCCTGTCCTCCATCGCCGGGGTGATGGGCAATCGCGGCCAGGCCAATTACGCCGCCGCCAAGGCCGGGCTGCACGGCGCCAGTCGCTCGCTGGCGATCGAGATGGCCTCGCGCGGCATCACCGTCAACGTGGTCGCCCCTGGGATTATCCAGGGCAGCATGACCGAGGCGGTATTCGACCCCGCGACCATCAAGACCCAGGTGCCGATGCAGCGCGCCGGGCGTCCCGAGGAAGTGGCCGCACTGGTGGCCTTCCTCGCCTCCGAGCAGGCCGGCTATGTCTCCGGCCAGGTGATCGGCGTCAATGGGGCGATGGGCTGATGTCGATGCGCCTGATGGTGGTGATCCCCGCCTACAATGAAGGGGCGACGATCCGTGCCCTGGCCGAGGAGGTGTTGCAATACGGCCTGCCGCTGATCGTGGTCGATGATGGCAGCCGTGACGACACCATCGCGCAACTGCACGGCCTGGCGCTGACGGTGCTGGAAAATGGTCACAACCAGGGCAAGGCCGTCAGCCTGTGGCAGGGCATGCAATATGCGCTGGCCCAGGGGGCCGAGGCGGTGATCACCCTGGATGGCGATGGTCAGCACCGGCCGGTGGATATCCCGCGCCTGGCCGCCGCAGCAGCGCAATACCCCAATACCTTGCTGGTCGCCGCGCGCCTGCGTGGTCGGGAAAATGCCCCCAAGGCGCGCCGTCGTGCTAATCTGGTGGCGGACTTCTGGATCGCCTGGGCAGCAGGGCAGTGGGTGCACGATAGCCAATCCGGTTTTCGTCTCTATCCGGCGGCGCTGCTGCGTCGTTTCCGACCTCGCCAGGGCCGTCGCTACGGCTTTGTGTTTGAAAGCGAGATCATCATCGAGGCGGTGCGCGGTGGCTTTCCCTGCCTGGCCCTGCCGATCGACAGCATCTACCAGCAGGGCGCGCGCGCCAGTCACTTTCGCCCGGTGGCGGATATCACCCTGATCGTGCGCATGGTGGCCTGGAAGCTACTCGGTCGCGGGATGTTCCTGCCGGGGCTGTGGCGCGCGCTGCGCGGGCGGCGCGAGGGGATTCTTTCCACCTGAGTTTGCTGTTTGCTCATGATATGCAGGGGCGTTCTAGTGCATTTGCAGTATTGCGTAGCTTGTTTGGTTTTTTGTTTAGAGCACTGCCGATCCTATGATGTGCCCCGGCTTGAGTCGGCACCCCCGGCGGGGTAGCCTTGCCCATCACCAATAAATCAGGAGTACCGAACAGGTGACAGAACAGCAGATCGTACGGCTTTCCATCGGTGGCATGAGTTGTGCCGGTTGTGTGGCCTCGGTAGAGAAGGCCTTGCAGGCCGCCCCTGGGGTCAGTGAGGCGACGGTGAGCTTTGCCGAGCACACCGCCCAGGTGCGTGGCAGCGCCGATGTGGCCAGTCTGATCAAGGCGGTGGTGGATGCCGGTTACGAGGCGGCGGAGCTGAGAAGCCTGGACGAGGAACAGGCCGAGCGGGATGTTCGCGAGCAGGCCCAGTATCGCCTGTTGCTGAAGCGCTCGGCAGTGGCCGGGGCAGTCGGTGCCCCGCTGATGGTCGGCGACATGAGCGGCTGGTTGCCGGCCCTGGCCGAGGGGCAGCTGGTATGGCTGCTGATCGGCCTGATCACCCTGGCGGCGATGGTTTATTCCGGGCGGCACTTCTTTGTCGGTGCCTGGAAGCAGTTTCGTCATCACAATGCCAATATGGATACCTTGATCGCCATCGGCACCGGCTCGGCCTGGGTCTATTCGATGGCGATCACCCTGTTTCCCCACATCGTCCCCAGTCTGGCCCAGCACGCCTATTTCGAGGCGGCGGCGATCATTATCTGTTTGATTAATTTCGGCAGTGCGCTGGAGCTGCGCGCCCGCGGTAAGACCTCCGAGGCGATCCGCCGTCTGGTTGGGCTGCAGCCGCGCACCGCGCGGGTAGTCCGCGACGGCCAGGAGTTGGACATCCCGATCCTGGAGGTGGGCCTGGACGAAACCCTGCGGGTGCGCCCCGGTGAGCGTATCGCAGTGGATGGGGTGATCATCGATGGCAGTTCCTGGGTGGACGAGTCGATGATCAGTGGCGAGCCGCTGCCGGTTCGCAAGGCGCCCGGTGACGAGGTGATCGGCGGCACCATCAATACCCAGGGCAGCTTCCTGTTCCAGGCCAAACGCATTGGCAAGGATACGGTGCTGGCGCAGATCATCGAGATGGTGCGCAGCGCCCAGGCCAGCAAGCCGGCGATCGGTCGGTTGGTGGACAAGGTCTCGGGGGTGTTTGTGCCGACGGTGCTGATCGTCGCGGTGCTGACCGCGCTGGCCTGGCTGAACTTTGGCCCCTCGCCACAACTGAGCCATGCGATGGTGGCGACCATGACGGTGTTGATTATCGCCTGTCCCTGCGCGCTGGGTCTGGCCACGCCGATCTCGATCATGGTCGGGGTGGGCAAGGCCGCCGAATATGGGGTGTTGATCCGTAACGGCGAGGCCCTGCAACAGGCGGGCAAGCTGCAGACCGTGGTGTTGGACAAGACCGGCACGGTCACCGAGGGCAAGCCTCGGTTGACCGATATTGTGCCCTTTGCCGGTGCCAATACCGATCACCTGCTGGCGATCGCCGCCACCGTGGAGGCCGCCTCGGAACACCCGCTGGCGGCGGCCATCGTCGCCGCCGCAGACGAGCAGGGCATCGCCCGTCTGGAGCTGGCCGACTTCGAGGCGGTGAGCGGCCACGGGGTGCGCGCCAGCATGAACCAGCAGACCGTACTGATCGGCAGCCGCAAATGGATGAAGGACAACGGGGTTTTCCTCGGCCACCTGGAACAGGCGGGTGAGCGCCTTGCCGCCGAGGGCAAGACCCCGGTCTACATGGGCATGAACGAATCCGGTGCGGCGGTGTTTGCGGTTGCTGACCCGATTAAACAGGATTCGGCCGAGGCGATCGCCCGCCTGCATGCCCAGGGGATTACGGTGGTGATGCTGACCGGCGACCACCGCGCCACCGCCGAGGCGGTGGCCAGACAGGTCGGCATCGACGCGGTGATCGCCGAGGTCTTGCCCGAGGACAAGGACCAGCACATCGCCCGCCTGCAACAGCAGGGGCAGATCGTGGCGATGGTGGGTGATGGCATTAATGATGCCCCGGCGCTGGCCCGCGCCAATGTCGGCTTTGCCATCGGTGGTGGCACCGACGTGGCGATCGAAAGCGCCGATATCACCCTGATGCGCGGCTCTCTGCACGGGGTGGCCGATGCCATCGCAGTGTCCCGCGCCACGGTGCGCAATATCAAGCAAAACCTGTTCGGGGCCTTTATCTACAACACCCTGGGGATCCCGGTCGCCGCCGGGGTGTTGTATCCGCTGATGGGCATTCTGCTCAACCCGATGATCGCCGGTGCGGCGATGGCCGCCTCGTCCCTGACCGTGGTGACCAATGCCAACCGGTTGCGCCTGTTTCGCGCGCCCCGAGCCAAACGTGGAGGTGAGGCATGATCTGGATTAACCTGGCAGGCGTATTACTGATAGGGCTGATTATCTGGTGGTTCTGGATTGCCGGGAAATAAATCTGGCGAAATGACAGCGATGAAGGGGATAGCGATGCCACGCCGAGTGTTGCTCCTGTTTGTGCTGCTGGGCCTTAGTGCCTGTCAGTCCCTACCGGTGAGCGATGAAAGCTCGCCGCACTCGCGCATCGCCGTGGGCAGTGTGATCGTGCTGCACCAGCCACTGACGGTGCCGGTGGGGCATACCCGGGTGTTCCTGCAGGATGGCGAGCTGCGCGAAAAACACCGCCTGCGCATCTACTACCCCCATTGCAATTTCGAGTTGCGCACCCTCAGCGATGCCCCGCAGATCATCCGCCCTGGGCGCTTTGTGGTGAGCGGCATCAGCTGGGATGAAGAGCTGGTGGTGGAGTATCGCCAAGGCGGATTGCTGCGGGTGAATGGTGGTGGGGATGGCTATGCTCCGCAGACCAACCGGGTATTGCACCATCGTCTGGCTACTCCCCAGCAGCCGGAGCTGATGCGCCTGAGCTGCCATGGGGGCTTTGCCGATGCCTGGCAGGTCGCCTTCCCCAGTGTCAGTGAGATCCGAAATACCCTGGGCGAATACGTCTCGATCGAGCCGCCTGCTTCGTCGCAACGGCTGATCCTGCGTTTTGCCAAGGGCATCGATGCGGGTGATCCGGGCTATCTGCGTCAGTTGGAACGCGATATCGACAGCCGCATGACATTGCTGCGCCGTCTGCCGGGCGGACAGCTGGTGATCTCGGTGCAGGCCGAGGCGACGGCCGAGGCGCTGCTGGCACGCCTGCGTGCCCACCCGGATATTCTGGATGTGCAGCCGGATCGCCTGGCGATACCGCATTAAAGCCACGTTCATGGGTTAGTTCTTAAGCCAGATTCGCTGAAAAAATCATCACTTGGTTGTAG
>JACUTZ010000174.1 GCA_014859545.1 Gammaproteobacteria bacterium
GCTCCCTTGCTCCCTTGCTCCCTTGCTCCCTTGCTCCCTTGCCCCTCACCCCCAGAAACTGGCATTAAGTGCTCAGGATCGGTTAGCTTCTCCCCATGATGAAACAAACAAGGAGCCATCCATGCAATACATCAAGCGTTTTCGCGAACTTGGCATCAAGGATGTCCCCATCGTCGGCGGCAAAAACGCCTCGCTGGGGGAGATGTATCGTGAACTCAAGGACAAGGACATCGAGGTGCCGAACGGCTTTGCCACTACCGCCGATGCCTACCGCTTGTATATCGAACACAATGGCCTGCACCAGCGTATCGCCGGGGAACTGGACAGGCTCGATACCGCCAATGTGACCCAGCTGGCGATCACCGGGGCGAAGATCCGCCAGTGGATCATGCACGGCAACATGCCCCAGGTACTGATCGACGAGATCCGCGAGGCCTACAAGGAGATGGAGGCCGAATACGGCGACAACACCGACGTGGCGGTGCGCTCCTCCGCCACCGCCGAGGACCTGCCCAATGCCTCGTTTGCCGGGCAGCAGGAAACCTACCTGAATATCCGCGGCACCAATAATCTGCTGGCCACCTGCCGACAGGTGTTTGCCTCGCTGTTTACCGACCGGGCGATCTCCTACCGCGTCCACCAGGGCTTCACCCACATGGATGTGGCGCTGTCGATCGGGGTGCAGAAGATGGTGCGCTCCGATCTGGCCGCCTCCGGGGTGATGTTCTCCATCGACACCGAGACCGGTTTTCGCGATGCAGTGTTCATCACCGCCGCCTACGGCCTGGGCGAGAACGTGGTGCAGGGCAGCGTGAATCCCGACGAGTTCTACGTCTTCAAGCCCACCCTGGCCCAGGGCAAACGCCCAATCCTCAAGCGTCAGCTTGGCGAAAAGGCCCTGAAGATGATCTATACCAGCGATCCGATGGCCAGCATGTCCACCACCAATGTGCGGGTACGCATCGAAGAGCGGCGACGCTTTTGTATCAATGACGACGAGGTGCTGACCCTGGCCCGTTATGCCGCCACCATCGAGGCCCACTATGGTCGTCCGATGGATATCGAATGGGCCAAGGACGGTGAGAACGGCAGGCTGTATATCGTGCAAGCCCGACCGGAAACCGTGCAAACCAGTGCCGATGTCAATGTGCAGGAGATCTACCATCTGCGCAGCACCGGCAAGGTGCTGGCCACCGGCAAGAGCGTCGGCCAGAAGATCGCCACCGGCCCGGCGCGGGTGATCATGGAGGCCCGCTTCATGAATGAGCTGCAACCCGGCGAGGTGTTGATCACCGACATCACCGATCCGGACTGGGAGCCGGTGATGAAGATCGCCTCGGCGATCGTCACCAATCGCGGCGGACGCACCTGTCATGCGGCGATCATCGCGCGCGAACTGGGGATCCCGGCGGTGGTCGGCACCGGCGAGGCCACCCAGAGCATCGAAAGCGGCCCGGAGGTTACCGTGGTCTGTGCCGAGGGCGATACCGGTCTGGTCTACGCGGGCAAGCAGGAATTTGATCTCGAGCGCATCGTGCTCAACAACCTGGGCAAACCCAACACCAAGATCATGCTCAACCTGGGCAATCCCGAACAGGCCTTCGAGGTCTCGCGCCTGCCCTGCGATGGGGTCGGTCTGGCGCGTCTGGAATTCATCATCAACAACACCATTCGCGTCCATCCGCGTGCGCTGCTGGAATTCGACAACCTGGACCAGGACCTGCAGTTGCAGATCGAACGTCTCAGCGCCGGCTACGCCAGCCCGCGCCAGTTCTACATCGACCGCATGGCCGAGGGCGTCGGCACCATCGCCGCCGCCTTTTATCCGCGCCCGGTAATCGTGCGCCTGTCCGATTTCAAATCCAATGAATATGCCCAGCTGATCGGTGGTGCCGATTTCGAGCCACACGAGGAAAACCCGATGATCGGTTTTCGTGGTGCCTATCGCTATCCATCCAAGGAATTTGCCGAAAGCTTCGCGCTGGAATGCCAGGCACTCAAACAGGTACGCGACGAAATGGGCCTGGACAATGTCGCCCTGATGGTGCCCTTCGTGCGCAGCGTCGAAGAAGGGCTACGGGTGCTGGAGCTGATGGACAAGCACGGACTGCGCCGCGGCGAAAATGGTCTGCAGGTTTACGTGATGTGCGAGATCCCCGCCAATGCCCTGCTCGCCGATGACTTCCTGGCCCACTTCGATGGCTTCTCCATCGGCTCCAATGATCTCACCCAACTCACCCTGGGCGTGGACCGCGACTCCGGCCTCGTCACCGGCGTGGACGAACGCAACCCGGCGGTACTCAAGTTGATGGAAATGGCCATCGAAGCCTGCCAGCGCCACGGTAAATACATTGGCATCTGCGGCCAGGCACCGTCCGATTTCCCCGAGATCACCGAATGGCTGGTAGAGCGCGGCATCGGCTCAATCTCCCTCAACCCCGACAGCGTGCTGCGCATGACCCAGGTGGTGCTGGATATGGAAAAAAAGAAAAGCAGTTAACCGCAAAGGACGCGAAGGGCGCAAAGGAATGCGCACACCGTTCATGATTCGGTAGAGAGTGAGATACTTGGTCTGATTACGGCCAGGAGCGGACATCCGACCTTATAGGTGAATATAGCCGCTAGCAAATATAAAGCGGACATTGATCCAATGTGGCTGTTCATCAATATGCGGTACTTAAATTGACAGGCAATAAAACCTTGTCTGCCTATCCTTGCTATGCATAGAATCGGCATAGCACAGGTCAAAGCAAGGGTTTCCCGGTTTGGATATTTGTAACATCTTGATATTTACGGGTCGGTGAACATATTGTTAACAATGTTTCAGAAACAGACAGATTCTGTCTAAGACAGTTCGATCAGGAACCAAGCCATATAAATGAATCATGAATTCCTGAAATTGCTGAGAACGAAAGCAGAGGAAAAACTGCTTTACCTTACTCATGCATCAAGTCAGATGATGCGCCCGGATAGAATGATAAGCACAGCGGAAGTAAGAAAAGTCATCTTCGAAGGCGAGATTATTGAAGACTACCCGGAAGATGCAAGAGGGCACAGCTGTCTTATACTTGGGCATGGTGAAGGTAAAAGAGCGTTGCACGTTGTCTGCTCTCCCAAAGATGACTATTTGGCGGTTATTACAGCCTACGTCCCCAACACAGATCAATGGGATGTTGATTTTAGATCCAGGAGAAAATCATGAAATGCATGTGCTGTCAGGCAGAAATGAAGAAGAGCACCGTACCGTTTCACATTGATAGAAAAGGTGTTCATGTGAGTTTGGATGAAATTCCCGCCTGGGTCTGCCCTCAGTGCGGAGAGTCGTATCTTGAAGAGGAAGAGGTCGATTCAGTACAAGCGTTGGTTAAGGCAGTAGAAGACCAAGCGGAACGGTTTGCAAAATCCGCATAGAAAAGCCGAACAAGTGGCTAAACTGAC
>JACUTZ010000175.1 GCA_014859545.1 Gammaproteobacteria bacterium
CCTTGCCCCTTGCCCCTTGCCCCTTGCCCCTTGCCCCACGCAAACCAGTAGCCAAGCCCCCGAACATTCGCTAAGGTCTAGCCCATACCGAATGAATCATGCTCAATACTCTGGAGGCCCCATGGAAATCGGTTCAATCCACAATTATTACGAGTCGCTGGTCAGCGAATACCTGCTTGAAGATGCCCTCAAGGGCGAGCAGATGGATCAGGATTTCATCGAGGATGTGGCCTGTCTGGCGCTCAACCGTCTGCCTGCCCGCTATGTGCGTCATGCGGTTGATATGGCCTTCTTCCTTACCACCCCCGAACGGGAACGTATGCAGCAGCGGGTGGTCGAGGCGGTACGCGAGGCGATCCAACAGGTACACAATGGCCAACGCGACAGCTAAGCCCGCCATTCAGATCCAGCCAGACCAGCAGGCGCTTTTTCGGCAGGCGGCGCAACGCGTTGCCGAGCTACTGAAGCAGACCCTGGCGCAGCGCCCCCAGGCCTTTCTGGCCCTGGCCGGCGGCAGTACCCCGCGCGGGCTTTACCAACAACTTGGCCAACTGCCGACCTCACTGGCCCCGGACTGGCAACGAATCCAGTTTTTCTTTGGCGATGAACGGGCGGTGCCACCCGAACACCCGGAATCCAATTACCGCATGGCCCGCGAAACCCTGTTTGAGCCACTGGGGATCGCCGCCAGCCAAATCCATCGCATCCAGGGCGAGGCCCCTCCCGAGCAGGCCCTGGCCGATTACCGCCTGCGTCTGCAAGCCCTGCCGCAGCAAGACGGCCGGCCCTGCTTCGATCTCATCCTGCTGGGGATGGGTGATGACGGGCATATCGCCTCCCTGTTTCCGCACAGTGCGCTGCTGGCCGAGACCGAACACAGTGTCTGCAGTGCCGAACTGGCCGGGCGCGGCCGCCGCTACAGCCTCAGCCTGCCGGTGCTCAACCAGGCGCGGCACCTGCTGCTGCTGGTCAGCGGTGCAGGCAAGGCCGCCACCGTACAACAGGCGCTGGGCACGATACCGGCACAGCCACCAACACTGCCGGTTCAACAATTGCACCCGCAGCAGCTGGAGTGGTTTCTCGATCAGGCCGCCGCCCAACAACTCCCAGGGGAGAACGTTTCATGAGCAATCAGGCGCTGATCCTTGCCGCCGATGTGGGTGGCACCAAGACCCTCTTGCAGCTGCTGCGCCGCGAACCGAACGCTCCCCATGGGGCGGTGGCGTTGGCCGAAAAGCGCTACGTCAGCCAGGCCTTCGGCTCACTGACCAGCATGGTGCAGGACTTTCTCGGCGAGGCCGCGCTGGGCCAGCCCCACAGCGCCTGCTTTGCGGTGGCCGGCCCGGTCAGCCTGCAGCAGGATCGCCAATTCGCCCGATTGACCAATCTGCCCTGGGAGCTGGACAGCCTGGAGATGGGTGCCAGCCTGGGCATCCCCCATGTACATCTGCTGAATGATTTTCAGGCCATCGGCTATAGTCTGGATGTCCTGGCTGCCGAGGAACTGCTGCCGCTGCAGACCCGACCAGTCGAAGCCCAGGCCCCGCGCCTGGTGGTCGGCGCCGGTACTGGATTGGGGGTCTGCCTGGTAGTCGAGGATGGCGGCCAGGCCCGCAGTCATGCCACCGAGGGCGGGCATATTGCCTTTGCCCCCCTTGATATCCAGCAGGATTCCCTCAATCTCTATCTGCGTGCGCAGTTTTCCCGCGTCTCCACCGAACGCCTGCTCTCCGGCAGCGGTCTGGTGCAGATCTACCGCTTCCTGCTGCAGCAGCACCAGCTCCCCGAGGATGGCCTGTTACAACAAGCCGACCCGGCCGCTGCCATCGGCGAGCATGCCCTGAGCGGTGCTGGACTGCCCCTGGAAGCGGTGCGGCTGTTTCTGCGCATCTACGGCGCCACCGTGGGCGACCTGGCACTGGCCAGCCTGCCCCGTGGCGGGGTATATATCGCCGGCGGCATCGCCCCCAAACTGTTGCCGCTAATGCAAAACGGCGAGTTCATGCAGGCCTTTTCCGACAAGGGCCGCATGCGCCCGCTGATGGAACAACTGACGGTGCAGGTGATCACCAACCCGGCCTGTGGCCTGCTTGGCGCGGCCCGCTACGCGGCCCGCTTTTAAACGAATAGAGGCTATCTCAAGATTGGCGTGCGCAACGCAATGAGATCGCCTCCGGCAACGAGGATCCGTACGTGGACCAGAATATCAATGCAATCGGCATCGACGTGGAAACCCACTATATCGCCGAACAATCGGCCCCGGAAGACAGCCGCTACGTGTTCGCCTATACCATCACCATTCGCAACAACGGCGACCAGGCTGCGCGCCTGATCAGCCGCCACTGGATCATCACCGACGGCGAGGGACGCACCCAGGAAGTGCGCGGCGAGGGGGTGGTCGGCGAACAACCCTACCTGCGCCCCGGCGAATACTTCCGCTATACCAGCGGTACCGTGCTCGACACCCCGGTGGGCACCATGCAGGGCAGTTACCAAATGATCGCCGAGGACAGCCACAAATTCGAGGCCCCGATCGCCCCCTTTACCCTGGCGATACCGCGTACCCTGCACTAAAACTGCGCGATACGCGGATCGAGCTACGAGGACACATAACCCGTGTCCGCACCATGCCCGAGAACCTCCCATGAACCTGCGCCACAGTTATACCCTGTTCGCTCCCATCTACGACCTGGCCATCGAAGGCCTCAGTCGATCCCCGCGCGCCCACAATCTGCAGGCCCTGCAAACCCTGCCACTGAACAGCGCGGTATTGTTGCCGGGGATCGGCTCCGGCCTGGACATCCCCCACCTGCCCTATGGCCATCGCTATACTGGCCTGGACCTGACCCCGGCGATGCTGCGCAAGGCCGAGCAGCGTGCCACTGGGCGCGAGGATATCCAGCTGCAACTGGGCGATGCGATGGCGCTGCCATTTGCCGATGCCAGTTTCGATGTGGTGGTGCTGCACCTGATCCTGGCGGTGGTGCCCGAACCCGAGCGCCTGCTGCGCGAGACCGAGCGGGTGTTGCGCCCCGGCGGCAAGGTCTTGTTATTGGACAAGTTCCTGCGCCCTGGCCAACGGGCACCCATCCGCCGCCTGCTCAACCTGGCCAGCCGCCACCTCGCCACCCGCACCGATGTGGTATTCGAGGAGGTACTCGCCCACACCCCCAGCCTGCAGATCGAACACGATCGCCCCGCCCTGGTCGGCGGCTGGTTCCGCCACATCCAGCTGCGCAAAGACCCTGCCTGTACGGAAGGCCTTTAAAAAAACATCTCAACACAGAGGACACAGGGAGCACAGAGAAAACCACCAAATGCAGGCATGGCATCGCGGTGGCTTTCCCCCAGCCCCCAACCCCTAGCCCCTAACCCCTAGCCCCTAGCCCCTAGCCCCTAGCCCCTAGCCCCTA
>JACUTZ010000034.1 GCA_014859545.1 Gammaproteobacteria bacterium
TTGGCGAGAGGCACGACGCCGATAGCCATATGTCCATGGACGGACGGTATTTGGCGAGAGGCAGGACGCCGGTAGCCATATGTCCAGGGATGGACGGTATTTGGCTTGGTCACTCCTGCGCATCCCTGCGCTCGTGACATACCGTTCATCCATGAACATAAGGCACGACGCCGATAGCCATATGTCCATGGACGGACGGTATTTGGCTTGTAGATATAGCTGGCCATTTGAAGCGGCGATATCGAACCAATGCCCTTGAACTCTTGGCGTTCTTGGCGTCTTGGCGAGAGGCACCACACAAGGGCAAGTAGTTAGCTAAATGACATAGTAGGGTGTGGTGAGCTTGCGAACCGCACCGATACCACGCAGTAACGGTGCGGTTCGTGCCTCACCGCACCCTACACGCAAATAAACAGAGGATACAGGGGGCGAGTAGTCACGGATCCCCGTAACAGCCCCCCCTCTTGGGAGTATTCATGCCGCAGAGATAACAGCTTACTGTCCACAAAGACAATCTTACCGCAGACGACTACAGGACGTAGTCGGTTGGCGATGTCGGGAACATATCGCCCAGGCGCAGAGGTTTTCAATGATCTATTTGCACCAACAGGCTTGCCCCTAGATTGCCGATCATCCTTGGGATGCCCCTTATCAGGGCATCCTACAAACCTTTGGTATACGGTTTTACCGTTAATCCTCTGCGCCTTTGCGGTGAAATTATTTTCAAAATGTGCGAGTAGATACCATTTTCTTTAGCAAAAGCTGCCTGTCTTGTTCATTTATTCGTAGGGTGGATAAGCGTAGCGCATCCACCATGGGGACGGATATTGGTGGATGCGCACGCTTATCCACCCTACGAGTAAGTGATGATTTTTCAGCGTATCTGGCTTAAGAACTAACTTATGAACTCCCTCTACAGTGTGAATACATCATGGATAGGGCGAGTAGTTACTATTCTCCAAGCGATAATCCTTTTCGAAATACACTCCATGCCAGTTGGTGTTGCCATCTGCTCCTTGATTCCCTGATGCCGCCAGCACACGAAATACCCACAACATTGGCAAAGGCGAAAAGCTAAAAGTCGTAACGCATGCCCACGGCAAAGACCCTTCCCCCTTCGGCAGTCCATACCGTGTCGGCGGCCCCTCCTCGCTTGCTGGTGATGGCGGCGGTTTCCTCCTCCTGATAGTACTCGACGAAGAATTTGAGCTCGGCATTCATCTGATGATCCACCCCAAGATGGAGAATGTTTTCTCCGTAGCCCTCGACATTCGCCACCATCGCCTTAAAGGTGTGTCGGCCACGGGTATAGCCGAGATAGAGCTTGGCGGCGGTGTCACCATCGGCACCGTAGCCGGACTGGAGTTTGCTGTCGTGCTGTTCCACCTTGGCCCCCAGATAAATGGGGCCTATTTGGTGGGTCAGGGCAAGTCCCCAGATCCGCGCATCAAACTCACCGCCCGGCTGATCCAGCCCCAAGGCTATGGAGCTGTCGCTGAAGGCGTAACTGACTGTGGCCTGTATGCGGTTGTCGATATCGCCATTGGCCTTGGCAGCACCGTTCTCCTGGCTCCAGCCGGCGGATAAGGAGAAGCCGTTAAGGTCCGGGCTCACATAGGCCACGGTGTTGTCACGGCGGAAGGTGGTGTAGGTGGCAAAGCCGCTGTAGTAGGTACTGAACATATCCACCGGCCAGGCGATGGCATTGTAATAGGGCATCCACATCTGCCCTACCGCCAGGGTGCCGAAGTCCCCGCGCAGGCCCATCCGAGCGACACGGATATCCTGCTCCTGATCATAGGGGTCCTGCACCGCCTTGTTGGCAAAGTCCAGTGGCAGCTCCAGTTGTGCGAACAGGGTGGTCTCTCCGCCCAGGTCGTAGCTGGCGTTTACCCCAAGTCGGGAGTAGGCATCGCGCACACCATTGTAATTATCCAGTTCATTGGTATTACCCGGTCGGACCGTCTCACCCATCAGGCGCACGGAACCGTAGAAATCGAACTCCGGGGCGGCGCTGGCGGTGGTCGGCAGTGCCGCCGCCAAGAGAATACCGCTGCCGATGAATAGGGTGCTTGGGATACGTAGCTTTTGCATGACTTGCTCCTTGATTGCGATCCTTGACATTATGGACGGCCAACGGCGGTAAGGAAGTGTACGTGGCGTTCGTACTGCTCCAACACATCGTTAAGCACATCCTCCTTGGCCCAGCCCATGATGTCGTAGTCCTGACCACCCTCGCTCAAATGCACCTCGGCGCGGTAGTACTTCAACTGCTCCGGGCGGTCGCCGGTGGTATCGCGCATCACCAGGGTCGGTGGCTCATAGGCGTGGGGGCGGGCGGAGTAGTAGAAATCGATCTCCTCGCCGTGACGTACCTCCACCCAGGCGCGGCCGTCCTCCCCTTCGCCCACATGCGCATCTATCCCCTGTTTTTTCAGCTCCTCGGCCACCTCGACAAAGGCCGGCTTGGCCACCCGTGCAATAAAGTTCACCACCTCACTGCGCTTGGGATGGTGCACCAGGGCACGCAGGCGCTTTTGCCAGGAGACCGCCGCATGGGGTCCTCGGGGCATCACCCGAGCATCGCGCAGGCTGGCTCGCTTGACCCCCTCGATCCGCAGAGCGCTAAGCAGCCCCCAGCACATCAGGATCATGATGATGGTAAACGGCAGCGCGCTGGCGATGGTGGCGGTTTGCAGGGCAGCCAGACCACCGGCGATCAGCAGGGCGGCGGCGATAACCCCCTCCACCACCGCCCAGAAGACCCGCTGCCAGGTGGGGGAAGGATCGGTGCCGCCACCGGAGGTAAGGATATCGACCACCAGCGAGCCCGAGTCCGATGAGGTAACGAAGAAGGTCACCACCAGCAGCGTGGCGATCAGCGCGGTGATCCCGGATAGCGGCAGGTGTTCGAAGAACTGGAACAGGGCCACCGAGGTATCGGCGGCCACCGCATCGGCCAGCTCGCCAATCCCCTGCATCATGATCATGTGCAGCGCGGTATCGCCAAAGAAGGTCATCCACATAAAGGTGAAGCCCACCGGCACCAGCAGCACCCCGGTCACGAACTCACGAATGGTGCGTCCACGTGAAACGCGGGCGATGAACATCCCCACGAAGGGTGCCCAGGCGATCCACCAGCCCCAGTAGAACAGGGTCCAGCCACCGACCCAGTCGGTCGGCTCATAGGCATAGAGGTTGAAGGTCATCTCGAATAGATTGGAGATGTACATGCCGGTGTTTTGCACCATGGTCTGCAACAGGAAGACCGTCGGCCCCGCCACCAGCACGAAGGCCAACAGCGCGGCGGCGAGCACCATGTTCAAAATCGAGAGGCGACGGATCCCGCCGTCCAGCCCCAGTACCACCGAACCGGTGGCGATGGCGGTGATCACCGCGATCAATACCACCTGGGTGAACACCCCGACCGGCACATCAAAGAGGTAGTTAAGCCCGGCGTTGATCTGGATCACCCCAAAGCCCAGCGAGGTAGCCACCCCGAACAGGGTGCCCAGCACCGCGAAGATATCCACCGCATGGCCGATGGGGCCATGGATGCGCTCACCGATCAAGGGGTAGAGGGAGGAACGGATGGTCAGCGGCAGTCCCTGGCGAAAGCAGAAATAGGCCAGTGACATCGCCACCACCGCGTAGATCGCCCAGGCGTGTACCCCCCAGTGGAAGAAGGTGATACGCATCGCCTGGCGCGCCGCCTCGGCGGTCTCGGGATCACCCACCGGGGGGCTGACGTAGTGCATCACCGGTTCGGCCACGCCGAAGAACATCAGCCCGATCCCCATCCCGGCGGAGAACAGCATGGCAAACCAGGAGCTGTAACTGTAGTCCGGCTCGCTATGGTCGCTACCCAGCTTGATCTTGCCGAAACCGGAAAAGGCCAGGGCGATCACGAAGACCAGAAAACCGGCCACCGAGAGCACGTAAAACCAGCCTACCGACTCAATGATCCAGCCCTGGGTGGCGCTGAACAACGCCCCTGCCGCCTCGGTAAAGATGGCAGCATAGAGCACGAACACGATAGTCAGTACCGAGGAGATGATGAAAACGGGGGGGTTAATGAGGATCTTGGGTGAGCGGGTCTCGCTATCGTGATCACTGTTCATTGCTTGCTCCTTTTTGCATTCACCAAGTGAATATCATCAATGCACGACTGTCTATCTATCCAAAGGCCATGTCACGCAAAAACAGCGCGATGGGTGGATAGGCGATCAGCAGGCCGGCCACCAGTACCAGCATCAGCACAAAGGGCGGCGTGCCACGGATCACCGCCCAATAGGGGCGCTTGAAGATCGCGATGGCGGTAAAGATATCGCAGCCGAAGGGCGGGGTGGCCGAACCGATGGCCACCATCAGGGTGATCAACACCCCGACCAGCACCGGGTCCAGCCCGCTGGCGGCGATGGCCGGGGCGAAGATTGGGGTCAGTACCAGGATCACCACAATGGGATCGACAAACATACAGGCAATGAAGAAGGCCACCGCGATGGCGACCAGCACCATGGTCGGCCCCGCCTCGACCAAGCCCAGCCCGCCGAGGATCGCCTGGGGGATCTGGGCGAAGGAGATGATCCAGGAAAAGCCATTGCCCGCTGCCACCAAAATAAAGACCACGGCGGTGATCAGTCCGGTGGACTTGGCGATGCGGTAGAGATCCGGCAGCTTGAGGGAGCGAAAGACGATGAATTCCAGGATCACCGCGTAGAGTACACAGGCCGCCGCCGCCTCGGTGGGGCTGAATATCCCGCCGTAGATCCCGCCGACGATGATCACCGGAAAGCCCAGCGGCCAGAGCGCCTGCTGCACCGCCTTGAGCCGCGCACGCCAACTGGCCTTGGGCTCGGTGGGCACCTTCATCCAGGTGGCGTAGGCGACCGCGTAGAGGGAGAACAGCAGCAGGATCAACAGCCCCGGCCCGATCCCGGCGATAAACAGCTCGCCGATGGAGGTGCCGGAGATCACCCCGTAGATGATCATGCCGATGCTGGGAGGGATCAAAAAGGCGATGTCGCTGGAGTTGATGATTAGCGCGAGGGTAAAGGAGTCCTTGTAACCGGCCTTGAGCATACGCGGGCGCAGCGGCGAACCCACCGCCACCACAGTGGCCTGGGTGGAACCGGAAACCGCACCAAACAGGGTGCAGGAGGCGGCGGTGCTCACCGCCAGCCCCCCTTTCAGATGGCCGATAAAGGCCATCACCATATTGATCAGCCGCCCGGCGGACTGGCCCCGGGTCATAATGTCGGCGGCGAGGATAAACATCGGCACGGCGATCAGCGCGGCGGGACGGATCCCGCCCAACAGCTGCTGGATCAGGGTATCCATCTGGCCGAAGCCGTCGAAGGCCATGTAAAAACCGACCAGTGCGGCGGCTATCAGCGGGATCATCATCGGAAAACCCAGCAGCAACAGCAGCACCATGGTCACTAGCATGATCGTGATCATACGCCGCTATTACTCTCGTGGTAGCTATCTTCCACCTGGGTGGAGATGTAAACCTGCTCGGCGCTAAAGTTCTTCAGCGCGGTCATCAGATACTGAAAGCCGGTCACCGTAAAGCCGATGGGCACCCACAGGTAGATCCAGTAAACCGGGATATTCAGGGTGGGCAGCACCCGTCCGGTACCGTGGATCCCCGCAATATAGACCACCGAGAACCAGCTCAGCATCAACATCACCAACGCGGTCAGCAGGGCGATAAGGATCATCAACACCCGGCGTGCCGGTTTGGGCAGGGCATCGTAGAGGGCGCTCATGCGGATGTGACGACCGTGCCGGGCGGCGTAGCCGATCCCGGCAAAGGTGATCATCACGATGAGGATGCGGTTGACCTCTTCGGCGAAGAACAGTGACTCGCCGAAGACAAAGCGCCCGACCACATTGGCGACGGTGTTGAGTGCCATCAGCAGCACCCCCAGGGCGAGGATCACCCCTTCTGCGTGGCGGATCCCCCGATCAAGGCCACCGAGTAGACGTCCCAGCAAGCTCCCGACCCGTCGGATGGCAAGCATTTTGCTCTCCCTCGCTCCAGCAGCCGGCCTACGGTTCCACTACCGCGGCCAGATCGGCCTTGAACTGCTCCAGCAACGCGGCACCGCGCTCGCCGGTCATCTCGATAAAACGCTGTTCCACCTGCGCGGCACGCGCCCTGAAGGCCTCGCGCTGTTCGGCATTGAGGCGGGTGACGGTAACCTCCGGCTTGGCCTGAAGGATCTTCGCCAGCTTGCGCTCACCCAGCCCCGGCACGTACTCGGTGATGTGCTTAAAGGCGTGGGCCGACGCATCGCGCACCAGTTGCTGATCCACATCGGAGAGGCCGTTAAAGAAGTCCTGATTGGCCATCATGGCGGTGGTGAACTGACCATGGCCGGTGAAGGTCAGGTGGGGCGAGACCTCATACAGCCCGCCGGACTCGATCCAGAAGATCGGATTCTCCTGCCCCTGGATGATATTGGTTTGCAAACCGCCATAGACCTCACCCCAGGGCAATGGCGTCGGGGTGGCACCAAAGGCGCGGTAGGTCTCGGCCAGCAGCGGGTTGGTCATGGTACGGATGTTCTTGCCGCGAAAATCCTCCGGGCTGCGGATCGGGCTGTCGGCGGTGACCACCATCTCCCCCTCGGGATACATGCTCAACAGCTCCAGCCCCTGTTCGGCGTACAGCTCGGTGAACATTTCGTTGATCGCCTTGCTGCGACGGAAGAACTCGACGATTTGCGCGTCCTCCACCGGCAACAGGTAGGGGATGAAGAAGATCTGCGCCTCGGGGATCAGCGAGCCGGTAAAGCCCGGAGACTGGTTGACGAATTGCAGGATCCCCGACTGGGTCTGCTCCATGATGTCATCCGACTCCCCCAGTTCACCGAAGCGGAAGATCTGCACCGTATGGGGAGAGTTCTCTTCGATGTAGGCCTTGAACTGCTGGGCGAAGACGTCCTGTACATCCCCTTCGAACTCCTCGTGGGCGTAGCGCCAATTCTGCCCCTGCACCACCGGCTCTGCGATACCCGCCTGGCTGGGTGCCTCATCACTGCAGCCACTCAACACACCCAATACCAGCCCGACAACCCCCCCTGTCAGCAGTTTTTTCAGCATCGTCTCTTCCCCCATCATCATTCACATACGCCCCGAGATTATCGTTGGATTCGGAACGCAACTCCGTTCAGGGTGACAAATGATGGCCGATTGTTCAAGTTTTAAGCTGTCTTCGCTTCACCCCGGCCTGGGCCGGTGCCTGCAGCGGGTCATCTGGCCAGGGGTGCTTGGGATAGCGGCCCTTTAGCTCTTTTTTCACCTCGGCATAGGTGTTTTGCCAGAAACTGGCCAGGTCCTGGGTGACCTGGATCGGACGCTGCGCCGGAGAGAGCAGGTGCAGGGTCAGTGGGGTACGTCCATCGGCCAGGCGCGGCGTCTCGCGCAGACCAAACAACTCCTGCAGTTTGACCGCCAGTACCGGGGCGCTGCCATCCGTTTCGTAATGCAGGCGCTTGCGCGAGCCGCTGGGCACCTGCAGGTGGGTAGGCGCCAGACGATCCAATGCCTGTTGCTGCGACCAGTCCAGCTGCGCCAGCAGGATCGCGCGCAGGTCCAGGCGGCTCAGATGTTCACGTCGGCTGATCCCCTGCAGGTAGGGTCCCAGCCAATCGGCCAGTCCGTTCGCCAGCGCTGCATCGCTGAGATCCGGCCAGGCCTCGCCCAGCCAGTGGCGCAGGGACAAGACCCGCGCCTGCAACTGGCGTGCGTCCTCGCTCCAGGGGAGGACCGTCAGACCCATCGCCTGGATCCCCTCCAACATCGCCGTACACAGGGCCTCGGGCTCGAGCTTGCCAAGTGGCCGTTCGGCCAAAATTAGTGCCCCCAACTGACACTGCTCCACGGCCAGCACGCTCTGGCTTTGCCGGTCCCAGGCGATACGCTGCTGCCAGCAAATGCGTGAGACCAGATGGCGCTCCAGCTGTGCGCGCGTGATCCCGGCAGCCAGGTAGATCCGCGCCTCGCCGCCGGCACCAGTGGCCCCATCCAGGGTGGCGGCTACCAGCCATTCAGGCCTATGAGTACAGTCGCGGGCCAGCGCAGCACCACGGCCATTGGCCAACAGGTAACGGCCCTCGCCCTGCTGGCGGCGTCGTGCAATCCGATCCGGATAGGCCAGTGCCAACAACAGGCCAATCGCCTCTTCGCTGACAGGCTGTTGCAGCGCGGCTAGCCCCAGCTGTTTGCGCCACTGGGCGGCAACCCGCTCGATGCCGGCACAGGCCCGGGGGTCGGCCCCCAGCCGTCTGGCAGCCTCCGGTCCTCCCCGTCGCAGCGCCTGCATCGCCTCAATCCGCAGAGACAGATCACAATTTCCCTCAACACCCGGCCCACGCAGCGGGTCACGCTCGCTGAGCAAGGCCGCCAGTTCACAGGCCAGCGCATCGATTTGGGCATAGTCTGTTTCTGCCTGGGCCAGCTGCCCGGCGCGCACCAGCATATGGGCCAAACGCGGGTGCAGTGGCCAGCGCAGCATGGCCTTGCCCATGGGGGTGATCCGCCCCTGAGTATCGAGTGCATCCAGGCCTTGCAGCAGGGTTTGAGCCTGACCCAGTGCAGCGGGCGGTGGCGGGTCCAGCCAACTAAGCTGGCGGGCATCCCCCACCCCCCACTGGGCCAGATCCAGGGCCAGGGGGGCCAGGTCCGCCTCGAGGATCTCGGGCGGATTGAAGGGCAGCAGACCGCGCTGCAGCGAATCACCCCAGAGCCGGTAACACACCCCCGGCCCCAGGCGTCCAGCTCGCCCGGCGCGCTGGGTGGCGGCGGCCTGCGAGACGCGCACCGTTTCCAAACGGCTCAGGCCGGTATTCGGGTCAAAGCGCGACAGCCGCTGCCAGCCGCTGTCAACCACCACCCGCACCCCCTCGATGGTCAGGCTGGTCTCGGCAATGGCGCTGGCCAACACCAGCTTGCGCCGACCCTGCGGATCCGGTTCGATCGCCGCCTGCTGAGCGGCCAGTGGCAGATCGCCATACAGCGGGGTGATCAGTCCATCCAGATCGGCCAGGCGCTGGGCGCAGCGACGGATCTCGCCGGCACCGGGCAGAAACACCAGCACATCACCGGCCTCTTCCTGCCAGGCCTGGCGCACCAGGCGTGCCACCTCATCCTCCAGTCGCTGGGGCTGGCGATTTGCAGGCGGTGGGCAATAACGGATATCCACCGGATAGCTGCGCCCTTCGCTGCGCAGGCGTGGCGCGTCCAGTAAATTGGCAATGCGCTCCCCATCCAGGGTGGCCGACATCACCAGCAGACGTAGATCCTCACGCAGACCCAATTGCGCATCGCGACACAGGGCCAGCGCCAGATCACTGTGCAGATTACGCTCATGAAATTCATCGAAGATCACCAAACCCACGCCATCCAGTTCAGGGTCCTGCTGCAGACGGCGGGTGAGGATCCCCTCGGTGAGCACCTCGATCCGTGTGGCGCTGGACACCTGACTATCAAAGCGCACCCGATAGCCCACGGTCTGTCCGGTTTTTTCACCCAACAGTTGTGCCATATAGGCTGCTGCCGCCCGCGCCGCCAGTCGGCGCGGTTCCAGCATCAGGATGCGCTTGCCCGCCAGCCACGGGGCGTCCAGCAGGGCCAGCGGCACCTGGGTGGTCTTGCCGGCACCGGGCGGCGCCTCCAGCACCACGGCAGCATGACTGGCCAAGGCATCACGCAGATCGGCAAGCAGGGTATGAATCGGCAGCTCGGAAGATAATTGCATTCGTACGTGCTAGTGTAGTGTCCTGAATAAATGGTACATGTCAGAGGCTCGCAAATGTTCCAAGACAAGGCGCAGCCCGCCGTTAATGGCTATTCCCTTAACAAGGGCTGCAACGCCGTATTGGGGCATTTGCGAGCCTCCCTCCGGGCGCGACGAGAAGCCGTCATCTGCGGTGTTGCGTCTCTTGGCAAGGGCGCGCCATTCCCTGCGCGACGCGCCTTGCAGCTAACGGCTTCTCGTCACGCTGACATGTGCCATTTATTCAGGACACTACACTAACTTTATGGCGTATCGTTAGTGAAAACAAAAACAGGACGCTAGCATGAGATCAACCAAAGGACATCCAAAAATTTCGCTTGGTAAAACACTACGCGGGCAACTCAGTCCAATTCGCATCGTTCTTATGTACACCCTCTTTGCCGGTCTGTGGATCGGTTTTTCCGACAAGTTCCTGCTTATGCTGGTGAGTGACCCGCAGCTCCTGTTGCAAATCAGCATGTTTAAAGGATTCCTGTTTGTACTCATTACCGCCTTGTTGTTATGGCTACTGCTACGGGTCTGGCACGAGCCACAGCCTAGTCATGCACCACATTCACCCAGCCAGTTGTTCTCACCCAAAAAAAGTCGCTTCGCCCTGATCCTCCTTGGGATCTTTGCCCTGCCTCCCCTGTTCGGCCTGGCAATCACCCATTTGCATGGCCCGGCTATGGAGCAGGAGGCACACGCCAACCTGCAGGCCATCGCCGAGTTAAAGGCTGGAAACGTAGGGGATTGGCTGGAAGAGCGTCGTGCCGATGGACTGGTCTTTGTGGAAAACAGGACTTTTGCCCAACGCCTGGCCGATTACCTAACAAATCGTAATGAGGCGATCGCCAGAAACCTCAGCCAACGTCTGCTTTCGGTACAAAACGCCTATGGTGAACGAGGCTTTTCGGCCATCTATATTGTCACTGTCGAAGGCGAACCCTTGATCAGCGCCACCGGCTCCAGGACACTACCAGAATCAAGCATGTCTTTGCTAGAGCAAAGCCTGAAAACCGGCCAGACCTTGCACTCCCCCGTCTATCAAGATGCGCAGGGTGACTGGCATCTGGATTTCATCGTTCCGCTGCATGACACGCAGGCCCAGGCTGTCGGCGCGGTAATCATGCATGTGGATCCCCGTCGCTACCTTTTCCCCATGGCCAAGCGCTGGCCTGGCCTTGGAAAAGGCACCCACGCCTCATTGTTACAGGCCGGCGACAACCATCTCCACTTCCTCTCTCCCGAAGACAGCCTGCATCCCCATAGCCTAACAATGCACAACGACCTGCCTGTTGTGCTTCAGCCAAGCCTTAATGAGGACACCGACGAGATGCGACTTGCCGCCTGGAGTCCAATCGAGGGAACCGATTGGATCCTACTGGTCAGCCAGCTACGCAATGAAATCCTTGCACCACTCCATGCCCTGGCCAGCTGGGTCAGCATCATCACCTTTTTTGCCTCCGTGGTGATCGCCGCGGTATTCATGCTGCTTTGGCAATACCAGCGCCGCATCGCCCAACTGGCACTCAAGGCCCAGGAAAACGAGATCGGGCAGATGCTGCACTATTTTTACGCCCTGCCACTGATCGGCATGGCCGTGCTGAGCTTCCCGCAACGCCAGTGGTTACGCGTCAATGACGAACTCTGCACCATTCTTGGCTACCCGCGCGATGAACTGCTCAAACGCAGCTGGGATAGCCTGATCGCATCTGAGATGTGCGAACAGGAACGCGCCAGCTTTCTAGACCTTATTCATGGCGTTCAAAAAGGCTACCAACAGGAACTGAACTTCATCCACCACAATGGCAGCGTGGTGGTACTACTGGTCAATCTGCAAGTGGTGCCCAAGCAGGATGGTAGTGTGGATTTTCTGATCGCCACCTTGCAGGATGTCAGCGAGCGCAAGCAGCGGGATCGCCAGATCCAACGTCAGCGTGATCTTTACAATACCCTGTCCCACACCAATCAGGCGATTGTCCGTCACCGGCATCCTGAGGAACTGTTCGAGGAAATCTGTCAAATCTGCGTGGAATACGGTGGCTTTAGCTTTGTCCGCATTCAACGCCATGACAAGCAACAGGATCGCCTGCGCAGCATTGCCCAGCACAGCAAGGATCACCAGAGCATCCCCCTCGATACGGCCTTGCCTGGCAGTAATAATGGGGAACGGGATACCATCCAGGAATCGTTCCTGAACAGGGGGGAAATGATCATCTACCAGGATCTCTTGCATGAGAGCAGTCTGGTAGATTGGCATGATGCCTTGCGCAACCGACAGATCGCTGCGATGGCGATAATGCCGATCAAGTGCCATGGTGAACTGTATGGCAGCCTCTGTCTGTATGCCGGGGAGGTCGATTTCTTTGACGACGATATCCTGGCAACCGTGCTGGAAATGACCACCGACCTCAACTTCGCACTGGATAATTTCGCCCGCAATCGCAAGCTGGCCGTCGCCAACCAGGTAGTCGAGGCCAGCCCGGTGGTGTTGTTTCGCTGGAAGCCGGAGCCTGGCTGGCCACTGGAATACGTCTCGGATAATCTTCGTCGCTGGGGATACCAGCCGGAGGAACTGATCAGTGGCAATACTCGTTTTGATGGGCTCATCCATCCAGATGACAGGGATCGTGTTCGGCAGGAGGTCGACCACTATGCACGTCAGCGCATCAACAGCTATATCCAAGTCTATCGCCTGCTGACCAAAAGCGGCAATAGTATCTGGGTAGAGGACAAGACGCTGATCAGCCGCGATCGCAACGGCGATGTATTGCACTTTGACGGGATCGTTACCGACATCACCGAACGCAAGGAAGCCGAAGACAGGTTCAGGGCCCTGGTAGAACAGTCCCTGGTCGGGGTCTTTATCCTGCGTGGCAACATCATCGATTATGCCAATCCGCGTAGCGAGGCGATCTTTGGCTATGCCGCAGGTGAAACCACAGGGATGCATCTCAAGTCCTTCATCAAGGACGACGAATACCAAATAGTGACCGAGCGGCTCGCCCATCAGCTCATGCATCGTATCGAGAACGAAGAATTCATCATCACCGGGATACGCAAGGACGGTGGGCAGGTGATGGTCGGCGCCCATACCAGTATCGCCAGTGTAAGTGGCGAGCTGGTACTGTTTGGGGTGCTGCAGGACATCAGCGAAAAACTTGAGGTGAGCAAACAGGTCAACGCCTATACCGAGCGACTGGAAGCGGCGATCCAGGGCACCGTCAACGCGGTATCGTATATGGTTGAGTTACGCGACCCCTATACCTCCGGGCATGAGCGACGGGTGGGCGAGATCGCCGCCGCCATCGCCGCCGAGCTTGGCCAGGATGAGGATTTCCAGCAGAGCATGCACATCATTGGATCCCTGCATGATGTGGGCAAGATCACCGTGCCGGCGGAAATCCTTTCCAAGCCAGGGCGTCTCAACGAGATGGAATACCGCATCGTGCAGGCCCATGCCCAGCAGGGTTATGAGATCCTGAGTAACGTAGAATTCCCCTGGCCGGTGGCGGAGGCGGTGCTGCAACACCATGAACGCATTGATGGCAGTGGCTATCCGCAGGGGCTAAAGGGCGGGCAAATTCTGCTGGAGGCGCGCATCATCGCTGTGGCCGATGTGATCGAATCGATGGCCTCGCACCGCCCCTATCGTCCCGGGATCGGCATCGATGTGGCGCTGGAGGAGATCGAGAGCGGCGCCGGCAAGACCTATGATCCACAGGTCGCCGCCGCCTGCCTGCGTCTGTTCCGTGAAAAGACCTACCAAATCCCTCAGTAGCTTTGCCGGCAAAAACAGCTATGCTGGAAATCAGGGCTTATTTCTCAACAAACGGAGGTCCATATGGCAGATACTTGGGTACTTGTCGCCAACGCCAGTCAGGCACGGCTCTACAAGACAGAAGAACACCCCAAAACCCTCTCTTTACTCAAGGAGCTTATCCACCCAGCCAGTCGGGAAAAAGGTGAAAACCTGGCCTCTGACCGACCCGGTCACTTCCAGGGCGAGGCCGTCGGTATGGAAGGCACCACCCATGGCTCCTTTAACGAACCCACCGATCCCAAGCAATATGAGCACGAACGTTTTGCCCGGGAACTCGCCAGGGAGCTGGATGCCGGGCGCACCAGCAATGCCTTCGCCAAACTGGTGATCATCGCCTCACCACACTTTCATGGCCTGATTAACAAGCAACTCAACGGGCATCTGGAGAAGATGGGGGTGACCCATATTCAGAAAGACTATACCGATCTGGACGAAAAGGGCCTGCTGGAAAAACTGCAACCGTTCTAAACTCTCTGCAACGTAACTTACTCGCCCCTTCAGTGGCGCATAAAACCCAAAAGAGATGATCTCGCCAAGACACCGGTAACCATATGCCCAGGGATGGGCGGTATTTGGCGAGAGGCATCACAACAAGGGCTGAATAGTTAGCTAAATGACATAGTAGGGTGTGGTGAGCTTGCGAACCGCACCGATGCCACACAGGAACGGTGCGGTTCGTGCCTCACCGCACCCTGCAAATACACAGATGATATAGGGGGCGAGTAGTTGCTCTGTAACAACGAATAAGGGGGCCTTATTTCGGCCCCCTCATTTCCTCAAACGACCAGCCAACGCCCTGCTCAGGGCATTTGATCGGTCTGATCCGCCCCTTCCTTTTCCACCGGCATCAGGTCTTCCTTGCTAATCCCCAGCGCCAGGGCTGCCGCACTGGCCACATAGATGGAGGAATAGGTACCGATCAATACCCCCAGCAGCAGCGCCGTGGCAAAGCCATGGATCAACTCGCCACCAAAATAGAACAGTGCGATTAACACCAGCAAGGTGGTCAAGGAGGTGATCATGGTACGCGAGAGGGTATGGTTCAGGGAGATATTGACTACCTCGGCCGGGCTACCCTTGCGGATCTTGCGAAAGTTCTCGCGAATACGATCAAACACCACGATGGTATCGTTCAGTGAATAACCGATCACCGCCAGGATCGCCGCCAGCACGGTCAGGTCAAAGTTCAGCTGCAGCACGGAGAACACCCCCAGCACGATAATCACATCATGGATCAGCGCGGCCACCGACCCGATGGCAAAGCGGTATTCAAACCGCAACGCCACATAGATCAGGATGCAGATCAGTGCATAGATCATCGCCAGGCCACCATCATTGGTCAGCTCTTCGCCCACCTGCGGGCCGACGAATTCCACCCGGCGCAGATCCACCTGGGGATCTTGTCCACGCAGGATTTCCAGTACCCGGTTACTGACTGCGGCACTGTTTTCCCCATCCCGTGGAGCAATCCGGATCAGCACATCACGCGAGGTACCAAAGTTCTGCACCACCGCTTCGGCAAAGCCATTTTGCTCCAGCACACCACGAATTTCGTTGATCTCGGCACTCTTCTGGTAACCCACCTCAATCAGGGTGCCACCGGTAAAGTCGATCCCGAGATTCAGCCCACGGGTAGCCAGGGAAAAGATCGCGACGATGATCAACAGGGCCGACAGCAACAGCGCCGGTTTGCGCATCGCCAGGAAATTGATGTTGGTATCTTCTTTGAACAGCTGCATGTTCGTTTCCTAGTGATCAGATCGACAGTTTGGTGACGCGACGGCCACCGACGATCAGATTGATAATGGCGCGACTGACCATAATCGCGGTAAACATCGAGGTGGCGATACCGATGGCCAGGGTAATCGCAAAACCCTTGATCGGGCCGGTGCCAAAAATGAACAGGATCACCGCCGCGATCAAGGTGGTGATATTGGCATCGGCAATGGTCGAGAAGGCCTTGCTATAGCCCTCCTTGATCGCCGCCTGCGGGGTATTACCCACCCGTAATTCTTCACGAATACGCTCGAAGATCAGCACATTGGCATCCACCGCCATACCCACGGTCAGCACGATCCCGGCAATCCCCGGCAGGGTCAGGGTGGCCTGCAGCATCGACAGTACCGCCACGATGATCACCAGATTGATCGCCAGTACGAAGTTCGCCACCAGACCAAAACCGCGATACCAGATCGCCATGAAGGCCAGCACCAGCAGGAAGCCGATCACCACCGAACGCAGGCCGGCTTCGATGTTTTCTGCCCCGAGGCTGGGGCCGATGGTCCGTTCTTCCACAATCTCCATCGGCGCGGCCAGGGCACCGGCGCGCAGTAGCAGCGCCAGATTGGTGGCCTCGGCCATGCTGTCGAGGCCAGTGGTCTGGAAGCGTTTGCTGAAGTGGCCACGGATCACTGCAACGCTGATCACCTCTTCGCTGCGGCGGGTTTCGCGCATCGGCTCACCATCGACCATGCGTGTCTCGGTACGGGTTTCGATAAATACCACCGCCATGCGTTTGCCGATGTTCTCACGGGTATTGTCACCCATAATGCGTGCGCCCTGACTGTCCAGGGTGACGCTGACCATCGGGCCACCACTCTGCTGGTCGATACCGGCAGAGGCATCGACAACCTGATCGCCGGTGACGATGACACGATTGAGCAACAGGATCGGCTCACCATTACGCTCGCGGTAGATCCGTGAACCCATCGGTACTCGCCCGGCCAGGGCATCACGCACGCTGTTCTCTTCGTCCACCATGCGATATTCCAGAGTGGCGGTGGCACCGATCACGTCCTTGGCACGGGCCGTATCCTGTACCCCAGGGAGCTGCACCACGATGCGCTCATCGCCCTGCTGCTGGATCACCGGCTCGGCCACACCCAGTTCGTTGACACGCTTGCGCAGGGTGGTGATGTTCTGGCGCACCGCAAAACGACGGATCTCCTGTTGGGTGGCGGCATTGATGCTGGCATTCAGGATATAGGTACCGTTTTCCTCACGCTGACTCAGTTCGAGCTCATTGTATTCACGGCGTACCGCATCCAGGGCCTTGTTGAATTCTTCCTGATCACGAAAACGCACCTCGACCTGGCCATCGACTGCATTAATCGTCAGATAGCGAATCCGCTTGTCACGCAGCTCGGTACGCACGTCACCCACGTAGCGCTGTATCGCCTGACCGATCGCCGCGTCCATGTCGATCTCCATCAGGAAGTGAACCCCGCCACGCAGATCCAGACCCAGATACATCGGCGATGCATTGAACTGCCGTAACCAGTCCGGGGTGGCCGGGGCCAGATTGAGCGCCACCACATAGTCATCCCCCAGGGTCTGGCGAAGCACGTCGTAGGCACGCAGCTGCACATCGGTATCGGCAAAGCGCACCAGCAGACTGCCCGGCATGAACTCATAGGCCATATAGGCGAGCTGCTGTTGTTCCAGGGCGGTCACCACGCGATCACGCAGCAGTTCGTTGACCTCCACATTGCGATTGGCGGAGATTTGCAGTGCCGGATCATCGCCATAAATATTTGGCAGTGCATAGATCGCACCGACAACCAGTACGACGATAATCAACAGGTATTTCCAGAGGGGATAACGATTCATGGCATGACTCAAACAAGCCAGCCCCACAAGGGGGCTGGCGTTGATGGATGTAAAACGGGATTAGAGGTTCTTGAGGGTGCCCTTGGGCAGTACGCTGGCGACTGCAGCCCGCTGCACCTTGACCTGCAGGTTGTCGGCGATCTCGACCGTCAGGGCCTCTTCACCGACCTCGGTAATCTTGCCGTAGATGCCACCCTGGGTCATCACCTCATCACCCTTGGCCAGCGCCTCAACCAGCTTGCGATGTTCCTTGGCACGCTTGGACTGTGGCCGGATCAGCAGGAAGTAAAACACCACGAACAGGATAATGAAGGGAAACAGGACTTCAAAGATACCGGGCTGCGATGCGGCACCGGCCTCGGCCATGGCATTGGAGATAAAGAAGCTCATAGTGATTCCTTGGTATTTTGGCTAGGGTCTGATTGGTCTGATTTCAGCGCCGTATTATGACATAGACGGTACCGCTTGTGACCGCTGGGCATAAAACTCGTTCACGAAGTCTTCCAACTGGCCATCGGCAATCGCCCCACGCAGGCCCTTCATAAGGGTTTGGTAATAATGCAGATTGTGAATGGTATTCAGGCGCGGCCCGAGCATCTCGCCGGTCTTGTCCAGGTGGCGCAGGTAGGCACGGCTATAGTTACGGCAGGTGTAGCAGTCACAGCGCGGGTCCAGCGGGGCGGTATCGTGCTGATAGCGGCTGTTGCGGATCTTGATCACCCCCTCGCTGGTAAACAGATGACCATTGCGGGCGTTGCGGGTCGGCATCACGCAGTCGAACATATCCACCCCACGGCGTACCGCCTCGACGATGTCCTCGGGCTTGCCCACCCCCATCAGGTAGCGGGGTTTGTCGACCGGCATGTGCGGGGTAATCCCCTCCAGGGTGGCCAGCATCTCTTCCTTGGGCTCCCCCACCGACAGCCCGCCGATGGCATAGCCATCGAAACCGATCGCCAGCAGCCCGGCCAGGGACTCGCGGCGTAGATGCGGATACATCCCCCCCTGCACGATGCCGAACAGGGCATTGGGATTACCCCCAGTCGCTCCCGGCATCCTGCCTCCCGCGACACTTGCACCGCCTTGTGCATCGTGCGCAGCCTTGGAACGGGCCGCCCAGCGCAGCGACAGCTCCATCGAGCTGCGTGCCTCGGCCTCGGTGGCCGGATACGGGGTACACTCGTCGAAGATCATCACGATATCCGAACCCAGCGCGCGCTGCACCGCCATCGACTCCTCCGGCCCCATGAACACCTTGGCACCGTCCACCGGCGAGGCAAAGGTCACCCCCTGCTCGGTGATCTTGCGCATCGCTCCCAGGCTGAAGACCTGAAAACCGCCCGAATCGGTGAGGATCGGCCCGGACCAGTGCATGAAATCGTGCAGGTCGCCATGGGCCTGAATGACATCCGTGCCGGGGCGCAGCATCAGATGAAAGGTATTGCCGAGGATGATCTCCGCCCCCAGCTCGCGCAGCTCTTCCGGGGTCATCGCCTTGACCGTGCCATAGGTGCCCACCGGCATAAAGGCCGGGGTCTCCACCGTACCGCGCGCAAAGCTCAAACGCCCTCGGCGCGCCTGGCCGTCCTGTGCATACAATTCAAATTTCATATTTATTCATCGATTCAAAAAAAATTTCACCGCAGAGGTCGCAGAGTACGCTGAGGGAATATAAGCAGTTACCTTGAGAGCATCGGGCGGACCTGACCCACAGCAAGAGGCCGATAATACCCGGAAGGGTGTTTACCCTAACACTTCACCCTCTCTGCGCCCTCTGCGTCTCTGCGGTGATCATTAGGAAAGATCAACATCGCATCGCCGTAGCTGAAGAAGCGGTATTGTTGCTCCACCGCATGGCGGTAGGCATGCATGATGTGTTCGCGCCCGGCCAGGGCCGAGACCAGCATCAACAGGGTCGATTCGGGCAGGTGGAAATTAGTGATCAACGCGTCGATCACCTTAAAGCGGTAACCGGGGTAGATAAAGATCTCGGTCTCGCCCTGAAAGGCGGCCAGCTCACCACTGGCCGCCGCCGATTCCAACGAACGCACCACCGTGGTGCCCACCGCGAACACCCGTCCACCCCGCTGCCGGGTGCGCTGTACCGCCTCGGCCACCGCCTGCGGTACCTCGATATATTCGCTATGCATGCGGTGTTCGTGAATATTGTCCACTCGTACCGGCTGAAAGGTGCCAGCCCCCACATGCAGGGTCACAAAGGCCAGCTCGATCCCCATCGTCTCAAGATGCGCCAGCATCTCTTCATCAAAGTGCAACCCGGCGGTCGGGGCGGCTACCGCCCCTTCCTTGCGCGCATACACCGTCTGGTAACGCGCATCATCGCTGGCAATGGCCTCGCGCTGAATATAAGGCGGCAAGGGCATACGCCCGGAACGCTTCAATGCCTGCAATACCGGCTCGGCAAAACGCAGCTCAAACAGGGCGCCATGACGTCCCAGCACCTCGACCTCTTCACAGCCTTCCAGAGTCAAACAGCTACCGGCTTTGGGCGACTTGCTGGCGCGCACATGGGCCAGTGCCTGGTGCTCACCGATCACCCGTTCGATCAACACCTCCACCTGGCCGCCACTGTCCTTGTTGCCAAACAGGCGCGCCGGGATCACCCGCGTATCGTTGAATACCAGCAGGTCACCCGGGCGTAAATATCCCGGCAGATCGGAGAATGTCTGATCACTGAGTTCACCGTTCGTCCCATCCAGCACCAGCAGACGACTGGCGCGGCGCTCCGCGGCAGGCTGCTGGGCGATCAGTGATTCGGGCAGCTCGAAATGGAAGTCTTGGCGTTTCATAGGGCGCGGATAATATCACTTAACCCCTTCCACGGCGAAGCGGGTTTCTCTATAATCCCCGCTCGCATCCATGCCGGGGTGGCGAAATTGGTAGACGCAGCGGATTCAAAATCCGCCGGTAGCGATGCCGTGTCGGTTCGAGTCCGACCCTCGGCACCA
>JACUTZ010000176.1 GCA_014859545.1 Gammaproteobacteria bacterium
ACTCGCGACCCCAACCTTGGCAAGGTTGTGCTCTACCAACTGAGCTATTCCCGCCTCAAAAGATGGGCACATTGTAGCGTGGAAAGTTTTCCTGTCAAGCGCGGATCAGGGCTTTTTTTCACTTTCTTTACCACAGGCCCTTGCCCCTTCCGGCTGGCAGCGGCATTTGGAAAAATTCAACGCCCCTTCAACACCGGCCAGGCAGCTCGGAGATAACAGATCATCGACCACAGGGTCAGGATCGCCGCGATATACAACAAATAAAAACCGATCTCGGCAATGGGTAGTGGACCTATCGGCATTTGATACAACAGCAAAATGAGCGCGGCCATTTGTGCGGTGGTTTTAATCTTGCCCAGCATACTGACGGCCACCTTGGCCGAGGCACCGATCTCGGCCATCCATTCGCGCAACGCCGAGATGGTGATCTCGCGGCCCACGATCACTGCGGCGGGAATAGCCAGCCAGATCCCGTTATAGCCGGTGGGGTTGGCATCGACGATCAAGATCAGCGCGGTGGCGACCATCAGTTTATCGGCAACCGGATCAAGAAAGGCACCGAAGGCCGAGGTCTCATTCCAGCGCCGCGCCAGATAGCCATCCAGCCAGTCGGTCAGGGCAGCCAGGACGAAGATCGCTGTACATAACATATGTGCCCAGCTCATCGGCAGATAAAACACCACCACAAACACCGGGATCAGCAGGATGCGCAGCAAGGTCAGAAGATTGGGGATACTCATGTTCATGGGTTGGTTTGTTATCCTTGCTCGGTGTGAAAGGCATCGTAAATGGTTTGGGCCAGTTGGCGGCTGATCCCCTTGACCTTGCACAGGTCATCGACACCGGCGCGGGCCACCTCCTGCAGGCCCCCAAACTGCCGCAGCAGCAACTGACGACGCTTTGGCCCCAAACCGGCAATCCCCTCCAGGGAAGAGGTCTTGCGTTGCTTGTTGCGTCGCTGGCGGTGCCCTGTGATGGCAAAGCGGTGGGCCTCGTCGCGTACCTGTTGGATCAAATGGCGTGCGGGGGATTCCACCGGCAGTATAATCGGCGCCTGCTGACCGGACAATAACAGCTGCTCCACCCCGGACTTGCGGGTCGGGCCCTTGGCCACGCCGATCACCGTCACCCCGGCGATCTGCAATGCCTGCAAGACCTGCTCCGCTTGGGTAAGCTGCCCCTTGCCACCATCGATCAGCAGAATATCCGGGCATTTACCCTCGCCTTCCTGCAGCTTGCGAAAACGCCGCTGCAAGGCCTGGTGCATCGCCGCGTAATCATCTCCGGGGGTGATGTTTTCGATATTGTAGCGGCGATAGTCGGCCTTTACCGCGCCTTGGGTATCAAATACCACACAGGAGGCCACCGTAGCCTCTCCCATGGTGTGACTGATATCAAAACATTCGATGCGCTGGGGCAGATCATCCAGCCCCAGCCCTTCCTGCAGGGCTTCGAAACGCCCCAGCATATGCTGACGATTGGCCAGGTGACTGGCCAGGGCCTGCGCCGCATTGGTCTTGGCCAGCGCCAGCCAGCGGACACGATCGCCGCGCAGGCTGTCACGTAAATGGACCTTGCGTCCGGCCTGTTCGCCCAGTACCGCTTCCAGCAGGGCCCGCTCGGGCAGGGCGTGGCTGATCAGGATCTCGCTGGGGATGGGGCGTTCACCGGCCTGGCCACCCAGATAATACTGGGGCAGGAAGGCCGCCAGGATCTCGGCCAGTTCGCTCTGGGCCGCATGCTGCGGGTAGTAGCTCTTGTTGCCCAGGTTGCGCCCACCACGGATAAAGAATACCTGGATACAGCACTCACCACCGGCCTGGGCGGCGGCGATCACATCCAGATCACCATTGCCCTCGCCCATCACGTATTGACGTTCCTGGGCACGGCGCAAATTGACGATTTGATCCCGGTAGCGCGCCGCTTGTTCAAAGGCCAGTTCCGCTGAGGCCTGCTCCATGCGCTTGACCAATTCATCGATAATGTCGTTGTTACGCCCCTCCAGGAACATTTGAGCATGACGCACATCCTCCTGGTACTGCTCCGGCGTGATATAACCCACACAGGGTGCGGTACAGCGTTTGATCTGGTATTGCAGACAAGGGCGGCTGCGATGGCGAAAGAAACTGTCCTCGCACTGACGCACCGGAAAGAGCTTTTGCAGCAGGTTCAGGCCCTCGCGTACCGCCGCCGAGCTCGGGTAGGGACCAAAATAACGCCCCTTGGCACTGCGCGCACCACGATGAAAGCCCAGGCGGGGGAAGGTATTGGCAGACAGATAGATGTAGGGATAGCTCTTGTCGTCGCGCAGCAGGATGTTGTAACGCGGACGCAGCGCCTTGATCAGGTTGTTTTCCAGCAACAGGGCTTCGTTTTCCGTATGGGTAATGGTCACCTCGATACGGCAGATCTGCGCCACCATGGCACGGGTCTTGGGGCTATTGTCCTGGCGACTAAAGTAACTGGATACCCGTTTCTTCAGATTCTTGGCCTTGCCCACATAGATGATCTCCCCGGCCGCGTCGATCATCCGATACACCCCGGGGCGACCGGTCAGATGGCGCAGGAATTCCTGGAGATCAAAATCCACGGCATCCGGAGCGGGGTTTTCACGAACGGACAAGAGCGATGACCCGAAAAAGACAGAGCGACCATTATCCCGCAAATCCTCGCCAGTCGCATCCCTGCCCATGCTTTACTGCCTCGTTCAAGCAGCACACAGCACCGCAGCAAGGCCTGGACAAGGCAAAACTTCCGGCACGGGTGTGAAGTAGAGTTGCGACACTGCCCGAACACAGGTAATGTGATGCTTATGCTGTCCGCTACAAATAAGGTGATTCATGCGCCATACAGCAACCTGCTTCCTTGCACCTCATTTACTGATCGTTGCAGTATTATCAGGCTGGAGCATGTCCCTCCAGGCCGATCACCCGTCCATGGATTACCAAAGCATCGTTGACGGCTGTCTTCGCAATCCGGCCAACCGGATCGGTGGTGCAGCGATCGGTGGCTGTCTGCAAAAAAAGGTCAGCAAACTCCAGAGCCATATAGACACAAAGCTCAATGAAATCGCCACTCGAGTTTGCCCAGCGCACCAAGAGCGTTTATACCAGACTCAGCAACAGTGGTTGGATTATCAGCAAAATTTTTGCCAGTTACTCCCCAGCATGCACGACAATAACGCCATGTATATCAATAGTCAGTCCTGTGCCCTTCGCCTGAGTTTGGCCAGACACGGCGATCTTAACTATTTTAAAAACAATCTATCTGATCAAGCTTCTGCATGCCCTTAGCAGGCTGTTGTTGTCGCTCAGGCGAGTGCGAGAG
>JACUTZ010000035.1 GCA_014859545.1 Gammaproteobacteria bacterium
CGGCGTGGGCACCATGATCCATCTGCCCAGCCATCGCGGCGTGGGCACCATGATCCATCTGCCCAGCCATGCCAGCATGCCCACCGTGATCACCATGTTCTGATGCTACGGCAGCGGCCACACCGCGAAACGGCATCGCCGATGGCCTGTTCTGACAGGCCTCGCGGGTAGCCCGATCCACCATGATGCGCGGGTTGTCCAGACTGGCACAGACCGTGGCCTCATCGACGTTGCGCACGAACTCATAACCGGCCACCACGCCCGGCATGGGCAGCATCTCCCAGCGGCCCGCCGTATGGGGTTCGGGGTTATCGCGGTCCAGATAGGACCAGGCACCACCGCTCACCTGTGGCCCCATGTCATGGCCTGCATGGCCTGCATGCCCGGCATGGCCGCCAGAGGACGCCGCTGCGCCGTGGCCCGCATGTTCCCCCTGTTGCGCCATCGCGCCCAGGGGCAAGGCCAGAAAAATAGCGAGCAATGCGCCCGCCTGTAGTGTGTTGGCATTCATTAGTGACCTCCTCGAGCCGGTCCGACATCGAGCATATTATGTTCAAGCGACATAATGCCCTGGCGGTTGCCCATCTGTTTATTCATGGTGTGGTCGAAATCGAAGGACAGGCCCAGATAGAGCCGTTGGTCCCGTTCGCTGCCGGTGGCTGCCGCCAGGGTGCTGGCCTGACTTCGATACTGATACTGGGCCATGGCATTCACACCGCTGCCGAGCTGATACATCAGGCTCGGTGCCACGGTCCAGGCGGAGGCATTGGCGAAGTCGTCATAGTCCTTCCAGGCCAGGTTCAGGGCCGCCTGCCAGCGGGTCTGCAACCAGGGTCGGTGTCCGTAGCGTAGCGCCATCACCATAGACTTCTGGCTGGCCTTGCTGCGGTGATTGAGCGAGGCCAGGTCCGGCACCGTCACGCCGTTGATCCAGCTGGCTTGCAGGTCCAGATTCCAGGTGGCTTCCGGATTGTCGTTCAGATTGAACACCGCACCGAGCTGGATGGCATCCAGCTCTCCCTGGCCATCCTTGAGGTCCTGCCGATCCCAGCCCAGAGCCGCGTAGCGCAGGCCGCGATCAAACTTGATCGCCTCCGGCACATCGTAGGCGAGGCGCAGATTGTAGCCATTGAAATTGGATGAACCGGTGCGACTACCGCTGCCATCGGTCTCGGTGCGGGCGATGAGACTGCCAGTGGCCGAGAGACGCTGCGTCGGCCAGAACCAGGTGCCCTGTATCAGGCCGCCATAGAGCTGGTAGACCTCGTCATGGGCATGAGAAAAGGCATTGCCCACGTGGGTAAAATCCATCAGATCGTCGTCGCGCAGGGTCGGGAAGGCGACCAGGCTATTGGGCAGATTACTGCGCCCCATGCGCATTTCATAACGCTTGCCGCCAATGCCGGCAAAGAGCTGATGGAGGTAGATGTCGTCACGAATATCATGATCATCCTCGTCCTCCAGGGCCTTGAAGCCAATGGCCGCAAAGCCATAGCGCTCACTGTCGAACAGGTATTTGGAAAAACCGAACAACAGGCTGGAATCGGCAAATTCCAGTTCGCGGTCGGTGTCGGAACCGCCTGCTGCGAGGTCCTGTCGATGCAGCTTGGCGGTGACCAGTGCGCGACCGCCGATATCCACCTGCGGTGCCACGTGTGGATCGATCTCCAGGCCATGGGCTGGTACTGCGGCCAGGCCCAAGGCGCAGGCCATGCCGATCGCCAAAGGGCCTGCCTTAACGTGTTTGTGATTCATGATCATGCCCCCTATTGGTTGACGGAAATGGACGGCCCGTAGGGGATCTCGCCCAAATCCTCGTACTCGAGCATGGTCATCATCCCGCCCGGGTAGATCATGTTGTTGGTGGACTGCAACTCGTTGTGGTCATGGAAATCCCACAGGCCCGGATTATCCCCATGCACGATAAGGTCAAAGGTCTTGCCCGGAGTGACCGCGATGGTATTGCAGCGTTTGTAGTAGGGCAGCGGGTTGCCATCCTCGGCCACCACGTAGAACTGGTGCCCGTGCAGGTGCATATGGTGGGTGGCAACACCACCGTTGATCAGCCGGATGCGGATGTTCTCGCCACGGCGAATCTTCATATGCCCCTGTTCCTTGGTGGCGGGAAAGGCCTTGCCGTTAATCGCAAAAAAGCGCGGCTTGACCGTCGGCAGCTCGGCATTGCCACGGGTATAAGGTGGTCGCCAGCCATCCTCGATGGCCTTGACGAACTCCTGATAGTTACGGAAAAAACCGTGGGTGACTGGCGACAAGCGCCCCTGCCCCATGAGCGCGTTAACCTTCTTCATGCCTTCGTGCACCGCGTTCATGTGTTCGCGGGCGAAGTTCACGTCAAAGGCCTCCAGCATCAACACGTAATCGCGCTCATAGGGAAAATCCCGGCGGATCGGGTCATTGGGGGATTCGATGATAAAGGCCCCGTGCAATCCCGCCATGAAGTGCAGTGGTGTACCCCAGTGGCAATGATAAAAGCGCGTACCATGGGGGCGTGCCTGGAAGCGGTAGACGAAGGTTTCCTCGGGATGTACCGGATCCTGAGTCATCATCGGCACCCCATCCATGGTGTAGATGAGATCCACCCCATGCCAGTGGATGGTGTGCATCTCCTCGGTACGATTACGCACCGTGACCTTGATCCAGTCGTTCTCCTGAACCCGAAACACCGGCCCCGGCACCTGGCCATTGAAGGCAAACATCGGTGCCTTCACCCCGGGCAGGATTTCATGCTCAATGACATCGAAGCTCATCTCGAACTCGCGGTAATTCACCGCATCGTCCGAAGGTGCCCCCGGGGCCTCGGTCACCACGCCACGCATGTCATGGCCTTCCATGAACATCATGGAACCCTGGCCGCCCTGCCAGCTATGGGCGTGGGCACCGGGTGCCGCTGCCGGCATCGCATGCCCGGCATGGGCATTATGGGCGCCGGTTTGCGCCTGCGCCCCCAGGCTGGTGCCGGCGGCCAGTACGCCGGTCGCTGCCACGGTAGCACTACGAAGAAAGTTGCGCCGACTCTGATTTTCGGGCGCGCTATCGGCGTGTTCCCCGATCAAGGGCACACCATTGGATTTTGGTTCTTTCATGGGATTGCTCCACTGCTTGATCCTTGTCATCTCCGAAGGGCACGGCCAGGCCGTGCTCAACGGGTGTTCAGACCGGCAAAGACCGGCCGACTATCAGGCAGTGGTGGTTTGCGGGGGGCGGTAGAATATGCCAGGAGGTGGCATGGAAGAATGCAGACGAGGCATCACCGCCAGAATGACAGCCCCCATACTATGACTGGAGCTTTGCACAGGTGGTGCATGACAACCGACACAACTGCCACAGCTACCGGCACACAGGCCATTGTGACAATCATGCACGTGCGAGCTCATGGACGCGTCAGCGTCGTTGTTGGCGACATCATGGTGACCCATCATGCCGAGGCTATGGTTCATATCCGCATGCTGCATGTGTATCTGTGACATCGACAGCGCATCCCCGGCACCCGCCTGGGGCACGGCAAGCAGATGGCCGCTGACCGGCAATAATGCCAGAATCAGTATCAGCCACATGACTGTCAGTTGTCGTACACGCTGAAGCAAAGTTTGAAACTCCTGTTTCCAATGGAGGCAGATTAACAAACTACGACCGACCACGTAAAGATAAGTTCCAGCAGTGGCTTATTTGGCGATCCCCAGAAACACCGCCAACGAACGATCGACCGCCAGCATTGCATCCGCATCAAGCGAACCGATGACGTTGCCAACCTTGTCGCGTTTGACCGTAACCGCCTTGTCCACCATGATTTGGGACGGCTTCTGCAATCCATTGCGTTCACTTGCCTGCACGGTAATGCGGAAAATTGGCGCATCCACCAGAGTGCTGGTGACGGGTAGTACAGTCACTGAGGCGTGCTCGTCAAAGTGATCGGCCTGTATGACCAGGGCGGGTCCTGGCTTGCCAAAATCACCCGTGAGGGCAATGGTGACCAGGGCTCCTCGCGTCAATCTGTCCATCCATCAAGATCCTGTATCACTTCATCCATGAACTGATCCATTTCCTGATCAGACAAATCAGCCTTGGCGGCAAGGCGAGACTGTCGGCGGCACTCTTCGTCAAAACCCGGGCGCCGGGTATCCGGCACCCATATCTGTACCGGACGCAATCCAGCCATGCGCAGCGCCTGACGATGCTTCTTTACCCGCTCGTTGATATTCATAGCGACGGCTGCCTTCCATCGTTTCTGTTACATGAAACAATATAGTACACCATTCGTTACATGCAACAAGAAGGATTCGGCAAATACCTGGCCAATGACCGTCTCAGACCACGCAGGCCATGATGATCGCATCCTCGCGCCCGACCGGGGCGGGATAATAGTCGCGGCGCAGGCCGACCTGGTTGAAGCCCATGCTGTCGTACAGGCGCAGGGCGGTGCGGTTGGAGGGGCGCACCTCGAGAAATACCGTGTCGGCGCCGTGTTCGCGAGCGGTGTCGAGCAGAAACAGCATCAGCTGGCGGCCCAGTCCCTTGCCCTGGGCATCGGGATGGATGGCGATATTGAGGATATGCGCCTCACCCGCGGCGGCCGAGAGCACCGCATAGCCGAGCAGCGCACCGTCAACTTCCATCACCCAGCAGGAATAATGCACCCGCAGGCAGTCCTCGAAGATCCCCAGGGTCCAGCCATAGGGGTAGACCCGATCCTCGATCACCATCACGGTGGCAAGGTCCGTGTCGAGCATTGGCCGCATCCGCGGCTGCAATTCGCGCTGGGCGCTCACCGGGCCTCCAGTTGGGCGCGGGCCAGACAGAGGTCCTCCCAGGCCTTGCGCTTCTCGCCGGGTTTGCGCAGCAGGTAGGCAGGGTGGTAGGTGGCGATCATCGGGATATTGTTTTTATAGCGATGCACCTGCCCGCGCAACTCGCCAATCTTGGCATTGCTGCCCAGTAACTGCTGGGCGGCGACACGCCCCAGCAAAAGGATCATCTTGGGCTGGATCAGGGCGATCTGCCGATGCAGATAGAACAGGCAGGCGGCGGCCTCGTCGCTGTGCGGGTCACGATTATTGGGTGGGCGGCACTTGAGCACATTGGCAATATAAACCTGTGGGCGTGACAGGCCGGTGGCGGCCAGCATCGCGTTCAGCAGTTGCCCGGCCGGGCCGACAAAGGGCTCGCCCTGCTGCTCTTCCTCGGTGCCGGGGGCCTCGCCGATGATCAGCCATTCGGCTTGGCGGTTGCCAACCCCAAATATCGTTTGGCTACGCGTAGCGCTCAGCTCGCTACAGTGTTGGCAAGCGGCGACCTGTTGCTGAAGGGCCTCCCAGTCGAGACTGGCAATGTCTGGGAGAGCGGGTATATTCGCACTTTCCCCCTCACCCCTCTCCCCGAGGGGTAAGGGGCTGCTAAGCTCTACCTTATCTGGAACAGGCTCACTGGTGGATGCGCTGCGCTTATCCACCCTACCCGGCTCTTCAGGCTGCTCGCGCAACACCCAGCGCTGGATACCCATGGCACTGAGGTACTGGCCTTGTCTGGCGGAGTAACTCATCAGCTTCAGGGCTTTCCGACCAGAATGGCGGGCATGGCCCGCCCTATTGCGGCTTTGCGGTAAGACATGGGCCTACACATCCGCTCCCTGCGGATGGGCACGATCGGACGGCGCCAGGATACGGTTCAGTCCCTGGATATAGGCCTTGGCCGAGGCGATCACGATATCGGTATCGGCCCCCTGGCCGTTGACGATGCGTCCGGCCTTTTCCAGGCGCACCGTGACCTCACCCTGGGCGTCGGTGCCGCTGGTGATGTTGTTGACCGAATAGAGCTGCAACTCGGTACCGCTGTTGATCACGCTCTCGATCGCCTTGAAGGTGGCATCGACCGGGCCGCCACCGCTGGCGCAGAGTTTCTTTTCCTCGCCATCGACCTGCAGGGTCACGCAGGCCTCGGGGGTCTCGCCGGTCTCGGAGCAGACCTTGAGCGCGATCAAACGAATACGATCAACGCTGGCCGCCTCGCTATAGGTCTCGGAGGCCAGCGCCTGCAGGTCTTCGTCGAAGATCTCGTGCTTCTTGTCGGCCAGGTCCTTGAAGCGGGCAAAGGCGTCATTGAGCGCCTCGTCGGAATCAAACTCCACCCCCAGCTCGGCCAGGCGGGTCTTGAAGGCATTGCGCCCCGAGTGCTTGCCCAGCACCATCCGGTTGGCGCTCCAGCCCACGTCCTCGGCGCGCATGATCTCATAGGTCTCGCGGTGCTTGAGCACCCCGTCCTGGTGGATACCGGATTCATGGGCAAAGGCATTCGCACCGACGATGGCCTTGTTGGGTTGCACCGCAAAGCCGGTGATCCCGGAGACCAGCCGTGAGCTGGGCACGATCTGGGTGGTATCGATATGATCGACCTGGCAGGAAAAGACATCCTGGCGGGTCTTGACCGCCATCACGATCTCCTCCAGCGAGGCATTACCGGCGCGCTCGCCCAGGCCATTGATGGTGCACTCGACCTGACGTGCGCCGCTCAGCACCGCCGACAGGGAATTGGCCACCGCCAGGCCCAGGTCATTATGGCAATGCACCGAGAAGATTGCCTTATCGGCGTTAGGCATCTTTTCGCGCAGCAGGCGGATGGTCTCGCCAAACTGCTGCGGCAGGTTATAGCCGACCGTATCCGGTACATTGAGGGTGGTCGCACCCGCCTTGATCACCGCCTCGAAGATACGGCAAAGGAAATCCAGATCGGAACGGCCCGCATCCTCGGCGGAGAACTCCACATCGTCGGTGTACTGACGGGCCCGCTTGACCGCCTGGACCGCCTGCTCGACCACCTGATCCGGATTCATCCGCAGCTTGCGCTCCATGTGGATCGGCGAGGTGGCGATGAAGGTATGGATGCGCGCCGAATTTGCCCCCTTGAGTGCAGCACCGGCGGCATCGATGTCCTTGTCCAGGGCACGGGCCAGGCCACATACGGTGGAATCCTTGATGGTTTGTGCCACCGCCTGTACCGACTCGAAGTCACCGGGCGAGGCCACCGGAAAACCGGCCTCGATCACATCCACCCGCATCTTCTCCAGCGCGCGGGCAATGCGCACTTTTTCATCGCGGGTCATCGACGCACCGGGGCTCTGTTCGCCATCGCGCAGGGTGGTATCAAAGATAAACAGCTTGTCGCTCATGCTTGCTCCGGGGAGAAAAAGCTAAAATCAAAATCATGTTGCCACAGAGGGCACAGAGATCACAGAGTGATGGTATTGGGGAATCGATCATCCATCATGGCGTCGTGCCACGTCAGGCAGCAGGCTCACTGCTTTTTCTCCGTGTCCTCTGTGCCCTCTGTGGCTTGATGTTCTCCGGCCTGGATTTGGCGACGGCGGCGCAGCAGCATCCAGACGGTCACCACCGGGCCGGACAGGGCGTAGAGCATTGCTGCGCCGAACAGTACCAGCGGCGGGTCGATGGAGATCAGCACAAAGATCAGGATCACCAGCAGCAGCGCAAAGAACGGTACCTTGCCCTTGAGATCCAGGTCCTTGAAACTGTAGTAGCGCACGTTGCTGACCATCAGCATCCCGATAATCACCGTCAGGGCAAAAGCAAACCAACCCAACGCGTCCGCATCCCAGCCATAGCGTTGCCCGACCCAGACCAGGCCCACCAGCACCGCTGCTGCAGCCGGGCTGGCCAGACCCTGGAAGAAACGCTTGTCGGCTACCGCCAGCTGGGTATTGAAACGGGCCAGCCGCAACGCCGCGCCGGCCACGTAGATAAAGGCTGCCAGCCAACCCAGCTTGCCCAGGTCCTGCAGGGTCCAAAGATAAATGATCAGCGCCGGGGCCAGACCAAAGGAGATCATATCGGCCAGCGAGTCATACTGGGCACCAAAGGCGCTTTGGGTATTCGTCATACGCGCCACCCGCCCGTCCAGCCCGTCCAGCACCATGGCAATAAAGATCGCCACTGCGGCCGCACCAAAACGGCCATTCATCGCCGCGACGATGCCAAAAAATCCCGCAAACAGCGCCGCCGTGGTGAACAGATTGGGCAATAAATAGATGCCGCGATGGCGTTTTTGTGGTGTTTCGTCGGTCATGGAGAAATCCCTGGTTTCATTGGCACAGTGTAGCCCGGATTGACCACGGACGAAACCATCTTAAAGACCTCACCGCAAAGACGCGAAGGCGCAAAGAATGGGAAAGGGAAACACGATCATTGCCGTCGTTTTTTTACTGTTGGGGTATCTACTCGCACCTTTTGAAAAAAATTTCACCGCAAAGGCGCAAAGACGCAAAGGGTTAATGGACACACCACGCACCAAACATCGGTTCAATACCTATATAAGACGAGCTATCAGGTACGATCGAGAATGCAGGTTCGATCCGCATGGTAATCATGCACCATTGAACACCTTTGCGCCTTTGCGCCTTTGCGGTAAAGGTGTCTTCCATCGGAAACGATTAGCTCCCTCTACAGTGTGAATACATCATGGGGAGGGCGAGTAGTTACCTGTTGGGAAGAAAAATCCGGTGTCACAAACTTTCTTCACTCCTTTGCGTCCTTGCGGTGAAATGTTTTTTTGTGGGTGCGCTGGTTCTTAAATCACAAAAAAAGCCGGGCGAACCCGGCTTTTTCGTTGCAGAACCAACAGCAGCAACTTGCCCACTGCCCCCATCAAGGAGAGGATAGGGGAGAATATTGACTCCCCCCTCACCCCAAGCCTCTCCTCTCAAGGGGAGAGGGGGCATGATTAGTTTAGTTCTTGTCCTTGTCCACCAGCTTGTTGGCGGTGATCCACGGCATCAGGGAGCGCAGCTTGCCGCCAACCACTTCGATCTCGTGGGCGGCGTTGTTGCGGCGCCATGCGGTCATCTCGGGGTAGTTGGCCATGCCTTCGAGAATGAACTTCTTGGCGTATTCGCCGTTCTGGATATTCTGCAGGGCTTCGCGCATCGCCCAGCGGGATTCCTCGTTGATCACCTTGGGACCGGTGACGTATTCACCATACTCGGCGTTGTTGGAGATGGAGTAGTTCATGTTGGCGATGCCGCCCTCGTACATCAGGTCGACGATCAGCTTCAGTTCGTGCAGACACTCGAAGTAGGCCATTTCCGGGGCATAACCGGCTTCCACCAGGGTTTCGAAGCCGGCCTTGACCAGCTCGACCGCGCCACCACACAGTACTGCCTGTTCGCCGAACAGGTCGGTTTCGGTCTCGTCCTTGAAGGTGGTTTCGATAATGCCGGTACGGCCGCCACCGACGCCGGCGGCATAGGACAGGGCGATGTCCTTGGCCTTGCCGGAGGCATCCTGGAAGATGGCGATCAGATCAGGGATACCGCCGCCCTTGACGAACTCGGAACGCACGGTGTGGCCGGGAGCCTTGGGGGCGATCATGATCACGTCCAGGTCCTTGCGCGGTACTACCTGGTTGTAGTGAATGGCAAAGCCATGGGCGAAGGCCAGCACGCCGCCCTGCTTGATGTTGGGCTCGATCTCGTTCTTGTACAGCTGGGACTGGAATTCATCCGGGGTCAGGATCATCACCAGGTCGGCGCCCTTGACCGCATCGGCGGTATCCTTGACCTTGAGGCCGGCCTTTTCGGCCTTGGCGGCAGAGCTGGAACCGGCACGCAGGCCGACGGTAACGTCCACGCCGGAATCCTTGAGGTTGTTGGCGTGGGCATGGCCCTGGGAGCCGTAGCCGATGATCGCTACCTTCATCCCCTGGATGATGGAGAGGTCGCAGTCTTTGTCGTAATACATGTTCAGTGCCATGGTGTCGTTCCTTTCGTGCAATCGCGGATATAGGGGTTCAAATTGGGTCGGGCATTATACTACAGGTGCAGGGATTTTGGCCCACGGGCAATCCCGGTAATTCCGGAGCGCACCGTTTCGAGGATCTCGCCCGGCTTGAAGGTGCCGATGAAGGCATCCAGCTTCTGGGCATCGCCGGTCAGCTCGATGGTATAGCAGCTTTCGGTGACATCGATGACGTTGCCACGGAAGATGTCAGCCAGGCGCTTGATCTCCTCGCGCTGATTGGCCGATTCAGCCTTGACCTTGATCAGCATCAGCTCGCGCTCGATGTGCGGGCCTTCGGTCAGGTCCAGCAGCTTGACCACGTCGATCAGCTTGTTCAGCTGCTTGGTGATCTGCTCGATGATGTCCTCGGAGCCACGGGTGACCAGGGTCAGGCGTGACAGTGAAGCATCCTCAGTGGGGGCCACGGTCAGGGATTCAATATTATAGCCGCGGGCGGAGAACAGCCCGGCCACGCGGGACAGCGCCCCGGCCTCGTTTTCCATCAGGATGGAGATAATGTGTCTCATATCAGGATCATCTCATCTAGCCCGGCACCAGCGGGCACCATCGGGTATACGTTTTCCTTGGGATCGGTCAGGAAGTCCATGAACACCAGGCGATCTTTCATCTTGAAGGCCTCCTTGAGTGCGCCCTCCACATCACCCGGCTTGGTGATCTGCATGCCCACATGGCCATAGGCCTCGGCCAGCTTGACGAAATCCGGCAGGGATTCCATGTAGGAACTGGAGTAGCGCTCCTCGTAGAAAAACTCCTGCCACTGGCGCACCATCCCCAGGTAGCCATTGTTCAGACAGATAATCTTCAGCGGCAGGTTGTATTGCAGGCAGGTGGACAGCTCCTGGATGTTCATCTGGATCGAGCCTTCACCGGTGATACAGGCAACCTGCGCCTTGGGATGGGCAAACTGCACCCCCATCGCGGCGGGTAGGCCAAAGCCCATGGTGCCGAGGCCACCGGAATTGATCCAGCGACGTGGTTTGTCGAACTTGTAGAACTGCGCTGCCCACATCTGGTGCTGGCCCACATCGGAGGTGATGAAGGCATCGCCCTTGGTGATCTTGTAGAGGGTGTCGATGACGTACTGGGGCTTGATACGATCAGTCGTCATGTCGTATTTCAGGCAGTCCTTGGCACGCCATTCCTCGATCTGCTGCCACCAGCGGGCCAACGCCTCGCCATCGGGCTTGCGCTCGGCCAGATCCAGCTCGGCCAGCATCGCCTTGAGCACGGCGTTCACATCACCGACCACTGGCACATCCACCTTGACGTTCTTGGAGATGGAGGCCGGGTCGATGTCCACATGAATGATGCGCGCGCTGGGGGCGAATTTTTCGATCTTGCCGGTTACCCGGTCGTCAAAGCGGGCACCAATGGCGATCAACAGGTCGCAGTGGGAGACACTCATATTGGCTTCGTAGGTGCCATGCATGCCCAGCATGCCGACACACTGCTTGTCGGTGGCGGGAAAGCCGCCCAGCCCCATCGAGGTGTTGGTGACCGGGAAACCCAGGCGATGGGCCAGGGTGGTCAGCGCCTTGGCGGCATCCCCCTGCACCACCCCGCCGCCGGTGTAGAACAGCGGACGCTTGGCACCGAGCATCATCCCCACGGCCTTTTTGATCTGGCCCGAATGGCCTTTGAGCACCGGGTTATAGGAACGCATGCTGAGCGTTTTCGGGTAGACATAATGCGCCCGATCGGCGGTCACGTCCTTGGGGATGTCCACCACCACCGGGCCGGGGCGCCCGGTGCTGGCGATGTAGAAGGCCTTTTTCATGGTAATCGCCAGGTCCTTGACGTCCTTGACCAGGAAGTTGTGCTTGACGCAGGGACGGGTGATCCCCACCGAGTCCACTTCCTGGAAGGCATCGTTGCCGATCAGGCTGGTCGGTACCTGGCCGGTGATCACCACCATCGGGATCGAATCCATATAGGCCGTAGCAATCCCGGTTACCGCATTGGTGGCGCCGGGGCCGGATGTGACCAGCACCACACCGGGCTTGCCGGTGCTGCGCGCATAGGCATCCGCGGCATGGGTAGCGGCCTGCTCATGGCGCACCAAAATGTGTTTGACCTGCTCCTGCTTGTACAAGGCGTCATAAATATGCAGGACCGCGCCGCCAGGATAACCAAAGAGGTAATCCACCCCCTCGTCCTGTAAAAAGCGCACCAAGATGTCGGCACCGGTCAATTCCACCGTGTCTCTCCCATCGTACAGATCAAAGAAAAAAACCCGTGAAAACGGGTGCTTGTGATTGCAATTGCAAAGAAATAGAAAACTACTTGCATTCGCCCCACAGGTCAAGCGATATGCAAGATTCAGGCAAATGCAGGTAGTTAAAAATGCGCTTAGCGCGTGAAAATTGCACCACCTGCACACTGCCCTAAGTATTGATATATGGAACAGGCTTCACCTACACAAGCCTTGTAGTCAGGTAAATAATGGCCATAATAAGGCAACGCTGCTCAACAGACAGCGCCACTCCCCCGAACACAGGACAGCCACGATGCAAAAGATTGCGATACCCCTCTGGATAGCCACCCTGACCCTGCTGCTCTTGCCACTGGGCAGTGTACAGGCCAGCAAACTTTATAAATGGGTGGATGAAAGTGGCCAGGTTCACTACACCCAGACCCCGCCGGCCCAGGGCCAGGCCCGCCAAAGCCAGGAAATGCAGCTCCCCCGCTCGGTCACCGCCGTTGGTAATGCCGACAGCGCTGCCGCCGCAGCCGAAGATGACAGCGCGCCGGTCTCCGATGATCCGGTAGAACAGTTTCGTGCGATTCGCGCCGAGAACTGCAAGATCGCCCGTCAGAACCTGGAGGTCTACAGGACCAGTGACAAGGTCCGCCAGGCCGATGGTCAGGTACTGGAACTGGATCAGCAGAGCCGCGCCGCCAAGATCGCCGAGGCCGAGGGCATGATTCGCGAATTCTGCGACTGATCCCCCGCGTCACTGTACGCCCGGCAGGGGGATGGTTAGAATAGCCCCATCTCAACCCCTGCCGGAATCTCATACCCATGCGTAGTTCCCAATACCTGATCGCCACCCTGAAAGAAACCCCCGCCGATGCCGAAGTGGTCAGCCATCAATTGATGCTGCGCGCCGGGATGATCCGCAAACTCGCCGCCGGGCTGTATACCTGGCTGCCGATGGGTTTGCGGGTATTACGCAAGGTGGAGGCCATTGTGCGTGAGGAGATGGACCGCGCCGGTGCCCAGGAGGTATTGATGCCGGCCGTGCAACCGGCAGAGCTGTGGCAGGAATCAGGCCGCTGGGATACGATGGGCCCAGAAATGCTGCGCCTGACTGACCGCCACCAGCGGGAATTCTGTTTCGGCCCCACTCATGAGGAAATCATCACCGATCTCTGTCGTAACGAGCTGCATAGCTATCGCCAACTGCCGGCCAATTTCTACCAAATCCAGACCAAGTTTCGTGACGAGCGCCGCCCCCGCTTCGGGGTGATGCGGGCACGCGAATTCCTGATGAAGGATGCCTATTCCTTCCACCTGGACGATGCATCCCTGCAACAGACCTATGCGGTGATGCATGCGGCCTATTGCCGCATCTTCAGTCGTCTTGGACTGGATTTTCGCCCGGTACTGGCCGACACCGGAGCCATCGGTGGCAGCGGTTCCCATGAATTCCATGTACTGGCCGATTCCGGCGAGGACGCGATCGCCTTCTCCACCGAAAGCGATTACGCCGCCAATGTGGAAAAGGCCGAGGCGCTGGCACCGCAGGGCCCCCGCCCGGCCCCGGGCAAGCCGATGACGGTGGTGGAAACCCCCGGCCAGCACAGCATCGAGGAGGTCAGCCGCTTCCTCGGCCTTGCCCCGCAACAAATCATCAAGACCCTGATCGTGCATGGCGCCGATGCGGAAGGTAATCTGGAGGGCGTGATTGCACTGTTGCTGCGCGGCGATCATGAACTGAACCCCATTAAGGCCGAAAAGCTACCGGGGGTATTCAGCCCGCTGAGCATGGCCAGCGACGAGGAGATCCGTGCCGCGATCGGTTGTGAGCCTGGCTCCATTGGCCCGCTGGGGATCGGCATCCCACTGATCGCCGATCGGGATGCGGCGCTGCTAGCAGACTTTGTCTGCGGCGCCAATGAAAACGGCAAACACCTGAGCGGGGTCAACTGGGGCCGTGACCTGCCGGAACCGCAAATCGCCGACCTGCGCAATGTAGTCGAGGGCGACGCCAGCCCCGATGGCAAGGGCCTGCTGACCATCAAGCGAGGCATCGAGGTCGGACACATCTTCCAGCTCGGCAGCAAGTATAGCCAGGCCATGAACGCCACTGTGCTGGATGAGAACGGCAAGGCAGTGACCATGACCATGGGTTGCTATGGCATCGGGGTATCACGCGTGGTCGCCGCCGCCATCGAACAGAATCATGACGATAAGGGCATTATCTGGCCGACGGGTATTGCCCCCTTCCAGATCGCCCTGCTGCCAATGAATATGCAAAAATCCGAGGCGGTACGCGAGACCGCCGAGGGCCTGTACCGGGAACTGAGCGAGGCCGGCTACGAAGTATTGTTCGATGATCGGGGCGAACGCCCCGGGGTGATGTTCGCCGACATGGAATTGATCGGGATCCCCCACCGGCTGGTAATCGGTGAGCGCGGCCTGAAAGAGGGCGTGGCCGAATACAAGGGGCGTGGCGATGCAGAAAATCAGAACATTCCATTGGATGGGCTGCATGATTTTTTGCAGGAAAAATTCGCTTAGCAGACGACATATCGACCCATAGGACCTAGCCAATGCAACGACACGTTATCAACACCGAGGCCGAACTGTTTGTCGCATTGCAACAAGCACACCCTCAATCCAGCAAGCGATTGGGGGAGATCCTGATCGAGGAGGCCTATCTCGATCAGGATCAATTACATACCGCCCTGCAAATGCAATTGGCCCAGCCGGGTGCGCACCTCGGCGATACCCTGGAAAAACTCGGCTACTGCAATCATGAACAGATCACCGCCGGGTTGGCACACAAGCTGGGGATCCCCTTTGTCGATATTGGCCAATTTGAGATCTCGGATGCGGTAATCCGCCAGGTCAGCGCCGATCTCGCCCTGCAATACAATGTACTGCCCCTGTCCAAACACAATAACCATCTGATCATTGCCACCGATAATCCGCTCAACTGGCAGGCCCAGGAGGTGGTGCGTTTTCACACCAATCTGAATGTGGAAGTCGTTGTCACCAGTAGCGCCACCCTTGGTCGCCTGCTGGAAAAATATTATCTGCAACACGATGACGCCGGCCTGGATGAGCTGAACGACGAACTCAAATTGATCGGCAACGATCACAATGAGGAACAGGACAACCTGCTGATCACCCAAGAGGTCGTACAGGAGGCGCAGAAAAAGCCGGTGGTACGGCTGGTGAACGCCATCATCATGCAGGGGATCAAATTGCGCGCCTCGGACATTCACATCCGTCCCGGCAAATCCCAGATCGATATCCTCTATCGCATCGATGGCAAGCTGCGCCTGATGCGCACCATCAGCCGGGTACTGCTCGCACCACTGGTCAGCCGCATCAAGATCACCGGGCGCATGGATATCGCCGAACGGCGCATGCCACAGGATGGTCATGCACGCGTGATGCACGAGGGCAATAGCATCGACCTGCGTATCTCGATCATGCCCACCATCAGTGGCGAGAGCGTGGTCATCCGTGTGCTGGACAAGCAGGCCGGGCTCAAGCCGATGAATCAGTTGGGCCTGGGTGAACGGGAGATGGACGAGCTGCGCACCATCATCAGTCGCAGCTTTGGCATGCTACTGGTCACCGGCCCCACCGGCTCCGGCAAGTCCACCACCCTGTATGCGGTGCTCAACGAGATCAAACAGCGCGGCCCACACATCATCACCGTCGAAGACCCGGTCGAATACGACATGGAAGGGATCGATCAGATCCAGACCCTGAACACCATCGGCTACACCTTTGCCGAGGCCTTGCGCCATATCCTGCGCCATGATCCGGATGTGGTGATGATCGGTGAAATCCGCGACCTGGAGACCGCACGCATCGCCAACAAGGCGGCACTCACCGGTCACCTGGTACTCAGCACCCTGCACACCAACGATGCGGCTAGCACGGTCACCCGTCTGCTCGACATGGGTATTGAACCCTATTTGCTCAGCTCCACCCTGCTCGGGGTGCTGGCACAACGCCTGATACGTCTGAACTGCCCGGACTGCATCGATGTGGAAGAGGTGGAACCCCATATCCGCCAGCAGCTGGGGGTAGCAGAAGACGAGGTGTTTTATCGCGGGCGCGGCTGCGAGGCCTGTCACGACAGTGGTTACAAGGGCCGTGCTGCAGTAGTGGAATTACTGGTCGTGGATCAACCCATGGCGGCCAAGATCAGCCATGTCGCCACCACCCAGGAGATCAAGGAAACCGCGGTGCAAAGCGGGATGAAGCCCCTCACCAGCAATGCCCTGGAATTGGCCAGGCAAAAAAAAACCTCCCTGGAGGAGGTCTATTCGGTACGTCTGGAGTAAGTCGTTTAGCCTTGCCGCTGGCGCAGGGTCTCGAACAGACAGACCCCTGCGGCCACCGAGACATTCAGGCTTTGCACCGTGCCGACCATCGGGATATACACCAGCTCATCACAGTTCTCGCGGGTCAGCCGACGCATGCCCTTGCCCTCGGCCCCCAGCACCAGCGCGGTCGGTCCGGTCAGCCTGGTTTGAAACAGCGACTGGCTACCCTCTTCCAGGGCAGTACCAATGATCCAGACCCCCGCATCACGCAGGGTACGCAGGGTGCGCGCCAGGTTGGTCACCTGCACAAAGGGCACGCTTTCGGCGGCACCACTAGCCACCTTGCGCACCACCGGGGTCAGGCCGCAGGCCCGGTCCCGGGTGGTGATCACCGCATGCACCCCGGCCGCATCGGCACTGCGCAGGCAGGCACCGACATTGTGCGGATCGGTGACCTCGTCCAGCACCAAAAACAGTGCCGGTTCATTCAAACTGACCAGCAGTTCTTCGAGGAAGGCCTCATTGCGCTCGGCCACCACCGCCAGCTCGGCCACCACACCCTGATGACGGCTTTCAGCAGGCAGCATCGCAGCCATCGCATCCTTGTTCAGCCACTGGGGATTGAGACCCTGGGTTTGTGCCAGCGCGGCCAGCTCTTGCAGCCGACGATCCTTGCGCTGACGGTCAAACCAGATGGTGGCAATCCCCTGCGGCTGGGCGCGTAGCGCCGCCTCCACCGCGTGCAGGCCAAAGATGCGCTGCGCACTCACTTATGTTTACCGTGCTGCTTATCCTTATGGCCCTTGCCCTTGTGACCCTTGGATTTGTGGCCACCGCCCTTCTTGGGTTTTGGCTGGTTGGGCAGGATCGGCTGCGCAGTTTCCTCGTGGATCAGATCAAAGTCGATCTTGCGATCATCCAGATCCACCCGAGCCACCTGCACCCGCACCTTGTCGCCAAGGCGGAAGATCTTGTGGGTGCGTTCGCCGACAATGCGGTGATGGCTGGGATCGAACTGGTAGTAGTCATCACCCAGACCGGTGATGTGTACCAGGCCCTCTACGAAGATGTCCTTGAGTTCCACGAAGATGCCGAAACCGGTCACACTGGTAATGATGCCATCAAAGTCATGGCCGACCTTGTCCATCACGTACTCGCACTTCAGCCAATCCATCGCATCGCGGGTGGCATCATCGGCGCGGCGCTCGGTCATCGAGCAGTGCTCACCCAGGGTCAGCATGTCCTGAGTACCATAACGGAACTGTTCCACCGGCTGGCCGGAAAGCAGATGACGAATGCCGCGATGGACCAACAGGTCCGGGTAACGGCGGATCGGCGAGGTGAAATGGGCATAGGCTTCGAAGGCCAGACCGAAATGGCCCTGGTTGTCCGGGGAATAGACCGCCTGGTTCATGCTGCGCAGCAACACAGTCTGGATCAGATGCGCATCGGCGCGGCCCCGGATCTTCTCCAACAGCTCGCCATAATCGGCAGCGGTCGGGGTATCGCCACCCTTCAGCCCCAGCCCCAGTTCGCCAAGAAATTCACGTAGTGCGGTGAGCTTGGCTTCCTTGGGTTTTTCATGAACCCGATACAGGGTCGGAAGATGATGCTGATTGAGGTACTCGGCAGTCGCCACATTGGCAACCAACATGCACTCCTCAATAATCTTATGGGCATCGTTGCGCAGTACCGGCACAATCGCATCGATCTTGCGATTTTCCCCAAATATAATGCGGGTCTCGGTGGTATCAAAATCGATCGCACCACGCTTGCGCCGACGATCCTGCAAGGCATGGTAGAGCTCATACAGATGCTGCAGGTGCGGGAACACCGCCTGGTATTCCTGGCGCAGGGATTCGTCCCCATCCACCAGCATCGCCGCCACCTTGCCATAGGTCAGGCGTGCATGGGAGCGCATCACCGCCGGATAGAAACGGGTCTTGCTCAGCTTGCCCTTGTCGCTGATCTCCATGTCACAGACCATGCACAGGCGATCCACGTTGGGATTCAGAGAACATAGCCCATTGGAAAGCGCCTCGGGCAACATCGGGATCACCCGACCTGGGAAGTACACCGAGTTGCCGCGCTCTCGGGCCTCCGCATCGAGAGCGGTGGCCGGAGCGACATAGTGGGATACATCGGCAATCGCCACCACCAGACGCCAGCCCTTGCCGCACGGCTCACAATACACCGCATCGTCAAAGTCCATGGTGTCTTCGCCGTCGATGGTGACCAGCGCCATCTCGCGCAGATCAACACGCCCCTGCTTGTCGGCCTCGCTGACCTCCACCGGGATGTGTTCGCACTCGGCCTCGACCAGCGGCGACCAGACCTGCGGCAGGTCGTGGCTGCGGATCGCCATGTCGATCTCCATCCCGGGCGCCATGTGGTCACCCAGGATTTCCACCACCCGGCCCATCGCCTGCTGGCGCTTGGAGGGATACTCGGTGAGCTCAACGACCACCAACTGACCGGTCTGCGCACCGTAGGCCTGATCACTCGCGACCAGGATGTCCTGATTGATACGTTTGTTGTCGGCGACCACAAAACCGACACCCTTGTCGAAATAATAACGCCCGGCGACCCGATGATTGGCGTGTTCCAGAACCTCGACTATCGCCGCCTCGCGGCGACCCCGGCGATCCATACCGGTAACCATCGCCACCACCCGATCCCCGTGCAGACAGGCATGCATCTGTTTGGCCGAGAGGAACAAATCATCCCCCCCCTCATCCGGCACCAGAAAACCAAAACCATCACCATGGCCGATCACCCGGCCACGTACCAGATTCATCTTGCTGACCAGGCCATAGCCACCACGACGATTGAACAGAATCTGACCGTCCCGCTCCATCGCCCGCAGGCGTCGACGCAGGGCCTCCAGCTGTTCCTCATCGTGTATGTGCATCGCTTCGGCGAGCTGCTCGCGGTCCATCGGCCCATCGGCCTGGGCAAGCAGCTCCATGATGAATTCCCGACTCGGGATGGGATTGTCGTATTTCTGCGCCTCACGGCTGAAGTGGGGATCTTGGGGCGTCTTCTGTCTTGACATGTAATCTCTTTCTGTTGGGCTGCACCACTGCGCAGCATTTTGACCGGTGTATTCTAGCGCGATTCAGAAAAAAATGCTGCCTTGGATTGACTAGGCGATTGACAAGCCAAAAAAGCCGCTGTAAAGTGCGCCACCTGTCGGGCGTAGTTGCAAGAAAATGCCCTGACAAGGCCGAGGTGGTGAAATTGGTAGACACGCTAGCTTCAGGTGCTAGTGGGGGAAACCCCGTGGAGGTTCGAGTCCTCTCCTCGGCACCATACACAGAAAGCCCGCATACAGTTCATCTGCTGCGGGCTTTTTCTTTACAGGATCCATGAGGACTCAAACCTACGGTAGATGTTGCGCATCCCTGCGCAACACCCTGCGGGCGCGCAGCGGCGCGTCAAAATCGGCTCCCTGCCGATTTTTCGAGTCCTCTCCTCGGCACCATACACAGAAAGCCCGCATACAGTTCATCTGCTGCGGGCTTTTTCTT
>JACUTZ010000177.1 GCA_014859545.1 Gammaproteobacteria bacterium
CAATGGTCTGTATCTCATCGCTCACCAGTCCAGCGCTACGCCGCGTACCGTCGCCTGCCCAGAGCACTTCTGCGTTGGGCTCGTAGCTGTGCTGCGGGGTGATCGACCAGCCACCCAGGCCCAGTGAGCGGGCATCATCCACACCCAGCCAGTGCTGGGACTCCTGCCACAGGATCACTTCGCTGTTGTCGCGATCACCTTCGATCGGATTCGTTCCTGCCACACCGAAGGCATTGGCAAAGCTGCTCGGCTCGTAGTACACCGCCTTGTACACATAGCCTATCCTGACCTTGGCCTGTTTACTCCCCAGCACACGGCGACCAAAGCCATCCTTACCATCCCACACGAAGCTATGGTTCTGATTGGGCTGTGCGGGGAAGCTGTGGCGGTGCTGTTGCCCGGCGATCCAAACCTCCATTTCGATCCGCGCCACGCTGGCGGGCAGCGGCTCGTTGCCGCTGACGGGGATCGTCAAGTGGTAGGCAGATTGGCGTCCCGGTACGCGATCACTACGATAATTCAGGCTAAATGGGGTACCGGTCACGGGAATGCTCTGGCGCACCACCTGATTTTGGCACTCGATGATGGAGCCCGGTTGGCAGTCCGGTTCGTCGTCTTTTTCCTCCAGTTCACGCACCTCGCTCTCTGGTGCAACCGCATCCTCCGGCGGCCCGTAAGGCCAGTTGCAGTCCCAGGGGGTAAAGTGCTCCACCGGGGTACGCCACAGGCTGTGGCCTGCAGGGTAGAGTGCGGCCAGTTGGCTGCGCTCTTCCTCGGTAATGTTCAGTACAGCCAGGGCCTCGGGGCTGGCGGGCTGGCCGCTGCCGTCCACATCCAATACCGCCTGGCCGTTTTCGATGGCGAGGATTTGGATCACCCGGCCATTGTCGGAGGGGATCCAGGCGGCCTTGTCGCGGTCGTACCAGCCGGCTGGTACGATCCCGCCGACGGGGAAGTCGAGGAAGTTGTCCACGTAGACGAACACCGGGCGGTCGAAGCGTACCTCTTTGGCACCGACGGCGATGGCTTCGTCCAGGGAGAGTTCGACGGCGTAGGTGTAGGCGGTGGTGGGTGGCAGTTCGCCGGGCATGGCCTTGGGGCCGTTGGGGCCGACGGTGTATTCGGTGGCGCGCACGGTGGCGCTTGTCAGCGGCTGGCGTGTGCCGTCGGGCATCACCAGCTCGGCCTGGGTGCCTGCGGGGAAGAGGATGGTGGCCTGGCGCTGGCCGTCTTCGTCCTGCTCGACGCTGCCCTGGGCCACTTGCATGTGGGCGGCGCCGAGGGTGATCTCGGTGGCATTGGGGTCCAGCGGAATAAGGGCGACATCCTCGGCCCAGACATAATCCTGCCAGGGGGTTTTTACCTTGCGCTGGGCAGGCAGGTAGCCATCCCTCTCGTAATTGATGACCATCAGGCCGCCACCGTTGACGACCATATCGAACATGCCATCGGCGCGACTGAGGGTGTGGCCCAGTTCGGGATGGCCTTGCAGGGTGATGGTGACGCCGGACAGGGCCTGGCCGTCGCGGGTCTGTACGCGACCGCGAATCACAGCGGCGCGACGGGCCTCGATGGTACCGGGGGCGACATCGCGCTGGATGGGGTTGGCACCCGTGTACAGGAATTCGGTGGCATCCAGCAGTGAGGTGAAGCCGGTGGGATCCAGCGGCGGGGCGATGCTTGCGGGGTCGGGTGGCAGCTGTCCACTCGCTGCCCCGACAGTGAGATTTTGCTTCTCACTTTGATTGCCGGCGCGGTCAATGACCACAATCTCTAGTTCGTCCCCTGCCTCCGCCCTCAAGGTGGCGCTAAAACTGCCGTCGGCTCCGACTGTCACTGTAATGGTTTCGCCCGTTCGCCGGTTGGTGACCCTCAGCGTCGCGTGTGGCTCTGCTGCGCCAGCTTCCCCACGCAGGGTCACCGTACCATCTTCGTGATACTCGATATGCATCATTGAGAAGATCGGTAGTTCCGGAGCAAGGGTGTCAATAATGAAGTGGACCGGATCGGCTGCACCGCGATTTCCCGCATGGTCGTGGACTGCAGCATCCAGCCGATAGTTACCGTCTGCCAGCGGTTCTTCAACTGCGCAATAACGCGGTTGTGGCTGTATTCGCAGGACAGGTTGGCGATGTGGTGATTAATTGTCAGCGTAAGGGTGCGAAGGTCGACCCCGATTCCCTCATCCTCGTAGGTCAATACGATGCCAAGCTCAGGATGATTGAGGTAACTCCCGTCGATTGGGCTTTCGATGTCTATGCTTGGTGGCGTGGTATCGGCATAGTGGCTCACTGCCAGAATGGGGCCAAACCCACGGAGGGTATTCATGTCGATGCGACGCTGGATGATGCCGGTGGTGTCGATCAAGCTCGCACTACGTTGCCCTGCGACCCAAACAGCACGGCTGCCACCCTGTGCCAGCCCCAATGCGACAATTTGGGGACTGCCCGTGGCACTTGTGGCGTCCAGGCCAAGTTGGGGCTGGCCGGTTTCATCGAGGTAATGCAGGCCGTGCTGATCACTCAGCCATAGCATCCCCGTTTGATCCGGGGCCAAGTGATGCAATTTCGCCATGGGCCGCCAGAACTGCCTTTGTCCTTGTCTGTCATAGCGCGCCAATCCGACCTTGCTGGCCACCCATACCTATTGCAGTGCCGGGTCCCATGCGAGGGTAGTTCCTTCATCGCTTTCATCCAGATTGCGCTCGCCGAGCAAGATCCCGTTGTGATCGTAGTAATGCAAGCTGGCGCGGCTCAACGCCCAGAGCATGCCGGTATTGAGATCGGTATCCAGGGCAATTATCGGGGCGCTGCTGTCGATTTCCGGCTGTAATTGCTCTATGCCGTTAGCACTGGCTGAATAACTGCTAATAAGGTCATTACGTGCTACCCAAACTACGCCACGTTCATTGTCCACCGCGAGCGCGGCGTGCCCTTGCGCCGACTGGGGGCAGGTGAAATTCGCTGCGCAAGCTCCCGTCAAAGTCCCAAACCTGCAATGCACGCCGCTGCAGTACCCATACACGTGCTTCTGTTTCATCCAGCGCGAAGGCCTGGGCTTGTCGGGTATCCGGCAGAACCAGTACGCGCTCCCCTGTGTCGCCATCAAAGCGGCTTATCCCTTCATTCGCCAGTACCCAAAGCGCGCTCTGGTGAGAGGGTACTGGTGAATTGATGGCGCTTGCCTGGCTGTACAGTGCGCCGAGGACCAGGATCACAGCGAGCAGCAACAGGGCGTGTGGGCGAGGAAGGACGCTTCCTTTCATCTCGAATTCCTTGGGGCGATTAGGCGAGTGGCCTATAAACCATCATTGTCCATGCCCTC
>JACUTZ010000178.1 GCA_014859545.1 Gammaproteobacteria bacterium
GGGGCTAGGGGCTAGGGGCTAGGGGCTAGGTCGATGGCCTTCCAGTAGCGATGTGGATAGTCCCGTTGTGGATTGCTGACCGGAAGTTGCTGCATCCCCTGGGCGGCAAAAAACGCCCGGGCATCGGTCTGGGCCTTGACCAGCAGGCCATCCATTCCTGTCGCCTGGCAGGCCGCCAGTGCCGTGCTCAGCAGGGCGCTACCAATGCCCTGGCGCTGTCGTTCGGGCAATACATAGATGCCGTGCAATAACAGGCCGTATTTGTCTGCGGGCAGATCCGCCGGGCTGGCCGCCTCCCAGGCCGCCACGCCAACGATGCGCTCATCCTCGTCCTGCAACACCACCAGCTGCAGGTGTTCCAGGTCATGGGCATGATAATAATAGCTGGGCAGGCTCAGCCGCTTGACCCGCTCCGGCAGTGACCATTGCATCACTGCAGCGCTGATCAGCTGGTTGATTTCGGGTATATCGGCGGCCCTGGCGGGCTGTGGAACTGTATCCTTAAACGATGACATGGGCAGGCTCCATGTAGGTGAATGGTTTATCCTAACCATGGCCGCCATGCGAGACCAATTATTTGTTTCAATCGGGTCGATTATCAGTGGTGGCCTGATGGTGTCGTTCCCGTGCGGGTGCTACATTTGCCCACTTTCCCCACGCCCCTTCGGGAGGCCGCTACAGATGATTTACCCTGCAACGCTGGAACACCTCGACGCCCTGGTGGCCCTGGAAAATCGTAGCTTCGATACCGACCGTTTGTCTCGGCGCAGTTTTCGCCATCTGCTGACCCGGGGTAATGCGGTGCTGCTGGTGGATGAGGAGGGCGGGCGGCTGCGCGGTTATGTGGCGATACTGTTCAATGCCGGGATCTCGCTGGCGCGCCTGTATTCGATTGCTGTGGATAACGTATTCAAGGGCCAAGGCATCGGCCATGCCCTGGTGGCGGCCGCCGAGCAGGCGGCGCTGGACGGAGAGTGTGTGGCGATGCGACTGGAAGTGCGTCGCGACAACACCGCCTCGCTGGCGCTGTTCCGGCGCATGGGCTACCGCGAGTTTGGCAGCTACGAGGATTATTACGAAGACCACATGGGGGCGCTGCGCTTTGAAAAGGTGCTGGTGCCGCATCTGAGTCCGGATGTGCTGCCGATTCGTTATTACCGACAAACCCTGGACTTCACCTGCGGCCCGGCGGCGCTGATGATGGCGATGGGCGCACTGGATCCGGGACTGGCGTTCAGCCGTCACATGGAGCTGCGCATCTGGCGCGAATCCACCACGATCTTCATGACCGCCGGGCATGGCGGCTGCGGTCCCTATGGTCTGGCCTTGGCGGCCTGGCAGCGTGGTTTTGCCTGTGAAGTGTTCGTCAATGACGAGGGTGCGCTCTTCACCGATTCAGTGCGCAGCGCCGAAAAGAAAGAGGTGATGCGCCTGGTACAGGAAGACTTTGTCGCCGAGATCGAACAATTGGCGTTGCCGCTGCATTACCGCCAGCTCAGCCTGGCCGAGATGCGCAGCCGCTTCGAGGCGGGCGGGATCCCGGTGGTGCTGATCAGTTCCTATCGTATTTATCATGAAAAGTTCCCCCACTGGGTGGTGGTGACCGGCTTTGATGACCGCTATGTTTATGTGCATGACCCCTATGTGGACGAGGAGAAAGGCAAGACTGTGACCGATTGTATGAACATGCCAATCCTGCAAAAGGACTTCGAACGGATGGCCCGCTATGGCAAGAGCGGACTGCGTGCGGCGATGATTATTTCGCGCCGTGAGGAGCACAAGCCATGAGCCGTCAGATCATTGTGGTCGAGCAGATCAGCGACTGGAAATTTCCCCAGTTCGATGCCGAGGTGGTGCATGTGGATGACTACCTGACCGGTAAGGATTACTTCAAACAAAAAAATATCCAGGTGATCAACCTCTGCCGCAGCTATCGCTATCTGAGTGTGGGTTATTACTGCGCACTATTGGCCGAGGCACGGGGACACCGGGTGTTGCCCTCGGTCAAGACTATGCTGGATCTCAGTCGCAAATCCATGTACAGCCTGGATACCGAAAACCTCGACGCGCAGGTGCAAAAGGCCTTCAAAAAACACCCGCACAGCAGTGACAGCAATCGTTTTGGCATGGATGTGCTGTTTGGGCGATGTCAGTACGAGGCGCTGGCAGGGGTGGCGCGGCAGTTGTTTGAGGTATTCCCGGCACCGCTGCTGAGGGTCAGCTTCGAGCGGGAGGGCAGTTGGCGCATCGAGGCGATCAAGCCCCTGTATCTGCCGCGGCTCAAGGCCGAACAGCACGAGGGTTTTCTCAGCGCCTTCGATGCCTATCGCAAGAAACCCTGGCGTGCCCCCAAGGGCAAGCCGGCGGCCCGTTTCGACGTGGCGATCCTGCACGACCCCAAGGACCCGCTGCCCTGTTCCAAGTCCAAGGCGCTGAATCACTTCATCAAGGCCGGGCGTGCCTTGGGGCTGAATGTGGAATTGATCGAAAAGCGCGATTACATCCGTCTGGCCGAATACGATGCGCTGTTCATTCGCGACACCACCCGTATTGATCATTACACCTATCGCTTTGCCAAAAAGGCCGAGAGCGAGGGCATGGTGGTGATCGACGATCCGCGTTCCATCCTGCTGTGTACCAACAAGGTCTATTTGGCCGAGCTGCTGCGTGCCCACAAGGTGCCGACCCCTAGGACGGTGATCGTCGGCAAGGGGGACCTTGCTGCCACCGAGGCGGCACTGGGTTATCCGATGGTCCTCAAGGTGCCGGATGGCTCCTTTTCGCAGGGCGTGTTCAAGGTGGAGAATTCGCAGCAAATGCGCGAGGTCACCACGCGGCTGTTCGAGGAGTCTGAGCTGATCCTGGCCCAGGAATTTCTCTATACCGAGTTTGACTGGCGGGTTGGTATCCTGAATCGCAAACCGCTGTTCGTCAGTCAGTATTTTATGACCAAGAAGCACTGGCAGATCGTCAAGTACGACGGCAAGGGCGGTTTCACCGAGGGCGGCTTCACCACCATGGCGGTGGAGCAGGCTCCGCCCGAGGTGATCGAGGTGGCGCTCAAGGCCGCCAATCTGATCGGCGATGGACTCTATGGGGTGGACCTCAAGCAAAATGCCAATGGTGTCTATGTCATTGAGGTCAACGATAATCCCAATCTCGATGCCGGTGTCGAGGACGCCTACCTCAAGGACAAACTCTACGAGACCATCATGGCCGAGTTTGTGTGGCGCCTGGAATTGAAGCGGCGTTGATTAAGAGCAGGAGCAAGGGAGCAAGGGAGCAAGGGAGCAAGGGAGCAAGGGAGCAAGGGAGCA
>JACUTZ010000179.1 GCA_014859545.1 Gammaproteobacteria bacterium
CCGATGGTGCCTACGTTTACGTGCGGCTTCGTACGTTGAAATTTTTCCTTGGACATCGGCTTACTCCTCCGGACCAGAACGTGACAGTTAATAAAATGAACTACACTCGAAACAAATATGGAGCCCAGGAGCAGATTTGAACTGCCGACCTCACCCTTACCAAGGGTGTGCTCTACCAACTGAGCTACCTGGGCCGAAACTGCTAACTACCTTTACATTTTATACTGGAGCGGGTGATGGGAATCGAACCCACACCATCAGCTTGGAAGGCTGAGGTTCTACCGTTGAACTACACCCGCGCTTTCGCGTGTGGGCCAAACTCAACCCCGCTGCTTGTCTTCCTCAAACAGCACTTAAATTGGTGGAGGGGGAAGGATTCGAACCTTCGAAGGCTGAGCCAGCAGATTTACAGTCTGCCCCCTTTGGCCGCTCGGGAACCCCTCCTGATGCGAATGCAAGCCCGCTATTTTGTGGCAGTTACTCCTTTCTGTCAACATCCGATTATGCTTTTTCCGGCACTTTCATATGGACTCAAGCATAAATGGTGCCGACAGAGGGACTTGAACCCCCAACCTACTGATTACAAATCAGTTGCACTACCAGTTGTGCTATGTCGGCGAAGCGCGATATTCTAGGCAATTTGCGGGTGTATAGCAATTTCTCTTGATGCTTTTTTATCGAATAGGGATTGTCATACCCTGACAGCCCGATCCGTCTTCCCACAGCGTGTGTTTAGGGACAATCCGTCTCTTGCACCTCTCCCACTGCCCGCAGAACTGCGACAGGCGGGCTCTTCTCCGCACCAATACGGTAACGTAGCCAATGACTTCGTGTCGGCAGCTGCATGATTTCGATTTCGGGCTTTACCCCGCTCAATTTCAGTGTATTAATTTGCGTCTGCCTACTCTGGGCCCGTTCCATGCTCGAGAACACGCCAAGTGAAATGGCATTTTCGTGCTCACCGCTACGAACCACAAAAAAATCGCGTACTTGCAGTCCTGTAAGCCGGTTTGCCATCGCATCGGCCTCTCCTCGACTTCGAAATGCTGGCAGTAATACCCAATAATTGCTTCGAGTACCGCCTTCCTCCCCAATCTCAATTTGCGATGCACTGAGCTCGCGTAGGCGGATGAGAAGACTATCCCGATCTGCTGTATTCGCAATATTAGTCACCGTCACACATCGCATGCTAGGTATGCCTGCAAGCGGTGATTCTTCCAGAATACGAGCTGGTGTTGAGGGCGCCGCTCTCTCGACTTGTCCCTGCCGCAAGGGAGGACGCTCATCAGTCGGTATTTCACTCAGCACGACAAGACGATTACCCGGCATATCCACAGAAGGAATCGCCGGTTCATCTCTTTCACCAATGTAAAGTACCCATGAAAAAAATAGTATATTGCTGAGTATCAACAGGATAAAAAAGCCTCGCATTAGCAACTTCCCTCCAGGTGTCGAGCCAGCAAGCCCAGGCCATCCAGCACCAAATGCTCGTGATAGTCATAGGGTATGCTCAGCCTCGCGGCCAGCTGTGGTGCATCACCGCCCGTCATAATCAGCCTGACACCCGTGGCATTGAGTTCTGCATGTCGCATTGCCAGCTCTATTGCACCACATAGCCCGCTCGCCAAACCAACCCCCACACACTCATCCGTGCTTCTACCCCAGCTTGGCAAGCTGCCGAGCGAGGGTAACTGATATTCCAACTGCGGTAGCTTAGTTTTAAACAAGTGATGCTGCATCTCAATGCCAGGCAGAATCATCCCGCCAAGGTGTTCTCCGTTTTCTCTAACCAGATCAATGGTCAGTGCTGAGCCGCAATCGGCAACACAAACGGGGCCGGCATACACCTGCTTGGCAGCCAGCATGGCCAGCCAACGATCAACACCCAACTTCTCCGGTTCTGCATAGGCATTATGCAAGCCCAGAAACGACGACTGGCTACGGACGAAATGTGGCACCAAGCCAAAGCTCGTCACTGACCATGCCCGTACAGCCGTTTCAATCGTATCGCCTGCGACATTCGCCACGTAGACAGCATCTGGTTTTAGGGACTTCAGCGGGCATAAAGATGCCGCAATCCCGATAGCCTGATAGCTTGCGATTTTCTGATTATAAAAGGCCATGCCGTCATAACAGACTGCCTTAAAACGTGTGTTTCCAATATCAAGCAGTAGCCACATTATTCACTATCCTTAGGCGTACATCACCAGAGGCATGCACCTTGATACCATCAGATTGCTCCACCAACAATAGCCCGGCCGCATCAACACCACGAGCGATTCCCTGGTAGTGTGTGTCAGCGCTGAGAATAATGCGAACGTGACGATTTAAACAAAGATCGTATTCAGCCCACTCTTCTCTGAAACATGTAAAGCCCTGCTCACCAAAGCGCGTAATAATCTGAATTAGTTCCTCAATCAGGTATGCGGCAATTGTACTTCTTGCAGCAAAAATGTTTGCCTGACGTAGATCTGTCCATGGCTGATCAATATCGGCAGCAGTCTGAACCGGCATATCGACATTCAAGCCAAGACCCAGGATCACACGAGAGGGGCCGTGCATCTCACCGCTAGCCTCAATCAGAACGCCGGCCAATTTTGCCTGCTGCCATAGCACATCGTTAGGCCACTTTATCCCCGCGTCATCCAAACCAAGCCGCTTGAGTGCACGAACAACTGCCAGTGCCACGACAAGACTGAATCCTGCCAGTCGCTCACTACCATGCTCAAACTGCCACGCCATGGAAAGATAGATATTCGAGGCAAATGGGGAAACCCAGGATCGCCCCATTCGACCTCGTCCATGGCTTTGATGCTCGGCAAGACAAATAGATACCCCTCGTTCAGGGATCGCTCGTTCGCGTAAGTAGTTATTGGTCGAGTCGACGCAGGAAAGGATCGCAAGACTGCCAATCGCCTGCCGTAGAGAAGGCTGAATTTCGGACAAAATCATCGCCGAATCCAGCAAATCCAATGTTCGAGAAAGACGGTATCCCTTGCCGCTGATTGCATCGATGTGTAAACCCAAAGTATGCAATTGCTGCATGTGATGCCACACTGCGGCACGTGTAATACCCAATGCTTTACCAAGTTGTGTGCCGGAGTGGAAACATCCATCGGCCATCAACGATAGTAACTTCACATCGAGCTCATTCAAGGCAGTTATTCCAGTGCTAATACAATGCGCTAGTGTAGCGGATTTTTAATGAACATAAAAAAAGCCCCCGCTAGGTAAACTAGCGGGGGCTTTTAGGGAATAAACCCTGGCGGTGACCTACTCTCACATGGGGAGACC
>JACUTZ010000180.1 GCA_014859545.1 Gammaproteobacteria bacterium
GCCCCTAGCCCCTAGCCCCTAGCCCCTAACCCCTAGCCCCTAGCCCCTAACCCCTAACCCCAACATTTTGACTTGCATCACCTGCCTGCCAAGGCCATCATAGACGGCTTTTCCGTAAACAATGACCATTGCCGATGCCCGAATCTATCGCGCCCATGCTGGAGAGCATTAACGACCCCAGCCAGCTCCGCCAGCTCAAGCTACACCAGCTCAAACAGTTGGCCGTAGAGCTGCGTGCCTTCATGATCGACTCGGTCTGCCAGACCGGTGGGCATCTTTCTTCCGGCCTCGGCACCGTCGAACTGACCATCGCCCTGCACCACGTCTACAACACCCCAGAAGATCGCCTGGTCTGGGATGTGGGCCACCAGACCTACCCGCACAAAATTCTTACCGGACGGCGCGAACGCATGCCCAGCCTGCGCCAATTCGGCGGCCTGTCCGGCTTTCCCAAGCGCGAGGAAAGCCCCTACGACACCTTCGGGGTTGGCCACTCCAGTACCTCGATCAGCGCCGCCCTGGGAATGGCCCTGGCCGCCCGCCAGGCCGGCAATGAGCGCAAGGTGGTAGCGGTGATCGGCGATGGGGCGATGACCGCCGGGATGGCCTTCGAGGCCCTCAACCATGCCGGTGACCTGGACGCCAATCTAGTGGTAGTACTGAACGACAACGACATGTCGATCTCACCCAATGTGGGCGGCATGTCCAATTACCTGGCACGCATGCTCTCCGGCAGGTTGTACTCCAGCATGCGCGAGGGCAGCAAAAAAGTCCTCTCGACCATGCCCAGTGTCTGGGAATTGGCGCGGCGCACCGAGGAACACGTCAAGGGTATGGTGGTACCCGGCACCCTGTTTGAAGAGCTGGGCTTTAACTACATCGGCCCCATCGACGGCCACGACCTGGACACCCTGGTCAAGACCCTGCGCAACCTGCGCACCCTCAGCGGCCCGCAATTCCTGCATATCGTCACCCGCAAGGGCAAGGGCTTCAGCCCGGCCGAACAAAACCCCTGTGGCTATCACGGGGTCGGTCGTTTCGACCCGCAAACCGGTATCCAGCAGGCGGCCAAGCCCGGCGGCCCCAGCTATACCGAGGTCTTTAGTGACTGGCTTTGCGACATGGCCGAGGCCGACCCGCGCCTGATCGGGATCACCCCGGCGATGCGCGAAGGCTCTGGCCTGGTGGCCTTTGCCGAACGCTTTCCACAGCGTTATTTCGATGTGGGGATCGCCGAACAACACGCGCTCACCCTGGCCGCCGGACTGGCCTGTGAGGGTCTCAAGCCGGTAGTGGCGATCTACTCCACCTTCCTGCAACGCGCCTATGACCAGCTGATCCATGATGTCGCGCTACAGCAGCTACCGGTACTGCTTGCCATCGACCGGGCAGGCATCGTCGGCCCGGATGGCCCAACCCATGCCGGCACATTCGATTTGAGTTTCCTGCGTTGCGTCCCAAACATGCTGATCATGGCAGCGGCCGACGAGGCCGAGTGCCGCCGGATGCTGAGTACCGGCTTTGCCCATCACGGGCCGGCGGCAGTGCGTTATCCACGGGGTCGCGGCCCCGGTGTACTGCCTGACCAGGCCCTGGATACCCTGCCCATCGGCAAGGCCGAGCTGCGCCGCCAGGGTGAGGGGATCGCCATCCTCAGCTTTGGTGCGCTGTTGGAGTCGGCCTTGGCCGCTGCAGAGACCATCAATGCCACGGTGGTCAATATGCGCTTTGTCAAACCCCTGGACCAGGCCCTGTTGCAAGAGCTGGCCAGCAGCCACCAGTTACTGGTGACCCTGGAAGACAATGCGGTGATGGGCGGGGCTGGCAGTGCCGTCAATGAATATGTGCAACAACAGGGGCTAAGCGTGCCACTCCTCAATCTGGGCCTGCCCGATCAGTTTGTCGAACAGGGAGAACGCGGCGAGTTACTGGCCCTTTGTGGACTGGACAAGGATGGTATACTGCGCGCCATTTACTCGCACCCGGCAGCCAAGGCTTGCCAGAACGCGGCAAATCCATTAAATTCCTAGAAAATTAGTCAACTATAGCCATGAGCGCACGATACGTATTGAAGATTGTCACCGATTTTGCCGCAGCGCACTCCCTGCGCGATTACCCCGGTGACTGTAGCAAACTGCATGGCCATAATTGGAAGGTTGAGGTCGAGGCCTGTGCCAGCGAGCTTAACGAGCTGGGCATGGCCATCGATTTCAAGGTGTTAAAACAACTGACCAAGCTGGTCACCGATGAACTGGATCACCGCTATCTCAACGAGATCGCGCCGTTTGACAACATCAATCCCACGGCGGAAAACCTGGCGGCCTACATCTACTGCCGCCTGAACGAAGAACTGCATGAACCGCGCGTGCGCATCCATGCAGTGACCCTGTGGGAAACCGAGCGTGCCTGTGTGCGCTATACAGAGGAACCGGAAGCATGACCCATACCTGTGAAACCATCGCCGATGTACAGAACAGTGCCGATACCCGCCAAATCGCCATCAACAAGGTGGGGATCAAATCGATCCGCCATCCGGTGCGGGTCCTGGATCGCAGCGGGGGTGAGCAGCACACCATTGCCAACTTCAACATGTATGTGAATCTGCCCCATAACTTCAAGGGCACCCACATGTCACGCTTCGTGGAGATCCTCAATAATCACGAGCGCGAGCTATCGGTCAAATCCTTCAAGGATGTACTGGTTGAAATGACCCAGCGCCTGGAGGCCGAGTCCGGTCACATCGAAATGGCCTTCCCCTACTTCGTCAACAAAAAGGCACCGGTCTCCGGGGTAGACAGCCTGATGGACTATGACGTCACCTTTATCGGCGAGGTCACCAAGGGCGATCCCGAACTCAAGGTCAAGGTCGTGGTGCCGGTCACCAGCCTCTGTCCCTGTTCCAAGAAGATCTCCGACTATGGTGCCCACAACCAACGCTCCCACGTGACCGTCACCGTCGCCACCAATGGGTTTGTGTGGATCGAAGATATCATCGATCTGGTCGAAAAAGAGGCCTCCTGCGAACTGTTCGGCCTGCTCAAGCGTCCGGACGAGAAGTATGTCACCGAACGCGCCTACGACAATCCCAAGTTTGTCGAGGACATGGTGCGTGATGTGGCGGTACGACTGAACAATGACGATCGCATTACCGCCTATGTGGTGGAATCCGAGAACTTCGAATCCATCCACAACCACTCGGCCTACGCGCTGATCGAGCGGGACAAGAGCCAGGGATGATCTGAATGCTGAATGCTGAATGCTGAATGCTGAATGCTGAATGCTGAGTGCTG
>JACUTZ010000036.1 GCA_014859545.1 Gammaproteobacteria bacterium
CTGCCTGTTCGACATTGGGGGTCTCGGCCACTACAGGTGCGGCTGCCTCTTCGGTCTTGTGGGTCTCGGCTGCCACAGGGGCGGCTGCCTGTTCGACCTTTGGGGCTTCGGTTACCATCGGAGCCGCTGCCACTTCAGCCGCAGCTGTGGCCGTCGGGATGACTGGGGCAGCCACCGACGACTCATCGTCAAACTCACCACGGGCTTGCTGGCTTCTGGCCGGGCTTTCCACCACGTTGCGCGGACGATCGCGGCGACGGTTATAGCTGTCCTCGCGGGGGCTATTCGCGTTATCACGCGATGGTGCGGCTTCAGTTTGTGCTGTCTCGACCGCTTCCACATTGGCCTGGACATTGGCATCGGCTTGCGCACCACCGCTGCGACGACCACCGCGGCGGCGACCACCACGCTTGCCGCGACGGGTGCCACGTTCTTCGCCACCCTCATTGCCGGACTGACGGGTATCCTCGCTAACCGGGGGCTTGTTGCGCTCCGGGCGTTCCTCTGTCTTGGCTTCGCCCTTACTACGTCCACGACCACGATCACCGCTATCGCGACCCTGCTGACGATTGCCATCGTCGCGCTGGTTGCGACGTGCTGCACCGCCACGTCCACTGCGTTGACGGGATTCGCGGGGTTCACGGGCCTTGGGCTCAGGTTTTTGTTCCGGGCTTTCCTCATTGTTGAACAGGGCACCAAACAAGCGGCGCAGGAAGCCGGGCTGGCCGTTGGTCGCAGGCTTGGCGGCGGCCTTTTCGATGACCACCTTTTCCGCGACCTTTTCAACCACCGACGGCGGGGCGGTGGTCTGGCTGACCATGGTCACAGCCGGCTCTTCACGCTTGGGCACCGGCTTGTCGCTGCTCAGGGCTTCGACCAGTTCCTCAGGCTTACTGGCCTGCTGGTAGCTGGGCAGTTTTTCCTCGGGCATCTCGTCAATACGCAGGCGCTGGATCTCGTAATGCGGGGTGTGCAGGTGGGCATTGGGGATCAGGACCACCGCAACCTTTTGACGTGCTTCAATATCGTTGATCACCGCACGTTTTTCATTGAGCAGGAAGGTGGCGACCTCGATCGGCAACTGTGCCTTGATCTGGCCGGTCTTCTCCTTCATCGCCTCTTCTTCGATGATGCGCAGTACCGACAGAGACAGGGATTCGATGCCACGAATGGTGCCCTGGCCATTACAGCGCGGGCAGACGATCTGACTGGACTCGCCCAAGGAGGGACGTAGCCGCTGGCGGGACATTTCCAACAGGCCGAAACGTGAGATACGCCCCAGTTGGACACGGGCACGGTCCATCTTCAGTGCATCGCGCAGGCGATTTTCCACTTCACGCTGGTTGCGGGCCGGGCCCATATCGATAAAGTCGATGACCACCAGACCACCCAGGTCACGCAGGCGCAGCTGACGGGCGATCTCGTCGGCCGCTTCCAGATTGGTATTGAGCGCGGTTTCCTCAATGTCGCTGCCCTTGGTGGCGCGCGCCGAGTTGATGTCAATCGACACCAGCGCCTCGGTGTGGTCGATCACGATGGAGCCGCCAGAGGGCAGGCTGACCTCGCGCTGGAAGGCCGATTCGATCTGGGATTCGATCTGGTAGCGGGTAAATAGCGGCACCCGATCCTGATACAGCTTGAGCTTGTTCAGGTTTTGCGGCATGACCTTTTCCATGAACTCGCGGGCCTGCTGGTAGACCCCGGCATCATCGATCAGGATTTCGTTGATATCGTTGCGCAGATAATCGCGGATGGCGCGGATCGTGACACTGCTTTCCTGGTAGATCAAAAAGGGCGACTTGCGCTGACCGGCGGCAGATTCGATGGCCTGCCAGACCTGGCCAAGGTAATCCAGATCCCACTGTAGTTCTTCGGCGCTCTTGCCGACCCCGGCGGTACGCACGATCACCCCCATGTCCGCCGGGATATCCAGCTGGCTCATGGCATCGCGGATCTCGCTGCGATCCTCGCCCTCAATGCGGCGAGATACGCCACCGGCGCGGGGGTTATTGGGCATCAATACCAGGTAGCGACCGGCCAGGCTGATGAAGGTGGTCAGGGCAGCGCCCTTGTTGCCACGTTCTTCCTTGTCGATCTGCACGATGACTTCCTGACCCTCGCGCAATACCTGCTGGATATTGACGCGGCCGGCGATCTCGACCGAGGGATCGAAGTACTGACGGGAGATTTCTTTTAGGGGTAAAAAGCCGTGACGTTCGGCACCGTAATCGACAAAGGCAGCTTCGAGACTGGGCTCGACGCGGGTGATTTTTCCCTTGTAAATATTGGATTTTTTCTGTTCGCGGTTAGCGCTTTCGATGTCCAGATCGTATAGCTTCTGGCCATCCACCATGGCAACGCGCAACTCTTCCGGCTGAGTCGCGTTAAATAGCATTCTCTTCATTTTTCTCTCTCACAGGCGCTCGACCACATTCCTTGGGAGGATGCGGGGTCGCCAGAGTGTCAGGCCGCATCTGTGCGGCATGCAATATCCATTGCTGTCTGCGGCTTGTTGCAGTCAGCAGAGTCTCACTCTGTGTAGGCAGTCCAGCTGATCCGTATGGGAAGCGGGAGCGCTGCTCGTTAGTGCGCGAAGCCTTTTGTAATGCTTCGTGCTGTTACACATCAAACGCCTGCCGACCACCGGCAGGCGTGGTAATTCACGTAATCACTCAAGGACGCATGGCTGGCCAATGGGCTCGCGGTCTGCAAAAAAGCCTTGAGGACAACGAACTATATCAGTGTTGGGATGGCGCATCAATTGCCTGTGTTGCTATGATGCGCGGATGACTCAAGAAAATTCAGTTGCTTATGACAGCCCAGCGGTACGCGAGGTCCTGATCGGTGAGGACGGAGACGGCCAGCGGGTGGACAATTATCTGCTTAAAACCCTCAAGGGGGTGCCAAAAAGTCGTATCTACCGGATCCTGCGCAAGGGCGAGGTGCGGGTCAATAAGGGGCGTATCAAGCCAGAATATCGGCTTAAAATCGGTGATCTACTGCGAATTCCGCCGATTCGTGTTAGCGAACCCCAGGCACAAAGCAGCCCGGCCAATTGGGTGTTGAATGCCCTGGGTGATGCCACCCTTTATGAGGATAATGCCTTTCTCGTCCTCAACAAACCCTCTGGTCTGGCGGTACATGGTGGCAGTGGCATCAGTCATGGGGTGATCGAAGGACTGCGCGCGCTGCGGCCCGAGGCGCATTTTCTGGAATTGGCCCATCGTCTGGATCGGGATACCAGCGGTTGCCTGGTGATTGCCAAGAAACGCAGCGCCCTGCGTGCCTTCCAGGCCCTGCTGCGAGACAATCACGGCATCGACAAGCGCTATCTCTGTCTGGTGAAAGGGCGCTGGCAGGGTGGACAACGGCGTATCGAGGCCCCATTACGCAAGAACGTACTCAGTTCCGGGGAACGCATCGTGCGGGTTAGTGAGGACGGCAAGCCCTCCCTGAGTGTATTCAGCCCGGAAAGCATTTTTGCCGATAGCAGTCTAATCCAGGTCAAACTGATCACCGGACGCACCCATCAGGTACGGGTACATGCCGAATTTGCCGGCCATCCCATCGCCGGAGATGACAAATACGGCGACGAGGCCTTTAACAAACTGATGGCCAGTCGTGGGCTCAAACGTCTGTTCCTGCATGCGGCCAGACTGCGTTTCACCCTGCCGGAACACCTTACCATCGAGGTTGAGGCCCCTCTGGAGCCCGCCTTGCAACAACTGCTGGATCAATTGAAAAAAGCATGAGTAAACGATTCAATCTATTGGTGTTTGACTGGGACGGTACCCTGATGGACTCGGAGGCGCGCATCGTTGCCTGCATCAAGGCCGCGATCAGCGATCTGCAATTGCCATCACGCAGTGTCGCCAGTATCCGCAATATCATTGGTCTGGGCCTGCGCGAGGCAATCTTTAGCCTTTACCCGGAGGGGGATGAGGCCCTGCTGGATGCGATGGTGGAGCGTTACCGCCATCATTTCCTTAGCGCCAATCCGACCAGCTCGGAGCTGTTTGCCGGGGCCAGGGAGACCATCCAGGCCCTGGCCGAGGCCGATTATTTTCTGGCGGTGGCCACCGGCAAGGGACGCCAGGGCCTGAACAAGGTACTGGAAGAAACCGGGCTGGGCGAATACTTTCATGCTACCCGCTGTGCCGATGAGACCTTTTCCAAGCCGCACCCGATGATGCTGGAGCAGATCATGGACCAGCTGGGGGTAGAGCCGGGTGACACCCTGATGATCGGCGATACCGAGTACGACATGCAGATGGCCAGCAATGCCCGCTCCCATGCCCTGGCAGTCAGCTATGGGGTGCATGAAAAGGAGCGCTTGCTCAGGCACCAGCCCTTGCACTGTCTGGACGCGATTGATGAACTGGGCGCTTGGTTGCAACAAACACAAGAGCAACAACACAGGGGATGAGTATGTTTGGATGGAATAACAAGGACAAGCCGGATCCGGATTCGCCCAACTGGGAACGGGACCTGTTGCAGCGCCTCAGCATGTCGGCTCTGCAGGAACAACGTCGCGCCCGCCGCTGGGGGATCTTCTTCAAGCTGTTGATCTTCAGCTATCTGTTTCTGTTGTTGTTCATGGGCCTCAAGGGTCAGGAACTGAGCAAGGCCCAACGGGTTCATTCCCTCACCGCCGTGGTCGATGTGCATGGACTGATCGCCGACAGTACCCGCACCAATGCGGATACGGTGCTGGAGGGGGTGCGCAACGCCTTTGCCGATGCCCGTACCCGGGGCATCATCCTGCGCATCAACAGTCCGGGTGGCAGTCCGGTGCAGTCCGATTACATCTTCCGCGAGATCCGCCGCCTCGCTGAGCAGCATCCGGCGATCCCGGTGCATGCGGTGATCGGGGATATCGGTGCCTCGGGGGCTTATTACATTGCCGCCGCGGCGGAGAATATCTATGTCAATCCCTCCAGCATCGTCGGCTCCATTGGGGTGTTGATGAACAGCTTTGGCTTTGTCGATACCCTCGACAAACTGGGGGTGGAGCGCCGTCTGATGACCGCTGGGGAAAACAAGGGCATCCTCGATCCCTTCCTGCCCATGCCCGAACAGCAGCGTGCCCACCTGCAGGGTCTGCTGGACGGGATCCACGCGGAGTTCATCGAGGCGGTACGCAGCGGCCGTGGCGATCGTCTGGCCGATGATCCAAAGATTTTCTCCGGACTGTTCTGGGGCGGACGTGAGAGCATCGAACTGGGCCTGGCCGATGGGATCGGGGATGTGGATTTTGTCGCACGGGAGGTGATCGGTGAGGAGACGGTGGTGGACTTTACCCCCCAACCGGATCTCTTTCGCCGCTTTGCCGAACGCTTTGGCAGTGCCATGGCCACGGTCTTTGCCCAGCAGATCGGTCTGGGTCAGCCCAACTGGCGATAAACCGGCCAGTTCATGCATAAACAATAAGGGGCCTTGCGGCCCCTTGTCGTTTTAGATCACCGCCACCCCTTCCTTTTCCAGCATGCGCACCAGGCGGATCAGCGGCAGACCGATCAGGCTATTGGGATCCTCGCCGAGCAGACGCTCGAACAGGGCGATCCCCAGGCCTTCCGATTTGAAACTGCCGGCGCAGTTGTAGGGCTGTTCGGCCTGCAGGTAGTTTTCGATTTGCTCCATGCTGAGCGGGCGAAATACCACCTCAAATGGCTCGACGCACACCTGGGCCTTGCCGCTGGTGCTGTTATACAGGCACAGCCCAGTGAGAAAACGCACGCCCTTGCCCGAGGCAGCGAGTAACTGTGCCACGGCCTTGTCGTGTGTGCCGGGCTTGCCGAGGATCTGATCCCCGTTGACGGCAACCTGGTCGGAGCCAATGATCAGGCTGTCGGGATGCCGCGTCGCTACCGCACGGGCCTTTTGCTCGGCCAGACGGGCCACCAGTTGCTGCGGGGTTTCACCGGGCAGGGCGCTTTCGTCGATATCCGGTGCATCGGTTTCATACGCAAGGCCCAGCTTATTGAGCAGTTCACGCCGAAATGGTGAGGTGGAGGCAAGGACAATTTTGGACATGTTTGATTTCCAGTCTTGAAAAATGATCACCGCAGAGACGCAGAGACGCAGAGGTCGCAGAGTGCATGATAATGCGATCTTCAGGAATAACCGAGGCTCCTGAACAGTGCTGTCTCTTGCTCGTTGGGCAGTGATATCGACGCACTCGCATTCGCACTCGGAAATTTCTCCGCGTCCTCTGCGTCCCTGCGGTGAATGTGTTTAAGCGATCTCGATCAGGGCCTCATCGGGATTGACCCGGTCTCCCTTGTGCACATGTATCGCGCGCACCGTACCGGCGATGGGTGCCTGGATTTCGGATTCCATCTTCATCGCCTCGGTGATCAGTAAGGGGGTGCCGGCCTCGACCGTGTCACCTTGCTTGACCAGTACCTCGAGGACGCTGGCCGGCATCGAACTGCGTACATGGCCTGCTTGGCTGGCGCGTGGACGTTGGCTGGGGGAGGGTGCCTGGCCATTGCCCTCGACGATCACATCCAGCACCTCCACGCTAACCTCTTCGGGTACCCCATCGACGGTGACATAGAAGGGGCGGGTACTTTGCTGCTTGTGGCCGCTGCCGGTGATCTTGATGTGGTAGCTCTCGCCGTGCAGGCTGATCTGAAATTCGGTCGGGGTGGCCGGGCTGCTGCTGGCCGTGCCGGGTAGGGGGTCGAGGGCCTCGGGGACCAGGCTGCCATCGGCCCGCTGCTGCAGGAACTCGCGCCCCACCTCCGGGAACATGGCGTAGCTGAGCACATCCTCGGGGCACAACGCCAGCCCATTGATCTCCTCTTTAAGGCGGGCCAGTTCCGGCCTGAGCAAATCGGCCGGGCGTACGTTGATTGGCGGCTCGTTGCCGATGGCCTGCTGACGAAGCCGGGCGTTCACCGACCCCGGTGCGGCACCATAACCGCCTTGCAGATAGCGTTTGACCTCGTTGGTGATGCTGGTGTAACGCTCGCCGGTGAGCACGTTCAGCACCGCCTGGGTACCGACGATCTGTGAGCTGGGGGTGACCAGCGGCGGATAGCCCAGGTCCTCACGCACCCGTGGAATCTCGGCCAACACCTCGTTCATCCGTGCCAGCGCACCCTGTTCGCGCAGTTGATGGGCCAGGTTGGAGATCATCCCGCCCGGCACTTGGTTGACCTGCACCCGGGTATCCACACCGGTGTATTCGCTTTCAAACTGATGATAGCGCTGGCGCACCCCGCGGAAATAAAAGCCAATCTCCTGCAGGGCGACCAGGTCCAGCCCGGTGTCGTAGTCGGTGTCGCGCAGTGCCGCGACCATGCTTTCGGTGGGGGGATGGCTGGTGCCTTCGGCAAAGGCCGAGATCGCGGTATCGATCCCGATACAGCCGTTTTCGATGGCCTTGAGCTGGCACATCGCCGCCAGCCCGGCGGTGGCATGGCTGTGCAGGTGTAATGGTAATTCGACCGCCTCACCCAGCGCGGCAAACAGGCGGGCGCTGACGTCCGGGGTCAATAGCCCGGCCATATCCTTGACCACGATGCTGTCGCAGCCCATTGCCGCCAGTTCGCGGGCCATCGCCACAAAGCCCTGGATGCTGTGCACCGGGCTGGTGGTATAGCAAAGCGTACCCTGGGCGTGTTTGCCGGCGGCCCTGGTGGCCTCGATCGCCACTTCCAGGTTGCGCAGGTCATTAAGGGCATCAAAGATGCGAAAGATCTCAATCCCATTCTCGGCCGCGCGGGCGACGAATTCGCGCACCACATCGTCGGAATAATGGCGATAGCCGACCAGGTTTTGCCCGCGCAGCAGCATCTGCAGGCGGGTCTTGGGCAGGGCGGCGCGCAGCTCGCGCAGGCGTTGCCAGGGGTCTTCCTTGAGAAAGCGCAGGCAGGCATCAAAGGTGGCTCCGCCCCAGACTTCCAGCGAGTAATAGCCGATCTGATCGAGCTTGGCGGCAATCGGCAGCATGTCCTCGGTGCGCATGCGGGTGGCGATCAGCGATTGATGGCCATCCCGCAGCACGGTTTCAGTAATATGGATACGCGACATCTCAGGCTCCCATCGAGGCGGCGATGGCAGCGGCGATCACCGCGGCCAGTTGTTGGGGGTGGCGGGGCAGGGGGTATTGCACCAGCTCCGGATGTTGTTCCACAAAACCGGTATCAAACTGCCCCCGGCGGAAGTCTTCGGTCTGGAGGATCTGCTGGTAATAGGGAATGGTGGTCTTGATCCCGTGCAGGCTGAGATCGCTCAGGGCACGCCCGGCGCGGGCCAGCAGGCCCTCCCAGTCCGGTGCCCAGACGATCAGCTTGGCGCACATCGAATCAAAATAGGGCGGGATTTCATAACCGGTGTAGATCGCTCCGTCGGTGCGTACCCCGGGACCGCCCGGTGCATAGTAGCGGCTGATACGGCCAAAACTGGGCAGAAAATCATTCTTGGGATCTTCGGCATTGATCCGGAACTCCATCGCATAGCCCCGTGGACGGATTGGATAGCCCACATGGCGCAGCGGCTCGCCGGCGGCAATGCGGATCTGTTCCTGGACGATGTCCACCCCGGTGATCTCCTCGGTGACCGGGTGCTCGACCTGTAGTCGGGTGTTCATCTCCATGAAGTAAACATTATCGTCGGCATCGAGCAGGAACTCCACCGTACCGGCATTGCAATAGCCCACTGCGGTGGCGGCGCGTACCGCCAGATCACCGATGAAATCCCGCTGTTCCTGGCTGAGCTGGGGAGAGGGGGCGATTTCGATCAGTTTCTGGTGACGGCGCTGGATCGAGCAGTCACGTTCGTTCAGGTGGATCACATTGCCATGGCTGTCGGCCAGGATCTGTACCTCGATATGGCGGGGCCGCAGGATGCACTTCTCCATGAAGACCTCGGCACTGCCAAAGGCCTTGCTGGCCTCGGAGATCACCCGCTCGTAGTTGCGCCGCAGTTCAGCCTCGTTGTCACAGCGACGGATCCCGCGTCCGCCGCCGCCGGAGGTGGCCTTGAGCATGATCGGGTAGTCGATTTGCTCAGCAATCTGCACCGCTTCTGTCAGATCGCTCAGGCTGCCCTCGCTGCCGGGGGTGACCGGGATGCCCGCGGCGATCATCGCCTGGCGGGCGGCAGTCTTGTCGCCCATGCGGCGGATCACCTCGCCGGAGGGACCGATAAAGCGTACCCCGCGACGCGCGCAGATCTCGGCAAGCTGCGGGTTTTCAGAGAGAAATCCATAGCCGGGATGGAGCGCGTCACAGCCACTGGCCACCGCCAGATTGACCAGGTGATGGGCATTCAGGTAGCCGGCGACCGGATCCGGGCCCAGGCTATAGGCCTCATCGGCCTTTTTGACATGCAGGCCATAGCGATCCGCCTCGGTATAGACCGCCACCGTGCGTATTCCCATTTCCCGACAGGCTCGAATGATGCGCACCGCGATCTCGCCGCGGTTGGCTATCAGAATTTTTTTGATCATCAGGCCGATCCAGTGATTTTCAGCCTCTGTTTACTACAGACAGGGGCCGGGACCTGTCAAGGGAAAACTGCCTTTCTGCATCGGGTCAGGCTACGGAACAGCCGGTTTTTGCTGGGTTTTTCCCTTTGACAGGCGAAGGCTCGGCGAGTATTATTGCGCGCCTATGTTTAGCGAGCGCTTGCCTGTTCATATTGATCCCCTGCGGATGGTCGAGGCCCGGCGCGTGTTGCAGGGCGTTCTTCCTCTGGCGGAGATGGATCGACTGCAGTCGTCGACGGTACGTGCCGATGGCGAGGTGCATGTCGAGCTGGAGTTTGGCACCGATCTGGAAGGGATTCGCTATATGCGCGGCCAGTTGCGTGCTGAGGTGAGTCTGGAATGCCAGCGTTGTCTGCAGGCCATGGCCTTTCCGATTGATAGCCGTTTTGCGCTGGCGCTGGTACGCAATGAGACACAGGCCGAAAGCCTGCCATCCCATTACGAGCCACTGGTGCTGGATGGCGAGCCGCTTTTTTTGCGGGATGTGATTGAGGATGAATTGCTGCTGGCTCTGCCGATTGTGCCCAAACACCCGGAAGGGGTTTGTCAGCTGGCAGTACCCAGGCAGCATGAACGTGATACACAGACAGATCCGGACAGTGCCAAAAAGGTGAATCCCTTTGCGGTACTGACGAATTTGAAGATAGACGGTTAATACTGACGAGGTTTTTTCATCATGGCTGTTCAACAAAACAAGAAGTCCCCTTCCCGTCGCGGCATGCGTCGTTCCCACGATGCACTGAGCACAGCGGCTCTCTCCATCGAACCGACCACCGGTGAGACCCATCTGCGTCACCACGTCAGTGCCGATGGCTACTATCGTGGTCGCAAGGTAGTCAACGTCAAGGGTGAGTAATCCCCAGAACCCTTGCCACAGTAGGTACCGGCCCGTAACGTCAGGTTACGGGCCGGTATTTCGTTAGGGGATCCGACAATGACAAATACGCTTATCGCGATAGACTGCATGAGCGGTGATCATGGCCCCTCGGCCACGATCCCGGGCGCGCTGCAGGCACTGAAAAACTATCCACGCCTAAAATTGATTCTGGTGGGTGATCAGCAGGTGGTTGCTGAGGAATTGTCTCGTCATCAGGCCAAGCCCGGTGAACGCCTGGTGATCCGCCATGCCAGCCAGGTGGTCGGCATGGACGAACTGCCATCCCAGGCATTGCGCGGCAAAAAGGATTCCTCAATGCGCGTGGCCATCGATCTGGTCAAACAGGGCGAGGCCAGGGCCTGTGTCAGTGCCGGAAATACCGGTGCCTTAATGGCAACCGCGCGCTTTGTGCTCAAAACCCTGGAAGGTATCGACCGTCCCGCCATCATTACTGCCTTGCCAACTATCCGTGGCCATTCCCATGTGCTGGACCTGGGTGCCAATATCGATTGCAGCGCCGAGGTGCTCTATCAGTTTGCTTTGATGGGATCGGTACTTAGCAGTGCGGTGGATAATAATCCATCCCCTACGGTGGGGTTGTTGAATGTGGGCGAGGAAGAGATCAAAGGCAACGAACAGGTCAAGGAAGCGGCACGCATGCTCAGCCGCAGTGGCCTGAACTACTACGGGTTTGTCGAGGGCGATGACATCTACAAGGGCACCGTCGACGTGGTGGTGGCCGATGGCTTTGTCGGTAACGTTGCGCTCAAGACCAGCGAGGGCGTAGCCAAGATGATCAGCCACTACATGAAGCTGGAGTTCAAGCGCAATATCTTCACCAAACTGGCCGGGCTGGTGGCGCTGCCAGTATTGCGCGCATTTCGCCGTCGCATCGACCCGCGTGCCTATAACGGCGCGAGTCTGGTAGGATTGCGCGGGATTGTGATCAAAAGTCACGGCAGTGCCGATGCCTTTTCCTTTGCCACGGCAATCGGCGAGGCGGTACTGGAAGTGGAAAAGAATGTCCCGGAAAAGATCCGACAACAATTGGGACACTTACTCGAAGAGAGGCGGGCGGTTTGATTTATTCACGCATTACAGGCACTGGTGGTTATTTACCTGAGCGCATCCTGACCAATCAGGAACTGGAAAAGCTGGTCGACACCAATGACGAATGGATCGTTGAACGTACCGGCATCAAGGAACGCCGCATCGCTGAAGAGGGTGAAAACACCGTCGACCTGGCCGAGCAGGCCTCGCGCCGCGCCATCGAAGCCGCCGGCATTCAAACCAGTGACATCGATCTGATCATTGTTGCCACCACGACCCCCGATCAAGTCTTTCCCAGCACCGCCTGTCTGTTGCAGGACCGTCTCGATATTCACGGCTGTCCGGCCTTCGATGTGCAGGCGGTGTGCACCGGTTTTGTTTACGCCCTGGCGGTAGCCGACAAGTTCATCAAGAGCGGTAGTCACAAGACTGCCCTGGTAGTCGGTGCCGAGACCATGTCACGGATTACCGACTGGACCGATCGCGGCACCTGTATCCTGTTTGGTGACGGCGCCGGGGCGGTGATCCTGCAGGCCAGCGAAGAGGCCGGTATTCTCTCCACCCATATCCATGCCGATGGTCAGTACCGCGAACTGCTGCAGGTACAGAACGGCGTCTCCAATGGCTATGACAAGCTCAAGGAGGGCAGCGCCTATATGGAGATGAAGGGTAACGAGGTGTTTCGTGTGGCGGTCAATACCCTGGGTCGCATCGTCGATGAAACCCTTGCCGCCAACGAAATGCAAAAGGAAGAGATCGACTGGCTGGTCCCCCATCAGGCCAATATCCGCATCATCAGCGCCACCGCTAAAAAACTGCGCATGTCCATGGACAATGTGGTGGTCACCGTCGACAAGCACGGCAATACCTCCGGTGCCTCGGTGCCGCTGGCGCTGGACGTGGCGGTGCGCGACGGACGCATCCAGCGCGGCGACGTGCTGCTGCTGGAGGCCTTCGGCGGCGGCTTCACCTGGGGCTCGGCGTTAATTCGCTACTAAATTAAAAAAGATTTGCCACAGAGAGCACAGGGAACACAGAGAAGCAGATTTAGCGGATGTTCCCTTGATGATTTGCATCGCATTCTCCGTGACCTCTGTGCTCTCTGTGGCAAAAGATTTTAAGGGGATTATCCATGTCTTTAGCATTTGTCTTTCCTGGTCAGGGTTCCCAATCCGTTGGCATGCTGGCCGAGCTGGCCGCTAGTGAAGCGTTGGTACAGCAGACCTTTGCCGAGGCCTCGCAGGTGCTGGGCTACGACCTGTGGCAGAAGGTCAGCGAGGGTCCGGTTGAGGATCTCAATCAAACCCATATCACCCAGCCGGCGATGCTGGCTGCCGGGATTGCCGTGTGGCGCGTCTGGCAGCAGCGCGGTGGTACTACACCGGCGCTGATGGCCGGGCATAGTCTGGGCGAATACACGGCACTGGTGGCCGCTGGGGCACTGGGTTTTGCCGATGGGATCCGTCTGGTCGAGGCGCGTGGCAAGCTGATGCAGCAGGCGGTGCCCGCGGGTAGCGGCGCGATGGCGGCCATCCTGGGTCTGGACGATGCCCAGGTGATCGCTGTTTGTGAACAGGCCGCCCAGGGCGAGATCGTCTCGGCGGTAAACTTCAATGCCATCGGCCAGGTGGTGATCGCCGGGCAGAGCGCAGCGGTGGCTCGTGCCATCGAGCTGGCCAAGGAGGCGGGCGCCAAGCGTGCCATGCCGCTACCGGTCAGCGTACCCTCCCATTGTGCCCTGATGCAGTCGGCGGCGACTGAACTGGCCAAACTGCTGGATGGGATCGCGATCACTGCCCCCAGCATCCCGGTGATCAATAATGCGGATGTGCAGCAGCAAAGCGAGCCTACGGCGATCCGTGATGCCCTGGTACGCCAGCTCTACAGCCCGGTGCGCTGGGTCGAGACTGTGCAGCACATGCATGGCGCTGGGGTGGATACCCTGGTGGAGTGTGGCCCCGGCAAGGTGCTGGTGGGCCTGAACAAGCGTATCGTCAAAGAGATGAAGGCGCTGGCCATCGTCGATCCAGCCAGTCTGGATGCGGCACTGGCCGAGCTGGCCTGAACTTTTTACCCGAAAAGGACAAAGCTATGACACTGACAAATGAAATCGCGCTGGTCACTGGTGCCAGTCGTGGTATCGGCCAGGCGGTGGCGCTGGCCCTGGGGGCCCGTGGTGCAACCGTGGTGGGTACCGCCACGTCCGAATCCGGTGCCGAGGCGATCAGCGCCTATCTGAAGGAACACGGCATCAATGGCCGCGGCGTGGCCATGGATGTCACCCATCAGGCAGATATTGATCGGGTGCTGGAGATGATGGGCGAGGAATATGCCGCGCCGAGCATTCTGGTCAATAACGCCGGGGTGACCCGCGACAATCTGCTGATGCGCATGAAGGACGATGAGTGGGATACCATCATGGAGACCAATCTCAAGTCGGTGTTCCGCATGTCCAAATCCTGTCTGCGTGCGATGAGCAAGGCGCGCAAAGGTCGCATCATCTCCATCGCCTCGGTGGTGGCGTTGATGGGCAATGCCGGGCAGACCAACTATGCCGCCGCCAAGGCGGGGATGATCGGTTTTACCAAGTCCCTGGCCCGCGAGGTCGGTTCCCGTGGCATCACCGTGAATGCGGTGGCCCCTGGCTTTATCGATACCGACATGACCAAGGCCCTGGCAGACGAGCACAAACAGTTGCTGCTCAATCAGATCCCCCTGGGGCGTCTGGGGCAACCTGAGGAAATCGCCGCTGCGGTGGCCTTTCTGGCCTCTCCGGAAGCGGCCTATATCACCGGTGAGACCATCAGTGTCAACGGTGGCATGTACATGGGCTAAGCCACTGAGTTGTCATGAAAAACCGTCATATTGGCGGTTTTGTGTGTGACCTCGGGTTGTGGCGCGGCTTTTATCTGGCATCTGGGGACGGTTTTCACTACAATACCGCCGCAGAAATAACGATTTATTTATACCCTGGAGGATACATCCGTCATGAGCAGTGTTGAAGAGCGCGTCAAGAAGATTGTGGTTGAGCAGCTGGGTGTGAAGGAAGAAGAAGTGAACAACGCTTCCTCTTTTGTTGATGACCTTGGCGCCGATTCCCTCGACACCGTGGAACTGGTAATGGCTCTGGAAGAAGAGTTTGAAACCGAGATCCCCGATGAAGAAGCTGAAAAGATTACCACCGTTCAGCAGGCCATTGACTATGTCAATGCGCATCAGGGCTAAGCAGCAGTGATGTAAAGAGGCCGCGACCACCGCAAGGTGGGCGCGGCCTTTTGCTTGTTATACGGATCAGAAAGAGGGCAGTCCCTTGTCAAAACGTCGTGTTGTGATTACTGGAATGGGCATGGTTTCGCCTGTCGGTTTGAGCGTCAAGGAATCCTGGACGAACATCCTGGCCGGCAAGAGTGGCATCGCGCCAATCACCCATTTCGACACTACTGGTTTCTCCACCACCTTTGGCGGCACCGTCAAAAATTTCGATGCCAGTAATTATCTGTCGCCGAAGGAAGTCAAGAAGATGGATCCCTTTATCCATTACGGTATCGTCGCTTCAATGGAGGCGATCAAGGATGCCGGTCTGGAAGTCACCGAACAAAATGCCGAGCGCATCGGTGTGGCGATTGGTTCCGGGATCGGCGGGCTGCCCGGTATCGAGAAGGGGCACGAGGCCTACATGAAGGGCGGTCCGCGCAAGATCTCCCCCTTCTTTGTTCCCAGTAACATCATCAACATGATCTCCGGGCATGTTTCGATTATGTACGGTCTGAAGGGGCCAAATATCGCCCTGGTCACCGCCTGTGCCACCGGTACCCATAGCATCGGCGATGCGGCACGTCTGATCGAATACGGTGATGCGGATGTGATGATCGCCGGCGGTGCCGAAATGGCCACCTCGCCCTGTGGTCTGGGCGGTTTTGCTTCGGCCCGTGCCCTGTCCACCCGTAACGACAATCCCGAGGCGGCCAGTCGTCCCTGGGACAAGGATCGCGATGGTTTCGTCCTCAGCGATGGTGCCGGGGTGATGGTGCTGGAAGAGTACGAACATGCCAAGGCTCGTGGTGCACGGATCTATGCCGAGGTGGTGGGTTACGGGATGAGCGGGGACGCCTATCACATGACCCTGCCCTCCGAGGGCGGGGAAGGGGCCTCACGCTGCATGATCAACGCGATGCGTAACGGTGGCATCAAACCCGAACAGGTGATGTATATCAATGCCCATGGTACCTCCACCCCGGCCGGTGATATCGCCGAAACCATGGCCGCCAAGCGTACCTTTGGTGACCACGCCTACAAGCTGGCAATGAGTTCCACCAAGTCGATGACCGGTCACCTGCTTGGTGCGGCCGGTGGTATCGAGGCCATCTTCACCGCGCTGGCGGTGTATGAGCAGGTGGCACCGCCGACCATCAACCTCGACAACCCGGACGAGGGCTGCGATCTGAACTACGTGGCGCATAGTGCCCAGCAGATGACAATCGATTACGCCCTGTCCAACTCCTTCGGCTTTGGTGGCACCAATGCCACCCTGCTGCTGGGCAAGGTATAATTCCAGGCAAGCCCTGGCTGGTTGTTCGGTGATGGGGGCTGCGGCCCCCATCGCTGTTTATAGACCCTGGCAAGCGGCTACTGCACAATACCCCTATGTTAGAGACTGACACTTCCATACTGGTTGATGGCCAGGCCAGCGATAGCATTGCTGTGACGGATCGTGCCCTGTACTACGGTGATGGGCTGTTCGAGACCATCGCGATTCGGGCAGGCAAGCCGCAATTGTGGCAGGCGCATATGGCGCGTCTGCAGCAGGGCTGTGCGCGTCTGGGCATCCCGATGCCGGATCAGGTAATACTTGCCAGCGAAGCCGGGCAACTCTGTGCTGGGCAGAGCCAGGCGGTACTCAAGATCCTGATCAGCCGTGGCAGCGGTGGGCGTGGCTATCGTGCCCCATCGGCGCCATGCCCGCGGCGGGTGTTGCTTCGCTATCCCTGGCCTGCGCAGACCGATTGGTGGCAATCCGGTGCCCATCTCATCCACTGCCAGACCCCCCTGGGCTGTAATCCGGCCCTAGCCGGGATCAAGCACCTCAATCGACTCGAACAGGTGCTGGGCCGCAATGAATGGCAGGATGAGGGCATCCACGAGGGCCTGATGTGTGATCGCGATGGCTATGTCATTGAGGGCACCATGAGCAATCTCTTTGCCCTCAGGGATGGACAGTGGCTCACCCCGGATCTGAGTGGCTGTGGTGTGGATGGTGTGATGCGTCAGGCGATGCTGAGCATGTGCGACGAGCAGGGACTGGCCTGCCAGATTAGGCCGATCCGGGTCAGCGAGCTGGCGCAGATGGACGAATTGCTGATCTGTAACAGTCTGATCGGTCTGGTACCGGTACGCTCACTGGCAGGGCAGTCCTATCCCATCACCCAGGGACAACAGTTACAACAGGCCATGTTGAGCTGGCTGGAGCAACACTAATGCGACAATTGCTGTTTAAATTGATCGGTCTGGCGATCCTGCTGGGCAGCCTGTTGTTGGGTTGGATCGGCATGCAATACCAGGCCTTTATGGATCAGAGCCTGGTCAATGGCGAGCAGGCCGACCTGCTGATGGTGGCGCCTGGCAGCAGCCTGTATGCGATTGCACGCGACTTGCAGGGGCGCGGCTGGATCCAGGATGCCCGTTATTTTGTCTGGATGGCCCGTCTGCGTGGTGATGCCCAGCGGGTGCGTGCCGGTGAGTACCGGGTGGCTCCGGGCACCACACCGCCGCAACTGTTACAGCAACTGGTGCAGGGCAGGGTGGTGCAGCACAGTTTCACCATCATTGAGGGCTGGAGCTTCAAGGAGATGATGCAACAGCTGCGCGCCCATGAGGCCCTGCTGCATACCCTGGAAGACCCGGCACAGATCATGGCAGAACTGGGCTATGCGGATCTGCACCCGGAGGGGCAGTTTCTGCCGGAAACCTATCACTTCCCACGCGGTTTTACTGATGTGCAGTTGCTGGCCCGTGCCCACCAGGCCCTGCAGCAGGTCTTGCAGCAGGCATGGGAGACGCGACAGCCGGACCTGCCCCTGACCAGTCCCTATGAGACCCTGATCCTGGCCTCGATCATCGAGCGCGAGACCGGTCTGGTCAGTGAGCGGGATGCGATTGCCGGCGTGTTTATCCGCCGCCTGCAACGCGACATGCGCCTGCAAACCGACCCGACCGTGATCTACGGCATGGGCGATGGCTATGAGGGGCGCATCCGTCGGCGCGATCTGCTGACCGATACCCCCTATAACACCTATACCCGCCACGGCCTGACCCCAACGCCCATTGCTATGCCCAGTGCGGAGGCGATCCACGCCGCGCTCAATCCGCTGGCGGGCGACAGCCTGTATTTTGTCGCCAGAGGCGATGGCAGTCACCATTTCTCTGCCACCTACGAGCAACACCGCGAAGCGGTGCGCCGCTATCAGCTAAATCGCCGTGAGGATTATCGTTCTTCGCCGACGCCCCAAGCCCAATCCCAACCCTAGTTCGCTACAGCCCGGCCCTATTGCCTGCAAATCCATCTGGGACTATCTTTAGCGTATGAACCCGGCTCGATGGGCCGTGGATCTCTATCCGCAATGAGTTGGCTGGATGAGTGAAGGGGGCTGGTGATGATTTCCGATACCCGATCTGCAACAGCGGCCGCCTTTGGCCAGCTGCAACAGCAACAGGCACAACGCCAGGTTGAGCAGGCCGAGCAACGCCTGCAACAGCTACAGGCAGAGGCCGCCAAGGCCCGTCAGGAGGCCAGCCAGGCCAATGAGCGGGCGCGTAGTCTGGAGGTTGACTCCGATCAGGCCCGCAGCGATGTGGACCGTGCCCGTATCGGTGCCAGCAGCCGCGATGCCCTGGCCCAGGTAGACAGTCAAATCGGTGAGATCCGCGAGCAGATTGCCGTAGCGCAAAGCCCCGAGCCCCCAGTCAATGCCCCCAGCCCAGCTGCCAGTCCGGTGCTCAACATGCAGGGCGAGGTGACCGGAACCCAGGTCAACGTGGTGGCCTGAGTGCCGCTGTTCAGTTTGCCGCTGTTCAGTTTAAAGCATCATCACCAGCAGCAGCACAAACCCGGCCACCGCCAGCAGCGGGATCAGTGCCGACATCCATTCCTGACTCGTGCCCTTGGGGCTGTTCTTCAGCATCTCCTTGGCACGGGGCAGCAAAAACATCAGCATCATCACCAGCAGTATCGCCGAACCGATCTTTAGCCATAGATCCATGGGGGACTCCTTCGAATTGTGTGCGATCCACCAGATACAAGAAACCCCGCCGAGGCGGGGTTTTTTGTTGGCAGCGTTTAGCGCTTAGTCGCGGCCGGACAGGGCACCAAGCAGGTGCAGCAGGCTGACAAAGATGTTGAAGATGCTCAGATACAGACCCACCGTCATCATCAGATAGTTGCCATGGGGCTCGTGGATCATGCGGCTGGTGTCATACAGAATGAAACCGCTCATCAGCATGATGACCACCGCCGAGATGGCCAGTGACAAGGCCGGGATGGCCAGGAAGATATTCGCCAGCATTGCCACCACCGCAACGATCAGGCCGGTGATCAGGAAACCGCCCATGAAGTTGAAGTTCTTGCGGGTGGTCAGGGCATAACCGGACAGGGTCAGGAAGATCACCCCGGTACCGCCAAAGGCCATCCCTACGATCTGGGGACCATTGGCCAGCGCCAGGTAATGGTTCAGTGTCGGGCCAAGGCCCAAACCGAGCAGACCGGTAATGGCAAACACCACAGCCAGGCCCGCCGCAGAGTTGGCGGTGCGCGGCAGCACAAACCAAATCAACACCATCGCACCACCCAGGGTCAGCAGGCTGACCATCGGGTTCATGTTCAACACCATGCCAAGGGCTGCAGTCAGGGCACTGAACAGCAGGGTCATCGACAGCAGGGTATAGGTATTACGGATCAGCTTGTTGGTTTCCAGGGCCAATCCAGTCGATTGGCTGGAAATGGTCTCGTGATTACTCATGGTTATCGCTCCTGGCTAAACATAAATGATTGATGCAACATCACATCCGCAACGCGGACATACTAGTGTAGTGTCCTGAATAAATGGCACATGTCAGCGTGACGAGAAGCCGTTAGC
>JACUTZ010000037.1 GCA_014859545.1 Gammaproteobacteria bacterium
CCCGCCAACCACAAGCGCAGTCGCATCCCCCAACCACTGGTGTAGCCACGGGTGACAAAGCGCACCTGGCCCTGGGCATCCAGCACAAAGCTGGCCGGTACTGCGCGCACCCCGTACAGGGCCGCCAGTGCGCCATCCGGATCATTGATCACCGGATAATCCACTCCCTGCTCCCGCAGATAGGCGGCCACCTCAGCTTCGCTGCCGGATTGCATCGCCACGGTGATCACCGGATAGGCGCTGGCCAGGCGGTCGATCATCCCCTGCTCCAATTCACAGACCGGACACCACACCGCCCAGAAATGCACCACTGCCGCCTGCCCCTCAAGCGCACTGAGCGTAAAAGACTGGCCATCCAGGGTCTGGGCAACGATCGCCGGGGCCGGGCCACGCGCTGCATCGCGGGTCATCCATGCCTCCAGGGCCCAGACCGCCAGCAGCAACAACAGTAGCTGCAACAACAGGCCTGGGGCACGCCTGCGCAGGCCTTGCCAGAAAACCTGCATCAGAACATCAGCATCGGGTTCTTGAAGTGGGCCAGCGCCATCATGTAGAGGAATACCACCACCCCCAGCCACCAGGCATTGACCCGGGCTACCCGCCCGAAGCGGCCACGTCCCAGCGCCACGAAGCCCAGCAGGATGTAGACCACCAACAGACCGATCTTCAGTTGCAACCAGTCATGCTGCAGCGACCAGGGGCCATTGAACAACAGCAACAGGCCAAACACCAGCAACAGGGTATCGACGATATGCGGCCAGATCCGCATCCAGCGGCGGTGCATCAGATTCGATTCGAGCATCAGCAACAGCCCGCGTAGCACAAAGCCAGCCAGGGAGATCAAAACAAACAGTGTGTGCGCATGCTTGAACAGGGCATAGGAAGACATCGATAAAACCTCTGCTAGAATCAGGTGATTGAAATGACAGGAATACCTGCGATGGATATTACACCAACTGCCGACGATAATGGGCTACAACGCCTCAAACTGGAACAACAAAATACCGCCATCAAGCCCCTGCGACCCGTGGAGACCTATCCACGCATCCCCGACGACGAACACCAATTACCCAACCCGCTGCCACCGCACCAAGAGCGACGTCAGAAAGAGCGACGCCAGGGCGAGCGCCGCCAACAGGATGATCACCGCAGCTATGACACCCGCAGCCATCAGGAACGCCGACAGCGTTTGCGCCGCGAGGCCGATCGGGCACAGGCGGCGCAACAGGCACCTGGCACACAGCACGTCGACGAGCAGGTGTAATCCCCTTCGCGACGCCTACTTGTCGCCGTCTTTTCCTTGCAACACCAGATCCCGCAGACTCAGCCCATTCAGCGCCGCGTCGATGCTGCTATCCAGGGTACGGAACACCGCACTCACCTGCTCATTCATGCACAGGCGCTGTTCAAGAATGGCCTGCTCCTCGTCGGGTCGGCGCAGGATATCCAGAATCCCATGCAGGGACATCGTGGCCGGATCATGGGCCAGTACGTAAAGAGGGGGTTCGGCGGTGGTCTCCAGCAACAGACCCCGATCCTGCAAGGTACACAGTGCCTCGGCGATACGCTCGCCCGGCACATCCAGTGCCTCGGTTAGATCATCCAGCGCGGGGACCGTGCTGCCATGCACAAAGCGCTCGGCAATCCGATACAAAACCATCAGCGCCAGTTCTTCCTGAAAGCGACCACTCAAGGGGATGCGACGATTGCCCAGACGGATCTGCTCCGGATGCTGGGCAAAAAAGGCCACCTGCGCCCCCAGCAAGAGGATCAGCCAGCTCAGATAGAGCCAGATCATGAACAGGACCAGGATCGCAAAACCGGAATAAATCGCCGCGTACTTGGTCGAGCCTGCAGCAAAACCCGCAAAGGCTATACCGGAGATTTGCCATAATGCCCCACCCACCAGCGCACCGACCAGGGCTGCCTTGAATTTAACCCGGGTATTGGGCACAAACATGTATATAAAGGTAAAGGCCGCAATGATCAGCAGGAAGGGGATCAGCTTGGTAAAAAAGATGATCAACGAGCCAAAGGGCTCAATGGCGATGATCGACTGCACCAGGGTGCTATTCATCATGCTGGCGGTGGCGCCCAGTGCGGCAAACACCAGTACCGGTCCTACCATGATCACACTTAGATAATCACTGAAGCGCCGCGCAAAACTACGCGAACCCTTGGACTGCCAGACATAATTAAAGGTCTGCTCGATCTTCTGGATCAGCGAGATCACCGTATAGATCAACAAGCCAAGCCCGACCGCACCAAGTACCCCTACCCGCATGTTGTCGACAAAGCCGAGTATGTTGGCGACGATCTCATGGCCCTGTTCGCCCAGGGGGGCAACCAGGTTATAGAGCAATGGCTCGATTTGATTGTGCACCCCGAAGGCCTTGAGCACCGAAAAACTCACCGCCAGCAGGGGCACCAGGGACAGCAGCGTGGTATAGACCAGCGACATGGCGCGCAGATTGAGCTGGCCGGTGGCCAGCTCGCGGCCGAGCACGAAGAACAGGCGAATGCTGCGATACAGGATTCGTCGCCACAGCGCCTGACGCGGCAGATCGGCACGCCAGAGCTCTTCGAACAAAAAAGCCTTGGCCTTTTGATATAAACCCGCTGGACTTTCCATAATGGTAATGCCTTTTCGCGTTTACAGGGCGCGCAATAACAATTGCCGCTCAGGTTTCACCAACACCTTTTGAATGCCACGGCGCGCAGCCAGATTGATAATCAGCGGGCCATGCAGATTGGCACGCACATCGGCGCTCCCTTCTTCCGGCTCGGGGCGATTGAGGATCAGCAGGATTGCCACGTCTTCCGGGCGCGCCAGCTGCAGGGCCTCACACTCCTCATCACCAAGACGGATCTCGTAGGAGACACTGAGCTGCTCGGGGGCGCAGATGGAAAAACTCAGGGCATCATCATCCAGCGACTGCAACCAGAACACCGTGGTCTTGCCTGCCTCGTGAAAAAGCTTGAAGTCATGCCGATCCTCCAGCCCCGCCAACCCGCTGGGAAAATGAATAATGGAATCAGGATCGATCTCCTGCGTACCCAAAAACTCGGAGTGGATCTTCATGGGTAATCCTTGTTATTGAATGATTTGTGGAGGGGACTTTAGCTCGAAACCATGGCTGACGTCCATGTGGCCGCTTGCAATCTATCGACGCTGCTGTTTTTCCAGGCGCGCCACCGAGACCTTTTCCACCGTGCCCAGTTCCTGGGCAAACAGCGAGACACGCAATTCCTCCAGCTGCCAGCGCAGCGGCTGTTGTGCCGCCTCGGCCAGCGCCTTCTCGTCATATGCCGACCAGAAACCCTGCCAGAGTCCCTGCATCTCGCGCAGCAGGGCCTGGTCGCGCAGGGGATCCAGCGGCAGTTTTTCCAGACGCCGTTCCAGTGCCTGTAGGTAACGGGGCAGATGCGGCAGTTGTGCCAGCGGTGTCGCGGAAACAAAACCGGGCCAAATCAGGTAATCCAGTTGTTGCTGCATATCACTGAGCGAGGGCAACCAGTTGGGTTGCACCCGACCCTTGAGTTGCTTGCGGATCCGCGCATGCGCAGCCATCACCTGACCCAGTTGCTCACACAGCGCGATACCCTCCCCGATCAGACGTTCCCGGGCCACCTCCACCAGCAAGGCATAGGCACTACGCTCCCGTGGCAGAGTGCGCATATCCAGCGCCAGGGCGCGGCGCGCCGCCACCAACAGGATCTCATCCTTTAATCCCTCGCAGGGCCCCAGCGGCAAATAATGCAGGCACAGCGTCTGGATCGCCGGTAATTGTTTGCGCAGGTATTTGAGTTTATCGCGCTGTCCAAGCATGAACAGCCGTACCAGACCATGGTAATGGGCGACATTGGCGGCCTCGGCTGACTCGAACAGGCGCAGTGCCACACCGGCCTCGCCCTCATCGCAAAAGGCAGGCCAGGCGCTCACCTGCAAGCCATGGCGCTCTACACTGACCATCTCGGGTAATTGATCCGGCTGCCATTCATCCAGGCCTTGCTGCTCCAGCGGATGGCGCTCACTGACTGAGGCCGTTTCACTGCGCAGGCTGGCCCGTACTTCCTGACGCATCTGTGTCTGTAACGCGAGTAGATCACGGCCCTCGGCAATCGCCTTGCCGCACTCATCGAGCACACGAAAACGCATCCGCAAATGGACCGGCAGGGCTGTCTCATTCCAGGCCTCATCCGGTACTGCCACGCCACTGATACGGTGTAATTGCCGGGCGAAGGCGGCGCGCAGACTACCGATACCGTTCTGCTTGCTGGCATGCAACGCCTCCAGCGCGGCAGCGGCAAAATTCACCGCTGGCACATAATTGCGCCGCACTGCCTTGGGCATGGCCTTGATCAACGCGATCAGCTTTTCCTCCAGCAGACCCGGCACCAGCCACTCAAATGGCTCGGGTGACAATTGTGCCAACAGGGCCAGCGGCAGCTCGAGCGTTACCCCATCGTCCTCCTCGCCGGGGGCGAAGTGGTAGCGCAGTGGCAAGGCCAGCCCCTGCCAGTGCCAGTGATCGGGAAAGGCCTGGGCCGACAGACCATCTCCCTGCAGCAGCTCCTCGCGACGAAAATACAGTAATTGGGGATCGTCCTGACCTCGCAGCCAGCGCTCAAAATGTCGACCACTGATGATCTGTGGCGGCAGCCGTTGATCGTAGAAATCAAACAGCGCCTGCTCGTCGATCAACTGGTCACGACGACGGGACTTGGCCTCCAGCAAGGCCACCTCATCGAGCAGGGCACGATTATGGGCAAAAAATGCCGCACGGGTCTGGTATTCGCCTTCCACCAGGGCGTGACGGATGAACAGCTCGCGCGCCAGCGGCGGATCGATCGGCCCATAGTTGACCTTGCGCCGTGCAACCAATACCAGTCCATACAGACTGACCTGCTCAAAGGCCACCACCTGGGCACGACGTTTTTCCCAATGCGGCTCCAGATACTGTCGTTTAAGCAGGTGTCCGGCCAGCGCCTCGACCCACTCCGGCTCGATCGCCGCCACCTCGCGGGCAAACAGCTGACGGGTTTCCACCAATTCGGCCGCCATCATCCACTTGGGGCCGCGACGCGCCTGCCCCGATGCCGGGTGGATCTGCAGACGCAGATTGCGCGCCCCCAGATAGCTGATCACCGGGCGGCGGGGACGTTTTGCGCCCTTGTCTTTGCTGTCATTCGCCTTTATCGGCAGTGGCTCATCACGCAATGCAATATGCCCAAGCAGGCCTGCCAGCAAGGCCTTGTGGATCGCCTCATAACTGGCCTCTTCGGTATTGGGTCGCAGCCCCAGCTCACGTACCTGAGAGAGTAACTGGCCGTGTATGTCGTGCCATTCGCGCATTCGCAGCCAGGAAAGAAATTCCTGCCGACACAGCTTGCGCAGTTTATTTTGACTGAGATGCCGTGACTGCTCGTGATAGTGCTGCCACAACGCCAGCCAGGCCATAAAGTCGGAACGTTCGTGACGAAAGCGGGCATGACTTTGGTCGGCCGCCTGTTGCGCCTCCTGGGGACGATCCCGCGGGTCCTGCACGCTCAGCGCCGAGACGATGATCAACAGCTCATGCAGACAGCCCTCACGATCTGCCGCCAGCAGCATACGCCCCAGACGCGGGTCCAGCGGCAGACGCGCCAGCTTGCGCCCGATCTCGGTCAGAGCCTCCTTCTCATCCAGGGCATTCAATTCGTGCAGCAGACGCAGGCCATCCTGAATGTAACGACGTTCGGGTGGGTCGATAAACGGAAACGCGCCGACCTCCCCCAGCCCCATACTCTTCATCTGCAGGATCACGCTAGCCAGATTGGTGCGGCGGATCTCCGGATCGGTAAAGGCCGGGCGCGCAGCGAAATCCGCCTCATCATATAAACGGATACACACCCCGGCGCTAAGGCGTCCGCAGCGTCCGGCGCGTTGATTGGCCGAGGCCTGGGAGACAGGCTCGATCGGCAGACGCTGCACCTTGGTACGATGGCTGTAACGACTGATGCGGGCCAGCCCGGTGTCGATCACAAAGCGGATCCCCGGCACCGTCAGGGAGGTCTCGGCCACATTGGTGGCCAGTACGATGCGCCGTCCACGATGGGGGCGAAACACCCGGTCCTGTTCGGCGGCGGAGAGACGTGAAAACAGTGGGATCACCTCGGTCTCGCGCATGCGATGACGCGATAGGGCATCGGCGGCCTCGCGGATATCCCGTTCACCGGCCAGAAAGATCAGGATATCGCCCAGTGGATCAACACAGCCCAACTCATCCACCGCATCCAGCAGTGCCAGCTGCGGATCGGCCTCCTGCCTGTCCTCATCCCGCAGCGGACGATAACGGACCTCCACCGGATAGCCGCGGCCGCTGACCTCGATCACCGGTGCGCCATGAAAAAATTCGGCAAAGCGATCGGTGTTGATCGTCGCCGAGGTAATGATCAGTTTCAGTTCGGGCCGCCGGGGCAGGATCTCCCGCAAATAGCCGAGCAAAAAATCGATATTCAGGCTGCGCTCGTGGGCCTCGTCGATGATCAGGGTGTCGTAGCGTTCCAGCAGCGGATCGCTCTGGATCTCCGCCAGCAGGATGCCATCGGTCATCAGACGTATCAGGGTACGCTCGCTGGCCCGCTCGGTGAAGCGTACCTTGTAGCCGACCAACTGACCCAGCTCGGTATGCAGTTCCTCGGCGATGCGTGTTGCCACGCTGCGTGCGGCGATCCGCCTGGGCTGGGTATGGCCGATCATCCCGGCTACCCCGCGCCCCAGTTCCAGGCAGATCTTGGGTAGCTGGGTGGTCTTGCCGGAACCGGTCTCCCCGGCCACGATCACCACCTGATGCGCGGCAATCGCCGCAGCAATGCTGTCACGCTTGCCCGAAACCGGCAGATCTTCGGGATAATCAGGCACCGGCAGGCAGGCAAGACGCTGCTGATAGGCGTGCTGGGAGCTGGCGAAGGCCTGTTGCAACGCGGCCAGCTCCCGTTCAATCGGTTTGTTTGCCGCCTGGCGCCGCTGCAGGCCTTTCAGACGTTTGCGCAGAGCACGCCGGTCCCGACACAGGCAGGACTCCAGTCTGGTGAACATGTCGTCGCTAATTAGGATCACAGTCAAGGTAGATGCGTCTCACAAAGATGCGCTATGGTAGCGGAAGCGGCGCGGCAACTGTAGTGCAGCTGCCGGAGCGCATAAACAGCACAACAGGTGATGTATGTCCGAAGCAAAAAATAGTAGCAAACCCGGTTTCAAGGAAATGGTGGACAGCCCCGATCTCAAGGCCCCGGAACTGTACATCAATCGCGAATTAAGCCTGCTGGCCTTTAATCGACGTGTACTGGAGCAGGCCAAGGATGAAAATACCCCGCTGCTGGAACGGCTGCGCTTTCTATGCATCTCCAGCTCCAACCTGGATGAGTTTTTCGAGATCCGTGTCGCTGGCCTGATGCAAAAGGTGGTGATGGAATCGGTGCAGGCCGGGCCAGACAATATCCTGCCCCACGAGCTGCTCAATCAGATCGGCACCCAAACCCATGAGCTGGTGGCCGAGCAGTATCGGGTGCTGAATGATGTGCTGCTACCCGCACTGGAAAAAGAGGGGATCCGCTTTGTCAAACGCCAGGACTGGAATGACAAACAGGCCGCCTGGGTAAAGGATTTTTACGAACACGAGCTGCTGCCGATCCTCAGCCCCATCGGACTGGACCCGGCCCATCCCTTTCCGCGTATCCTCAATAAGAGCCTGAATTTCATCGTCTCGCTGAAGGGCAAGGATGCCTTCGGCCGCACCAGCGGGATGGCGATCGTACAGGCACCGCGCGCCCTGCCCCGGCTGATCCGCCTGCCGATCGAGTGTGGCGGTAACATCAATGACTTTGTATTCCTCTCTTCAATCATTCACGCCCATGTGGACGATCTCTTTCCCGGCATGAAGGTGCAGGGCTGCTATCAGTTTCGGGTAACCCGCAACAGTGATCTGTTTGTTGACGAAGAGGAAGTCGGAGATCTGCTACGGGCGGTGGAAGGGGAGCTGCCCTCGCGCCGCTATGGGGACGAGGTGCGTCTGGAGGTGGCGGATAATTGTCCCGCCGAGGTCTGCCAATTCCTGCTCGCCCAGTTCGGGCTGAGTGAAAAAGAGATGTACATGGTCAATGGCCCGGTAAACCTGAACCGCCTGATGAATCTGCCGGACAAGGTGGATCGTTCCGACCTGAGCTTCCCGTCCTTTACGCCGAATCTGCCCTCGCGCCTGTCCCTGGCGCTGGATATCTTTCAGGCGATCAACAAGGGCGACATCCTGCTACACCACCCCTTCGAATCCTTTGTCCCGGTGATCGATTTTCTCAAGCAGGCCGCCAGCGATCCCAAGGTGCTGGCGATCAAACAGACCCTGTACCGTACCGGCCCGGACTCGGCGGTGGTCGATGCCCTGGTCAGTGCGGCACGCGCCGGCAAGGAGGTCACGGTGGTAGTGGAGCTGCGCGCCCGCTTTGACGAGGAGGCCAATATTGCCCTGGCCAACCGTCTGCAGGAGGCCGGTGCTCATGTGGTCTACGGGGTGGTCGGCTACAAGACCCACGCCAAGATGATCCTGGTGGTGCGCCGCGAGGACAACAAGCTACGCAATTACTTCCATCTTGGCACCGGCAACTACCACGCCCGCACCGCACGTATCTATACCGACTATGGTCTGCTCAGTTGCAACCCGGAGCTGGGCGAGGATGTACACAAGCTGTTCCTGCAGCTGACCAGCCTGGGGCGCAGCAACAAACTGGGGAAATTGTTACAGGCCCCATTCAGTCTGCATACCGGGATGCTCGAGCGCATCGAACGCGAGACCGCACTGGCGCGCAAGGGCAAGCCGGGGCGGATCATCGCCAAGATGAATGCGGTGGTCGAACAGAACATCATTCGCGCCCTGTATGTTGCCTCCCAGGCCGGGGTGCAGATCGATCTCATCGTGCGCGGGATCTGTTGCCTGCGTCCTGGCGTACCCGGCGTCTCAGAAAATATCCGGGTACGTTCGATCATCGGTCGTTTTCTGGAGCATACCCGGGTGTTTTACTTTCAGAATGACGGCAAGGAGGAGATCTTTGCCTCCAGCGCCGACTGGATGGATCGCAACCTGCACCGGCGGGTGGAAACCTGTTTCCCCATTGAGGATAAGAAACTCCGTGAGCGCATGGTGCGTGAGCTTGGCTATTACCTGGATGACAACCTGCAGGCCTGGTTGCTACAGAGTGATGGCAATTATCTGCGCATGGTGCCAGACAAGCATGCTCCCTGCTCGGCCCAGCAGCTACTGTTGCATCAACTGACCCAGAATGATTAGAGCTGCCCTAGAGCAACTTGAGCTTGTAGCGCAGGCCGCGCAGCAGCTCCACCTCATTGGCCAAGTCGGCGGCGGTGAGAGGGTGTTCCTGCAGCCAAGCCTCCGGAAACGCCATCTGCAAGGTATTGCCCTTGGCCTGCAGGCGGATCGGCGGCAACTCCACACTGCTATGGCTACGGTGCAGCAACACCGCCAGACGCAGCAGGATGCACAGGCGCTGCATGGTTTGTTGCTGCCAATCCGGCAGATCCCGAAACAGGCTGGCCGGGAGTTTGCGCCGGTGGCCACGCACCAGGCCTGCGAGTAATTTTTGCTCGGTATTGGAAAAGCCGGGCAAGTCCGAGTTTTCCAGCAGATAGGCACCATGCTTTTGATAGCCACTATGGGCAATCGCCAGCCCAATCTCGTGCAACTGGGCCGACCAACTCAACAGCTGGACCGGGTCCTCACCCAGCAGATCCCAGTCGTAGGATAACTGGTGCAGAAAATTCCGCGCACAGGCCTCCACCCGCAGGGCTTGCTGACGATCCACCTGATAACGCTCACTCAAGGCGGTGATGGTACGTTCACGCACGTCCTCATGCCGGATACGTCCCAGCAGATCGTAGAGCAGGCCTTCGCGCAGTGCCCAATCGGAAATCTGCATGGTATCCACCTGCAGACTTTCGAAGATCGCCAGCAACACCGCCACCCCGCCGGCCAGTACCGGCAGCCGCTCTTCCTTCAGACCATTCAATTTGAGTGCCTGTACCTCGCCAACACGCACCAGCTCATCGGCCAGACGACGCAGTGAGACCAGACTAATCCCCTGCTCAGACCAGCCATTGGCCTGCACCAACTCCCCCACCGCCTTGATCGTGCCCGAGGCACCGACCGCCAATTCCCAGCCGACGTGGCGGTACTCCGCCTCAATGTCCTGTAATTCCAGGCGCGCGGCGATCACCGCATTATTCATCGCCTTGGCGCTGATCTTGCCATTGGCAAAAAAACGCTCGCTGTAGCTAACACAGCCCATCGGTGTGCTTTCGCGTTCCAGGGTTTCAAAACGCTGCCCCAAGATCAGCTCGGTACTGCCACCGCCGATATCCACCACCAGACGTCGGCCATCACTGTCGGGCAGACCATGGGCCACCCCTAAATAGATCAAGCGCGCCTCTTCACGTCCAGAGATGATCTCGATCGGATGACCCAGGGCCGCTTCGGCCGCACGGAGAAATCCCGGACTGCGCGCCCGACGCAGGGTGTTGGTGCCCACTGCGCGTACACTGCCAGGCGCAAAGCCTTTCAGTCGCTGCCCAAAACGCTGCAGACACGCCAGGGCTCGGTCCCGGGCAGCCTCCTCCAGCTCGCCCTGCTCATCCAGCCCGGCGGCCAGGCGCACCATCTCACGCAGGCGGTCACGCAACTGCAACTGCCCCTCCAGATTACGTGCCACGATCATATGGAAACTGTTCGAGCCCAGATCGATCGCGGCAATCATCGCATCATGTTGTTCACTATCCTGATTCAAGGTCAATACATGCTCTCGTTTAAAGCCGGAAAAAGGCAAGGTCACGGCCCAAAGGGCGACTGCTCGCTTCTCAAACCCGTATAATTACCGTTATAGCAATATGGTTATTGATAATAAATAATGCCGGGACATACCCGGCAGGATTAAAACATAACACTGTTACCGCCATGTGGGGGAGATATTATGACCACGGTCGACTGGAATGATAGCTATCACCTTGATATTCCTGAAATTAATGAACAGTACCCATACCGGCTTGCGCTCATGAACGTGCTGTACACCGCGCTTGCCAACAAGTCCGAACCGCGGCGTATTGGCCAGGTACTGGATAAACTGGTAGCGCGATGCTGGCACCAGCCCGCTGTGCTTGTCCGGATACTGCTCAGGCTATACTCTATGCGGTAACAAGAAATTGCGCTTGCCTGTTCACCTGTCCTGGATATTCCGATCATGCCGGCACACCCCGACAACAAACAACTCAGCAAGGCCGATCCCCAAAAATGGCCACTGCAGATCCAGCAAACCGCCTTTGGCTGGACCGTCACCTGCTATCACCCAGATGGCCATGCCAGACACGTGGCCACCGCCGAAAACGAGATGCAGGCCCTGCGCAGCGCCTGGAACATGGCCAGGAGCTATCATCTGGATAAACGGGTACTGCTGAGCAGTGATGAGGGGATCGCACAAAAAGATCTGGAAAAACTATTGAAGAAGCCGGGGTAGGACACCGCAAACTAGCGTTGCAGCTCCAGCTCCCGCAGGTGCCGCTGATAGAAGTCGGCGCTTTGCCCATCGAATGACAATATCTGCAGACCAAGTCGAAAGGCCTTGTGCTGACCATCGTATACCTTGTGTACCACCTCAACACGGCCACGGACCGTCACATAAGCATCCTTGGGCGCATCGTAAACGCCCATAAAGAAAGGGAATTTTAGCCCCATATCCACCTGATGCTCAGTATGCACCTGCATCCCGCCCAGGGACAGGTCGGCAGTCCAGAGGTATTCCAGGGAGCCATCGGACAGCAGCAGCCCCAGCTTGCGCCGTATCCGAATGCGAGAATATTCGCGGCGGTCATCCATCCCGCTGCCCGCCGACAAAGCCTCAGTCATACCCTTTCCTGCCAAATGAATTTGCCTGCTAAGATACCGTGGGATGAAAAAAACACAACAAAAAAGCCGCTATCAAGGTCCACGATAGGGCTTGGTCGCTGTCCACCTGCTCCCCCCTCCCATCAATATTGCTTATGAATAAAAGCCCTCTGGCAGCTATTCACAAAAATTTAGCAATTTAGTAAAAAAAACGCTTGCCAGACCTTTACATGGACGGATTTGCAGATACTATTTTGTCAGCCCGCCGGCATGGCCCATGTCAGCGATTTTCGACCAGTGGAGGTGCCCCCTCTACCGCAACTCAGGACACATCCCATGAGCGACAACAACCTCTGGTACGGTTATCTGGAAGCCGGTGCCAAAAGCAGCCCGGTATTGATGGATCGTCGCCTGAACACTGGCGATCCCAAGACCCTTTACCTGTTTAATTTGAATCGCGGTGAGATCCTCGAATACAAGCGGGAGATCATCGAGCCCAAGCTGCGTGAACTGAATGCTCAGGAACAAGCCTATACCAGCGAGCTGAAATCGGCCTTTGGCAAGGTACGCAGCGGTTTCATTCCCCGCGTTGGCCGCGCCAGCAATATTGCCGAGCAGGGCCAGCTGACAGAAACCCGCGCCGCCAACGACGAGTTGGACAAGGACGACGATGTGCTGGACAGCATTATCGACAGCGACGAGGCCCTGGGCGACGAATGGGAAGAAGAAGAGGCCTGATCCCAGGCACAAAAAAATCCCGGCCAGCCAGGCTGACCGGGATCACCACAAGATGGCTAAACGCGGAAGCGCACTGCCAGAGTCTTCAGCTCATCGGCCAGCTTGGCCAACTCCTCACCCGCCGCCATGGTTTGTTCCGAGGCGGTGGCATTCTCGGTCGCAATCTGACTGATATTATTGATATTACGATCAATCTCATCGGCCACAGCACTTTGCTCTTCCGAGGCACTGGCAATCTGGGTATTCATGTCATTGATCCGGCTGACCGCATCGGCAATCGCATCCAGTGAGGTCCCAGCCTCGGCCGCCTGCTTGACGCTCTCACTGGCACGCTCACTGCTGGCGCGCATCGCATCCACCGCCTGATTGGCACCCGCCTGCAAGCGCTCGATCATAGCCTGAATCTCACGGGTAGAATCATGGGTACGGGTCGCCAGGGTGCGCACCTCATCGGCCACCACCGCAAAGCCACGTCCCTGCTCACCGGCACGGGCGGCCTCGATAGCGGCATTCAGCGCCAACAGGTTGGTCTGCTCGGCAATCCCTTGAATCACATCCAGCACCTTATTGATGTCCTGCGCATCCTCATGCAAGTGGCCGATCACATCGGCGGCGCGTTGGATCTCGGTAGACAGCGATTCAATGGTATCGATCGAACGCCCCACGACCTGCTTGCCACTGGCTGCATCCTGGGCGGCACCGTGGGCGGCACTCGCCGCCCCCTGGGTATTTTGGGCCACTTCATGAACCGTGGCCGACATTTCGTTCATCGCGGTGGCCACCTGATCGGTCTCCGATTGCTGGCGACGCACGCCGGCATTGGTTTCATTGGTCACTGCCGAGAGCTTATCGGCAGCACTGCCCACCCGGCTGACCGCAGAATTCATGCTGGTTATCAGCTCGCGTATGCCGCGACTCATGCGGTTAAAGGCCATGCTTGCATCACCGATCTCATCGTGGTAACGAATCTTGACCTCCTTGCCGGTCAGATCACCACTGGCAATCAACTCGGCCGCTTCGGCCAGCTCGCGCATCGGTGTGACAATGGCGCGAACCATTAGTACCGAAATCACCGCACTCAATATAATGATGACCGCCGTGGCCAGATACAAAATCAGCTTGGCAACGCTTGTCTGTCGTTCGGTCTCCGCACCGACACGACGGGTCTCTGCCTGCAGGGCTGTACGCATACCACCCAGATGCTGGCGGACCTCGGACAGTGAACTCTGGGTAGTGGTGCGGTAAATCTCCAGGGCAGCATCGCGCTGTTCCCGCTGAACCAGACTGACGATCTCACGGGCCGAATCATGCAAGGCCTTGTGTGGGCGGTCGATGGCATCGAAAGCCTCACGGAAGGCCGGCGTAGCCTGCTGATAAGCCGGGCTGCCACGAAAATCTATGTACCACTTGCCAAAATCGCATTGGGTTTCATCCAGCTGCCCGCCAAAGCGACTCATCAACACAAAGCTATTGGCCAGCTGATTGGCCCAGTCCAGGTGATCGACTTCCTTTTGCACAACGAATTCCGCCTCTTGCAGGATCTCCACCATCTGATCGCCTGCACGCGAAACAGCACTCAATTCCATTACCGCAATCGCCGCCGTGATTGCGGCCAATAGGATGACAACCGCAAAAGCCCCGCCCAACTTGACACCAAGCTTGATTCCGCCACCGGCCGCATTTGCTTTCTGCTGTTTCATATGGACCCTTTTCTGTGAAAGATGCACGTTTTTATTTACATGATTGTGAATTGCCATTGTAGTGCCCACATATCTGCGACACAAGCAAGCCAACACCTATTAGCCCGTCAGATTCATTAAATTCACATAAAAACAAGTCGCCACAAGTTATACAAGCAGCCCTGGCTGGACCCTGAACAGGTTTCATGGCTAGCATGAGAAGCTGCGCTACCAGCCCATCGTTGACTGCCAGCAGCGTCGCCTCGTTGCCTCCGAGGCCCTGTTACGCGGCCCCAACGGCGAGTCGACCGGACAGGTGTTTGAGCAGGTCAACAGCGACAATCTGTATCGTTTTGACCAGAGCTGCCGAGTCAAGGCTATCACCCTGGCCAAGCAACTGAACATGGCCGAACGGCTACACATCAATTTCATGCCCAATGCGGTCTACGATCCCAAGCTTTGCATCCGCACCACCCTGGCTGCGGCACAGGAATGTGGCTTTGCCACCGACAAGATTGTGTTTGAGGTAGTCGAGGGTCAGAAGATCACCGACCATGCACACCTCAAGCGCATTATCCGCAGCTATGCAGAGATGGGCTTTTACACGGCCATCGATGATTTTGGTGCCGGTTATGCGGGTCTGAACATGCTGGCCGAGTACCCGCCGCACATTATCAAACTGGATCGCCTGCTGATTCGCGATATCCACGCAAATCGTATCAAGCAGGTGATCGTCAGGGCGAGCATCGAGGTGTGCCGGGAACTGGCGATCGAACTGCTGGCGGAGGACGTGGAACGAAGAGAGGAATACCCGTGGCTCAAGATCGCCGGGATTGTGTTCTTCCAGGGCTATTACTTCGCCCGCCCAGGTTTTGAATGCCTGCCGGGAGTCGCAAGCGAGGTCTACGACTAGGGCCTGCCAGGCAGGCCCTGTCTTGCAGCACAATCGGCTTACTGGGCCACCACATTGCTGGCCTGCGGGCCCTTGGGGCCATTCTGCACATCAAAGCTGACCTTCTGCCCTTCGGCCAGGGTCTTGAAACCGCTACCCTGAATTGCGCTGAAGTGCACGAATACGTCCGCGCCACCATCGTCCTGTGCGATAAAACCAAAACCCTTGGATTCGTTGAACCACTTCACTGTACCTGTTGCCATGATGCTTACCCTTTCAAAAATGAAATATCTTTAAGGTGTTCGCGTACAGATCATGAAACGAGGTGTTCAGGAGATAGCGCAGCAGGGATGAAACGCGATAAACGAGAAGCTTGATAGAACCGGTGAACCGGGATACATCTGCCTTCGTCCCTGAAAATACCCTGTGGAAGATTTTCAGGTATACCCAATCTGTGTAACGCCTAAAACTACCACTGCCATAAACTGCAGCAGTCCCGAGTATACGACAGGGTTTAGTCCCTTGCCACATCCTCTCCGGCGACAAAAGCACCACGCTGCCAAGCGTCTTATGTCTTCCTGCCGGTCTGCACGGAGCCACCATGGACTGGGAATAATAGTAGTATTCCTGCTGGCTTTGGCCTATAGTGTCCGGGCTACAGATACGGCTAAGGAGCACTCGGTGGGTTTACCCTCCGTAACATCACTGGCTACTACCTGTTAGCAACACCCATTATTTTTTAGTTTTAGAAGGTATAGTTACATGGCAACAGGTACAGTTAAGTGGTTCAACGAATCCAAGGGTTTCGGCTTCATTACCCAGGACAACGGCGGCGCGGACGTATTCGTTCATTTCAGCGCTATCCAGGGTAGTGGCTTCAAGACGCTGGCAGAAGGCCAGGCCGTCAGCTTCGACCTGGAAAATGGCCCTAAGGGTCCTCAGGCGAGCAACGTGGTAGCCCAATAAGCACCCGTTAATGGCCCGACAAAAAACCCCGCCTCGGCGGGGTTTTTTGTGTCCGGACAAAAGACAGGGCAGGCAACTACCCTGCCCCCAAGCTGCTAGCCCTTGGCAGGCTTTTTGGCCGGCTTGGCCTTGATGAACTTGCGCGCCTTGGCGGCAGGCGCCGCCACAGCAGGGGCCTTGTCCGTCTTGCTCGGCGCACGCTTGGGTCGTGCCGAGGGGTCATTCAGTGGCCAGATCTGCAAAGGCTTGCCGCAAACCCAGGTGCTCTGCAGATGGCGCAGCTTGTCGGCGGGTAGATTCTCGGGCAGGTCTACGGTGGCATAGTGATCATAGAGGCGGATTTGGCCGATCTGGCGACTATCCAGCCCGGCCTCATTGGCTATCGCACCGACGATATTGCCCGGCTGGACCCGATCCTCGCGACCGACCTCGATACGATAGCGCACCATCCCCGCTTCCATTCCCCGATCATCCCGCTCACGACGGGGCGGACGCTCACTGCGCGAGCCACGTTCCTTGTCGCGCCAGCTCTCGCTGGCATCACGACGTGGACGCTCATTCCGTTCGGCACGAATCTCGGGCAACTCTTCAAGCAAGGGGCGCTCGCGCTGCACCAGCCAGGCCAGCGCGGCGGCGATCTCGCCCAAACCCACGTTGCTCTCGGCCTGATAACTGTCGATCAGCTCGGCAAAGAAATCCAGCTCCTGGGCCTCAAGGGTTTCGGTGATCAATTGCTTGAACTGGGCCACGCGTCGCCCGGAGATATCCTCACGGGTGGGAAGCTGCATCGGGGTGATTGGCTGGTTGGTGGCCTTTTCGATCGCCCGCAGCATGCGCTGTTCACGCGGCGCCACAAACAGAATCGCCACCCCCTTGCGCCCGGCCCGGCCGGTGCGCCCGATACGATGGACATAGGCCTCGGTATCATGCGGGATGTCGTAATTGACCACATGACTGATGCGTTCCACATCCAGGCCACGGGCCGCCACATCGGTGGCCACCACGATATCCAGCTTGCCGTTTTTCAGGCGCTCGACGGTCTTTTCGCGCAGCACCTGGTTCATGTCGCCATTCAGCGGCGCGGAGGAGTAACCACGCGCTTCCAGCTTTTCGGCCAGCTCCACGGTGGCAGTCTTGGTACGCACAAAGATGATCAGGCCATCGGTGTCCTCAACCTCGAGGATGCGGGTCAGGGCATCCAACTTGTGCAGCCCGCTGACCTGCCAGTAACGCTGGGTAATGGTGGACACCGTCGAGGTCTTGCTCTTGACCTTGATCTCAACCGGGTCGCGCAAATGGCTGCGCGCCACACGGCGGATCACATCGGGCATGGTGGCCGAGAACAGCGCGACCTGGCGCTCGGGCGGGGTATGCTGAAGGATCGCCTCCACATCATCGATAAAGCCCATCCGCAGCATTTCATCCGCCTCATCCAGCACCACCGCCTGCAGGCTATCCAGCTTGAGGGTGTGGCGGCGCAGATGGTCCTGGACCCGCCCTGGTGTCCCTACTACCACATGTGCCCCACGGCGCAACTGACGTAGCTGGATATCCATGCTCTGACCACCGTAGACCGGCAGGATATGGAATCCGGGCATGTGACGGGCATAACCCTGCATCGCCTCGGCCACCTGAATGGCCAGCTCGCGGGTCGGGGTCAGTACCAGGATCTGGGTCTCGCTGCGTGACAGATCGAGACGACTGAGCAGCGGCAGGGAAAAGGCTGCGGTCTTGCCGGTGCCGGTCTGGGCCATCCCCAACAGGTCACGGCCCTCCAGCAGCGGCGGGATGCTCTGGGCCTGGATCGGCGAAGGGGCCTCATAACCGGCATCCTCAATAGCCTGCAACACCGGGGCCGCCAGACCCAGCTGGGAAAACAGGATGATACTTTCTTCTGATGACATGAAAAAAACCTTTGCCAGAAATCGCGTTCAACAAACCCGGATCAGGAACGATGCCAGTAGGAATACAAGCCCATCACCGCGCCGGGGATAAGATCCACCCAATCCAGGTATTCATCCTCATCCATGTCGTTATCGTCCTCGCTGTAGAGCAAGGCCAATTGTGCCATCGGCAGGGCCAGCTCCTGCTCGTTCTTGGGCAGGGATTCCCACAGCTCGGGGTTTAGCTCCACCCCCAGCATGAAGCCAAAACACCAGCCCTCATGGGCCTCGACCAGCTCGCCGTCCTCTTCCATCTCGATCACCAGCGGCTCAAAATCGCGACGAGCGACCAGGCTGGCCTGGATATCATCGTGCAGGCGCTGTAGCAGCCCGGCCATACGTTCACGCTGGGCGTCATCGGCAAACTTGGGCTGCCCCCAAATCCGGGTTTGCCACTGCTCGTCCGTTTGACTGCTGGGGGGGAGCAACAGGGCGGTCAGAAAACCATGGGCCTCATCAATGGCCAGGGCATCATCATCACAGGCCTCAGAGAGCAGAAAGCTGTCCAGCGCCTCAAGTTCATCATCGGTAAGGGGATCATGTGTGCCCATGGCAGGATTCCTGAGTGCAAGAGAAGGGGTGTCCATGTTAACCGAGGACGGGGTACAAACACACAAAAATACATGTTCTGGTGAAGAAAACTTGCATGACTTCCTGGAATTGTCGACCATGCCTGCCTAGAATGCAGCGATTTATTGAGCCAAGGACGCCCCATGAGTATTGACCTTAGCAAACTCAGTGCCAAAGAGCTGTTTGAGCTTGCCCGCCAAAAGGAGCAGGAAGAACAGCGCCAGGCCGAACTGAATGAACACCTCAACAAACTCAAGCAGCAACGCGAAGAGCTGCTGAGCAAATTCAACAAAGCCCTCAGCAAGCTGGATGACGAGATCAAACAGCTGCAACAACAGCGCGAAAAATTACTTGGCGGCCATGAGCAGGAACTGGCGCACCTCGACAAAGAGATCGCCAGTGCCCGTCAACAGGCCCAGGCAGACACCTTGGAAGCCCCCTCACCGGTGTCACCGCGACAGGAAGCCCCCCAAAGACCCACCCCGCCCAGCAAGCCCGCTGCCGCGCAGGCCCCAAGCCTGGAACCCTCCACCTCTGCAGCTCGACAGCCCCCCGAGAACGTCGAAAATATCGACGATATGTATATCAAGATCCGCGAGCTGACCAAAACCCGCGAATACATCAGCGAAACCCTGCTCAAGGAAAAACTCAAGGGCATGGGCTTCAGCAACACCACCATCAGCAAGGGCCTGACGCAGCTGCTCAAAGACAAGCGGCTGATCCACAAGGGTGGCGGTTCCTATGTGTTGGGAAAGAAGTAATTAGGGGCAAGGGGCAAGGGGCAAGGGGCAAGGGGCAAGGGGCAAGGGGCAAGGGG